>JAEEXV010000165.1 GCA_016287975.1 Lentisphaeria bacterium | reverse complement strand
GGCGACAGCTACGCCCTCCAGGACAACGGCTCCACCAACGGCACCAAGGTCAACTCCCAGCCCGTGACCGCCGACCAGTCCGTCAAACTCAAAAACGGCGACATCCTCCAGGTCGGAGGCGTCGAAATGCTCTACGACGACATCGAGGGAGACCGCGTCGAAAGCCGTACCATCTCCGTCATCAACCTCGACGACACTGGCACTGGCGAGGTCAACCGCACCGCCATGAAGAACCTCGGCGACAAGTTCTCACGCAAGAGCACCGCCCTCCGCGACAACCGCAAGCAGAACATGGTCATCAACATCATTATCGCTCTGCTTGTCGTGGTCGTCCTCGGGCTCCTCGCCCTGGCCTTCCTCAAAAAATAACTCCTCCCCGCCGCGACAGGACGCCGCGGGCCTGCCAAGCCGCGCCCCTGCCAAGCCGCGTCTCCGCCTGGCGGCCAACACGTCGCCAGGCGCTTTTATTTGCCCCCGCCCCCCCCGCATCCATGAGCAATCCCCCTCCCAAGCCAGAGCCGCCGCAAAAGCAAGCGCCGAACGCGCCCGACGACAAGCGCCGCCCGCGCAACGGCATCTCCACCTGGCAGTACCTCTTCTGGATCCTGCTGCTGATCGTCATCCCGATGGCTGGATACTACAGCATGCACGGCAAGGAAAAGCCCCTGGAACTCACCCAGTTCCAGTTCGAGCAGCTCCTCAGGAGCCACAGCATCGTCGCGTTCCAGATCACCGACCCCGCCAACGGCTCCTCCATCCTCTCCATCAAGGGGAAGGCGCGCATCCCCCCCGACCAGAAGTCCACGCGAAACTTCCATACCCGCGTGCTCATCGACCCCGTCCTCCAGGAACTCTTCCGCACCTCGGGAGCCGACTTCTCCTTCAAGGCCGCAGGCAGCACCTTCACCAACGTCCTCCTCATGATGCTGCCCACCGTCCTCCTCATCGCGTTCTTCTGGTTCATCTTCAGCCGCCAGATGCGCGCCAACGGACAGGGGGTCTTCTCCTTCGGAAAGTCCCGCGCCCGACGCATGGACCCCAACCAGGCCCCCGTCACCTTCGCCGACGTCGCGGGATGCGACGAGGCCAAGGAGGACATGGCCGAAATCGTCGACTACCTCAGGGATCCCGCCAAGTTCTCCCGCCTCGGCGGCAAGATCCCACGCGGCGTCCTCCTCGTCGGCCCCCCTGGGACGGGCAAAACCCTCCTCGCCAAGGCCATCGCGGGCGAGGCCAAGGTCCCATTCTTCTCCATCTCGGGCTCCGACTTCGTCGAAATGTTCGTCGGCGTCGGCGCATCCCGCGTCCGCGACATGTTCGAGGAAGGCAAGAAAAACGCCCCGTGCCTCATCTTCATTGATGAAATCGACGCCGTCGGCCGCTCCCGCTTCTCCGGCATCGGCGGCGGACACGACGAACGCGAACAGACCCTCAACGCCATGCTCGTCGAAATGGACGGCTTCGAGGCCAACAAGGGCGTCATCGTCATCGCCGCCACCAACCGCCCCGACGTCCTCGACCCAGCCCTCCTCCGCCCAGGACGCTTCGACCGCCAGATCACCGTCGACCTGCCCGATCTGCGCGGACGCCTCGCCATCCTCAAGATCCACGCCCGCAAGACCAGGCTCGCCGAGGATGTCGACCTGCGCATCGTCGCCCGCGGCACCGCGGGATTCTCGGGCGCCGACCTCGCCAACATCATCAACGAGGCCGCACTCCTCGCAACCCGCCGCAATCTCGACGCCGTGCGCATGGACGAACTCGAGGAGGCCCGCGACAAGGTCCACTTCGGCAAGGAGCGCCGCTCCCACCGCCTGGACGACAAGGTCAAGCGGCTGACCGCCTTCCACGAGTCGGGGCACGCACTCGTCGGCATCTACTGCGAACACGCGCTGCCGCTGCACAAGATCACCATCATCCCGCGCGGCAACGCCATGGGCATGACCATGTCCCTCCCCGAAAGCGACCAGTACATGACCAGGCGGCAGGAGCTGCTCGACTTCATCGCCGTCTGCTTCGGAGGGCGCATGGCCGAGGCCATCGTGCTCGACGACATCTCCACTGGCGCCTCCCAGGACATCCGCGTCGCCACCGACATGGCCAAGAAGATGGTCTGCCAGTGGGGCATGTCCGACCGCCTCGGCCTCGTCAACTACTCGGGGCGCGAGGAACACCTCTTCCTCGGCCGCGACATCACCCGCTCCGAGGACTTCAGCCAGGAGACCGCGCGCGAAATCGACCTCGAGATCCGCCGCATCATCGACGCCCAGAAGGAGCGCGCCGAATCCATCCTCCGCACCCACCTCGACCAGCTCAACCTCCTCGCCGAGACCCTCCTCGCCAAGGAGACCATGACCGCCCGCGAGGTCTACCAGCTCCTCGGCCTCCCCGAACCCGCGCCCACCCGCTCCGCCGAAGACCTCGCCCATGACTTCGACGACCCCGTCGAGGAAGCCATCCAGGAACAGGAACGCGAGGAAAAGCGGCAAGCCGACGGCACCGACGCACCCGACGGCGATGGCGATGGCGACGAAAAGACGCCGCCTGCGGAAAAGCCCCCGCAGGACCAGCCATGAACCGCCTCGGCATACGCTCCTGCTCCCCGCGGCGATGGCTTGCACGCGGAATCCTCCTCGCCGCCGCCATCGCCCTCGCCGCCTGGGCGTTCCACGCGAGCCGACGCGCCCGCGAGGCAACCGCATTGCTCCAGGCGCAACGCGACCTCCGCCCCGCCCCCGGAGCAGGCGACGCGCGCGAATACACCTATTTCATTTTCAACACCACCTGCCGCTTCGTCTTCACGGGCCCCGAAAAGGACGCGCAGCAGGCCGCAGGAGACGCGCAGCGCATCTGCCAGCGTCTCCATGACACCCTGAACTATTTCGACCCGTCCAGCGAGCTCTCCCGCCTCAACGCCGCCCCCGCCGACACCCCCTTCGCCTGCAGCGACCTGATGTGGGAGGCCATCCTCGCCGCACGGCGCGCCTGGCGCCTCACCGACGGCGCCTTCGATGTCACCGTCGGCCCCCTTATGGCCCTCTGGCGGCGGCACGCCGCCGACGGCACCACCCCCGCCCCCGACGAACTCGCCGCCGTCCGCCAGCGCGTCGGCTTCCAGCGCCTGAGCCTCGACGAGACCGCCCGCACCGTCACCAAGACCGCCGACGGCATGCGCCTCGACTTCAACGGCCTCGCCAAGGGCCTCGCCCTCGACCTCGCCCGCCCCGTCGCCGACCGCCCCGCCTTCACCGCCTGCCTCCTCGACTTCGGCGGCAACCTCTATCTGCGCCAGCCCGACGGCGCGCCTGGCGCGGGCCAGGTCGCCATCCGCCCGCTGGTCGATGGCGATGCCCCCCTCGCCATCCTCGCTGGCTGCAACCACCGCTTCATCGCCACCAGCTCCAACGCCGAACGCCCCCTCGCCGACGGCAAGCGCCCCGTCGGCCACATCCTCTCCCCCGCGACGGGCCTCCCCGTCGAGGCCTGCCTCTCCGCCACCGCCGTGACCGCCTCGGGCGCCGATTCCGACGCCCTCTCCACCGCCGTCTTCGTCGGCGGCCCCGCCCTCGCCCAGACCATCGCCAGGCGACTCCCACGCAGCGGATTCGCCATCCTCTCCAAAGACGCCGACGCACCCGTCGCCATCGGCGACCTCGCCTTCGCAAAGGACAGCCGATAGGCGGCCGAAGCGACCGCGGGCAGAGACGGTTCCCTTTCCTCCGCCTTTCGCCGTTAGCCTTGAACCTTCCACCAAAAAACGTATGTTTCCCTACCTCTCCGAGCATTTCCTGACCAAGATCTGGGGCCCGTTCCGCCTGCTGGATTCCCGCATTGTATTGATGTTGATCGGCGCCTTCGCCGCCACCCTCCTGACCTGGTTCCTGCTGCCGCGCCTCTGGCATCTCCTCCCCCACGACAAAGGCAAGAACTTCGTCGCCAACTCCGAGGCCGCCAAGGGCAAGCCCACTGGCGCAGGACTCATCGTCGTCCTCATCTTCCTCGCCTGCATCTTCTTCGTCATGCCCTTCTACTGGGAATACCTCCTCATCGGATTCTGCCTCTTCGTCATCATGCTGACGGGATACCTCGACGACCGCAGCCACGACAGCTGGGGGCGCATCCGCAAGGGATGCCTCGACCTCGTCGCCTCCGTCCTCGCCGCCTGGACCCTCGGCGTCTGGCAGAAGCCCATCCTCTGGCTGCCCTTCATCAAGGGCCCCCTCCCTGGCGGCGGATTCCTCCTCCCGCTCTGGGCATACGTCCTCGTCGGCACCGCCGTCATCTGGATCATGATCAATGTCGTCAACTGCTCCGACGGCGTCGACGGCGTCGCAGGCTCACTCGCGCTCTTCGGCCTCGTCGGCATGGGCGGATTCCTCTATGTCATCGTCGGGCACCGCGAAATCGCCCACTACCTCCTCCTCCCGCTCGTCGAAAACGGCGCCTCCTGGGCCATCCTCCTCTTCACCGCCGCCGGCGGCCTCGGCGCATATCTCTGGTACAACGCCCACCCCAGCCAGGTCCTCATGGGCGACGCGGGCAGCCGATTCTACGGAATGCTCCTCGGCATCGCCGTCCTCGTCTCGGGCAACCCCGCCATGATCGCCGCCGCCGCCCCCATCCTCTTCGTCAACGGCGGCGCTGGCCTCATCAAACTCGTCATCCTGCTCATCCTCAAGCGCTGCGGCTTCGACATCCGCCCCCCGCTCTCCTCCGTCGTCAACCCCGTCCACCCCGAAAACTTCGCCACCGACGAAGAGGCCGCACGCCAGATCTGGCTCGTCCGCTTCCTGCGGCGCTACCGCTTCCCCGTCCACGACCACTGCCGCAAGAACTTCAACTGGTCCGACTCGCAGGTGCTCCTGCGCTTCCTGCTCCTCCAGTTCGCGCTCACCCCCCTCGTGATCATCATCCTCATCAAACTGCGCTGACGCGGGCGGCCGCCTATTCCTTCAACTGCGCCGCCGCGAAGCAGGACAGATGCGTCTCCAGCGAATCCCGATATGCCTCCAGCACGGTCCGCGCCCGCGCCGAACGAGCATCGCAGGCGTATAGCGCCGCCGCGACATAGAGTTCCTTGAGGCGCGCCTCGCGCTCCTCGGCGCAGCCGCCTCGGCGGGCCTCCGCCAGGGTGCGCACCGCATGCCCCGAGAAGTCGGGGCTGGTCAGCAGCCGCTCCAGCACGGGCGCCGCGTCGATATCTGGCCAGCGCAGAAAATACATCGAGACCGCGCGCAGATGCGAAAACGCCGCGTCCGCCCGCAGCCCCGCCGCCATCCGCAGCACCGCCTTGCGCGCGCCGCCAATGGCGCGCAAGGCGAAGATCACCCCGTCGACAGGCGTGTTCGGGGAGACGGCGGACAGCGTGTCACGGTAGTCGCGCCCCGCGTCCCAGTCCGCCGTCTCCAGCATCGCCCGCAGCGCGTCGCGCCCCGAAGTGTCGCCCAGAAACGCCAGCACCTCCGCGTCATGCGGATCGCGCAGTTTCGCATAGCGCGCTTGTTCCACCCGACGCGCCCCACCGGGGCGTGCGCACTTCCCCTCCAGGCGGCTCTGCCCAGGCGGCGAAGGCGCCGCGCCGCCCGCCGCCTCCAGCGGCAGC
>JAEEXV010000164.1 GCA_016287975.1 Lentisphaeria bacterium | reverse complement strand
GGGGGGGGGGGGGGGGGGGGGGGGGGGGGGGGGGGGGGGGGGGGGGGGGGGGGCGGGGCGGGGGGGGGGGGGGGGGGGGGGGGGGGGGAGGGGCGAAGCGGCGGAAGGGGGGGAGGGGGGGAAGGGACGGAGGGGCTATGGCCTCGGCGGCTGTGCGGCGGCGAGGAACTGGTCCCACTGGTGGAGGTGTGCGAGGGGGATGCGAGCGGCGATGTGGACGCCGTCGTCGAGGAACTCCTCGTGTTCGACGAAGCAGAACTTGCGCAGCTGGGCGAGGTCGGCGTAGGCGTGGTGCGGGAAGAGGTAGTGGCGGACGGGCATGAGGGCCTTGACCTGGGCGGTCATGCGGTCGAGGAGGGCGGGGAGGCCGTCGCCGGTGAGGACGGAGACAGGGAGGGCTTCCGGGTAGTGGAAGCGGAGCTCCTCGCGGCGTTCGGGGGTGCAGAGGTCCCATTTGTTGAGCACCATGAGGGCGGGCTTGGAGCCAGCGCCGATTTCATGGAGGACTTCGAGGGTGGTCTCGTGGTGTTCGGCGAGGGCCTCGTCGCTGGCGTCGAGGATTTCGAGGATGTAGTCGGCGAGGCGGGTCTCCTCGAGGGTGGACTTGAAGGCCTCGATGAGGAGGTGCGGGAGTTTGCGCACGAAGCCGACGGTGTCGGCGAGGAGCACCTCCTGGCCGCCTGGGAGGGCGAGGCGGCGCACGGTGGGGTCGAGGGTGGCGAAGAGTTTGTTTTCGACCAGCACCTGCGCGTGGGTGAGGCGGTTCAGCAGGGAGGACTTGCCTGCGTTGGTGTAGCCGACGATCGCAAGGACGGGGACGGGTTTCCTGAGGCGCTGGCTGCGCTGGACGTCGCGCTGCTTGCGGACTTCGGCGAGTTCGTCGTTGAGGCGCTGGATCTGCCGTCGGATGACGCGGGAGTCGAGTTCGAGCTGCTGCTCGCCCTGGGCGCGTCCGCCGAGGCCGCCGGCGGCGCCGCGCTGTCGGTTGAGGTGCTTCCATTTGCGGACGAGGCGCGGGAGTTCGTAGTTGGCGCGGGCGAGCTGGACCTGCAGGCGCGCCTCGCGGGTCTGGGCGCGGGCGGCGAAGATGTCGAGGATGACCTCCTGTCGGTCGATGACGGCGAGGGAGGTGCCCTTTTCCCAGTTGCGCTGCTGGGAGGGGGAGAGGAAGTCGTCGGTGACGATGACCTCCGCGCCCATCTGGCAGGCGAGGTCGCGCAGCTCCTGCACCTTGCCGCTGCCGAGGATGGTGCCTGGGTCGAAGTCGCGGACCTTGGCGACCTGCGAGCCGACGACGACCATGCCCGCGGTGTCGACCAGTTCGCCGAGTTCGTTCAGCAGGATCTCCGCCTGCATGGGCGTGTCGCCTGCATGCTGGAAGCCGACCAGGAAGGCCTTCATCGGCTCCGGGGTGAGGGAGGTGCTTTTGGGAGAGGGGGACATGGGCGGGATTGGGCGGGAAGGGGGATTGGCAGGCGCACTAATGCAAGGGATTCAAGGGATGTGCGGGGCTTTTTGGGGAGCGGGGAATGGTGCGGGAGCGGGCGAGGGGGCGGGGGCGCGTCGGGTGAGGCGGCGGACTTCGATGAGTTCGGGGCGTCGGAGGAGGAGGCAGGCGAGGAGATAGGCGATGGCGGCGGCGGCGCCTGCGCCGCAGAAGAGTGCGAGGCTCTTGGGGAAGCGGGCGAGATTTTGGATGACGGCGAGGCGGAGGAGGGCGTGGCGGGCGCCGAAGGCGGCGGCGCCTGCTGCGGCGGCGGCAAGGAGGAGGGGGATTGCCTGGAGCAGAAAGGCGAGCGGGGACCAGCCGCGGGTGTGGTGGCGGTTGAGGGCGAGCAGCGAGATGAGGTTGATCCAGGAGCAGATGGCGGTGGCGAGGGCGAGGCCGCCCTGGCGCAGGAACTGCATCAGGGTGAGGTTGAGCACGAGGTTCAGGCCGACCATCCAGAAGGAGACGAGCATCGGGGTCTTGGTGTCGAGGCGGGCGTGGAAGGGGGCTACAGCGACCTTGACGCAGCAGAAGGCGGGGAGGCCGAGCAGGTAGAACTGCAGGGCCCAGGCGGATTCGCGGATGGCCTCGGTCTGGAAGGCGCCGCGGGCGAAGAGGATGGTGACGAGGTCGGTGCCTGTGGCGAGGAGGAGGGCGGTGCAGGGGAGGGTCAGGAAGAGGAGCAGGCGCAGCGCGAAGGAGGTGGAGGAGACGACCTCGGCGTCGTCGTGGCGGGCGGTGGCGCGGGAGATGGCGGGGAGGCAGGCGATGCCCATGGCGGCGCCGAAGAGTCCAGTGGGGAGGTAGACGAGGCGCTGGCTGTGGTGGAGCGCGCCGATGGCGGCGCTGCCGAGCCAGAGGCCGAGCCCCTTGTCGATGAGGTTGTTGAACTGGGTGACGCCTGCGCCGAGGAGTCCAGGGACCATCTTGCGGCAGAGGGTCTGCACCTCCTCGTCCCGCCAGACGGGGGCGAAGTGGAAGCGGTAGCCCTTGCGGCGGGCGGCGAGCATCAGGGCCGCGAGCTGCACGGCGCCCGCGAGGAGGGTGGAGAGGCAGAAGAGGAGGAGGGCGATGAGCTGGTCGTTTCGCCAGAAGAGGGCGAGGACGCCGATGGCGGCGATCTGGATCAGGTTGAAGACGGACTGCAGGGAGGTGGGCAGCAGGAACGATTTGACGCAGTTGAGGAGGGCGGAGAAGGCGCCCTGCGCGCAGGTCAGGATCGCGAAGGGCATCAGCAGCGGCAGGATCAGCAGCGTCAGGCGGGTGGTGGGGGACTTCTGGAACAGGCCGAACCACCAGAGCAGCAGCGACGGGACGGAGACGGCGAGGACGGCGGCGGCGAGGGCGAGGATCTGGATGGAGATGGCGCGGTCGGCCAGCCGCCAGGCGCCCTCCCTGTCGTCCTCGGCGAGATGGCGGCTGAGCATCGGGACGAATACGCTGGTGAATGCGCCTTCGGCGAAGAGGGCCCGGAAGTGGTTCGGGATGGCGAAGGCGGTGTGATAGGCGCCCTGGGCGATGCCGGTGGCGCCCCAGTAGGCCGCGTAGGCCATGTCGCGGAGGAGGCCGCAGCAGCGGCTGGCGAGGATTCCTGCGGCGGAGCCGAGGGCGGAGCGTCCGATGGTGCGACTGGCGGCGGCGTCCTGGGTGGGAATAGGCATGGGGGCGTTATTCGGCGAACTCGGTGAGGAGCGCCTGGACCTGGGAATACTGGGTGACGACGGGGAGCTGGGGGAACTGCTGGCGGACCTTGTCGGATGGGCGGAAGAGCATCCCGAGGTCGGCCTCGGTGAGCATGGCGGTGTCGTTGTAGGAATCGCCCATGGCGGCGACGCGGAAGTTGAGCTGCTTGAAGGAGAGGGTGGCGTGGCGCTTGCCGTCGAGGAGGCGCTGGTGGTAGCCTGTGATGGTGCCGTCGGAGGCGACTTCGAGGTTGTTGCAGAAGAGGGTGGGCCAGCCGAGCTGCTTCATCAGGGGGGCGGCGAACTCGTAGAAGGTGTCGGAGAGGATGACGTGCGGGAAGCGCGGGGCGAGCCACTGGATGTATTCGACGGCGCCGTCGAGGGGGTGCATGGTGGCGATGACGGCCTGGATGTCCTGGAGTTTCAGATTGTGGTCGCGGAGGATCTTGAGGCGGCCCATCATGAGGGCGTGGTAGTCGGGGACGTCGCGGGTGGTGAGGCGCAGTTCGGGGATGCCGGTCTTCTCGGCGAAGGCGATCCAGATTTCAGGGACGAGGACTCCTTCCAGGTCCATGGCGACGATGACGGGGAGTTTCATGGTTCAATAGGCCGAGTAGATTTTGAATCGGCGGGTGAGGTCGGTGATCTGCGCGTTGAGGCTGCGTGCCTCGGCGGGGTTGTCGGTGGAGTTGAGGCGGGAGAGGAGGAAGAGGATCTTCTGCCCTGCCCAGCGCTGCGGGAGGTGGGTGTCGCCGACGGGGCACTCGTTGAGGCGGCGGAGGAAGACGAGCTCGAGTTTTTTGCCCTGCGCGTCATTGCCGGTGATGCGGAGGGCGAGTTCGGAGTTGATGTCCTCGAAGCGTCCGAAGAGGGTCAGGGCTTCGCTGCGGTAGAGGTGCGGGAGGGATCTGGGGTAGATTTCGCGCGGGGTGGCGCCCTTGATGGCGCGGCACGAGAGGTTCATGACGATGAGATGGGAGTGCCGCGCGATGAAGGAGACGAGGGCGGGCTGGATGGGCTGTTTCCCGCTGACGTGGCACTTGGCCCCTCGGTTCAGGTAGCCGAGGAAGTCGAGGAGCTGGCGGTTGGCCTTGTCGCCCGCGCTGCATGGGAAGATGGAGACGTTGCCAGGGTTGAGATCGACGATCTGGCGTAGGAACTCGTTGGGACGGTGCATGTTGACAGTGGACTGCCCGTCGGTGAGGAGGAAGATGTTCAGGGGGCGGCTGAGATTGCCGTTGCTGTGCTGGACGAAGGGCGCGAGGCCGCCGAAGACGTCGGTCATGCCGCCGTGCTCGAAGCGCGAGATGCGGTCGTTGGCGATGCGGATGTTTTCCGGGGTTCCTGGGGTGAGGCGGGGGAAGACGGCGCGGGGGCTGTCATTGAAGGCGATGACATTGAAGCGGTCGTTGGGGGAGAGGGTGGCGAGGGCCTCCTTCACGGATTCGCGGAACTGGTGGTACTTGCCGCGGGGGATGCTGCCTGAGCGGTCGATGATGAAAAGGAGGTCCTTGGGGATGTCGGGGACGGCGTCGCTGTCGCGGTTGGGACGGATGTCGACCTGGAAATAGCCGCCCGTGCCGTGGTCGTCGCGACGGATGGTGACATTGACCTGGACGAAGGGGTCGATGGCCTGCGGCATCGGGACGCCAGAGGAGTTGACGGCGGGGAGGGCGCCTGAGTTCGGGTCGAGGCTGGGCAGGCTTTCGCCGGCGGGGTGGGAGGCGAGCGTGGCGCCTGGGATGGGGGGTGCGGGCAGGTGGATGTCGGGGATGCCGAAGGTGGGGCGTCCGCCCGCCTTGAGCTGGAGGCTGCGCGTCTCGCCCGCGGCGGGCATGCTGGAGAGTTCGCCAGGCGCGGCGAGGCTGGGCAGTTGGATGTCGGCGGGGACCGCGACGCGCTCCAGTTGCGGGCGGAGCATTCGGCCAGGGAGGTTCTGGCGCGCCGGCGGCAGGGCGCTCAGCGGGATTTCGAGGATTTCGGGGCGCGGCGCGGTGACGGGCTGCAACGCGGTTTCGGGGGCGGTGCTGACCAGGGGCTGCGCCTTGGCGCCTTCGATGCCCGCGATGACATAGCGGTCTTCTGGCTGCTCGAAGAACTCCGCCTGCTTGAGGAGTTCCGCGACGCCCTCCGCTCCATCCGGGACATCCAGGGGAATCGTGGTCGGCGTGGGCGGCGCGGGGAGGCTGCCAGGCGCGCCAGGCGCAAGGAGGGCGTCGGGCGCCTCGACGGGCGGCGCGTCGCCCTGGGTGGCCTTGGGGTCGTCTGCGGGCGGCGAGGGCGGGGGCAGGGTGTCGAGGCGGAACGGGATGTACACGTCCTCCTGGGGCGCGAGATCCCGCGGGCTGTAGATTTCCGCAAGCGTCCCTGAGAGCGCGAGCTTTTCAGTCGCGCGGAAAAAGACGAAATGCAGCGCCAGGGACAGCAGGATGGATAGGATGGCAAAGCGCCGCGTGGTCATGCCGAGGGGGCGGATTTACGAGTTTTTCGGGGCGGGAATCGGGGGAAAGAACCTGGGAGGAATCCCATCGCCAGGAAGCGGATTCTCTTGAATTCGGAGTTTCCGGAGTTTCCGGAGTTTCCGGAGTTTCCGGAGTTTCCGGAGTTTCCGGAAGTGGGTGCTGGTTTGTTCTGCGGGGCAGCCACGGCGGGGCGCCGTGGCTACGGCCGCGAAGGCACTGGGTTTCCGGAATCGGGGACTGGTTGGCTCTGTGGGGGCAGCCACGGCGGGGCGCCGTGGCTACGGCCGTGAGGTGCGGCGAAGACTTGGGGGCTACGCTTCGCGTTCGACGGTGATGTCCTTGGAGACCTGCTCCTGGAGGATGCGTTCGATGCCGCCCTTGAGGGTCTGGAGGGCGTAGGGGCAGGCGCCGCAGGCGCCAGTGAGTTTGAGGTAGACGGTGTTTCCGTCGAAGCGCTTGAATTCGAGGTCTCCGCCGTCGGCCTGGAGGTTGGCGCGGAGGGATTCGAGGAGTTCGAGGACTTGCTTTTGCTGGTCTTCAGTCATGGCGGTGGATTCCTGTGGGTTAGGCCTGCTGGAAGGAGGCGAGCTGCTCGCGGATGCGGGCGAGCTTGGCCTCGGTCTCGGTGATGTGCTCGCGTTCCTTCTCGACGACGGCGGCGGGGGCGCGGGCTACGAAGTTCTGGTTGGAGAGTTTCTTCTGGACGAGGTCGATGTACTTGAGGGCCTCGGCCTCCTGCTTCTTGAGGCGTTCGATCTCGGCGCCGAGGTCGACGATGCCTGCGAGCGGCACGAATGCGGTGCCGAGGCCGGAGAGGGCGACGCCTGCGGGGCCTGCGGGCTTTTCACCGAAGGCGAGGGTCTTGGCGACGAGCAGCGCGGAGAAGGACTGCTGGTCGCGCTGGAGGAATTCGCGGGCCTCGGCGGAGGCGGGCTGGATGACGATGTCGATCGGCAGCGAGGTGGAGATCTGGTAGTTGGCGCGGAGGTTGCGGACCGCGCGGATGAGGTCGAACTTCGCGGCGTTCATGGTTTCGACCGCGGCGGTGGCGCCGAGTTCCGCGAGACGGGCCTCGCCAGTCGGCTGCGGCCAGGGTGCCTGCATGATGGATTCGCCCTCGGCGCAGAAGCCCATCTGGTGGTAGAGTTCGTCGGTGACGAAGGGCATGAACGGATGCAGCAGGCGCAGGAAGGTGCCGAGGCAGTAGTCGAAGACCTGGAGGGTGGGGCTGGAGGCGCCTGCGGGCGCGTAGAGCGCGGGCTTGGCCGATTCCAGGTACCAGTCGCAGAACTCGTTCCAGACGAAGTCGTAGAGGGCCTTGACGGCGTCATTGAAGTTGAACTGCTCGAGGTCGGCGGTGACGGTGCGGGTGATCTTGTCGAGTCGGGCGAGGATCCACTGGTCGTCGGGGCGCAGGTCCTTTTCCTGGAGGGATGAGATGTCGTTCCAGGCGGGGGAGGCGGCGCCGTGCTGGAGGCGGAAGCGGACGACGTTCCAGATCTTGTTGGCGAAGTTGCGCCCGATCTCGCACTTCTCGTTGGAGTACTTGATGTCCTGTCCGATGGGGGCGATGTAGATGATGGTGAAGCGGAGGGCGTCGGCGCCGTAGGTGCTGACGACGTCGAGGGGGTCGGGGGAGTTGTTGAGGCTCTTGGACATCTTGCGCCCGCTTTCATCGCGGATGATGGAGGTGAAGTAGACGTCCTTGAAGGGGATGTCGCCGATGAAGCGCAGTCCCGCCATGATCATGCGCGCGACCCAGAAGAAGATGATGTCGGGGCCCGTGACGAGGGTGTCGGTGGGGTAGAAGCGCTTGAGTTCGGGGGTCTCGTTGGGCCAGTCGAAGACGGAGAAGGGCCACAGCCAGGAGGAGAACCAGGTGTCGAGGACATCCTCGTCCTGCTTGAACTCGGTGTGTCCGCAGGCGTCGCACTTGGCGGGGGCCTCCTTGCCGACGAAGACCTTTCCGCACTTCTGGCAGTAGTATGCGGGGATGCGGTGGCCCCACCAGAGCTGGCGGGAGATGCACCAGTCCTTGATGTTCTCCATCCAGTGGAGGTAGGTCTTGACCCAGCGGTCGGGGTGGAACTTGATCTTGCCGGCGGTCACGGCCTCGATGGCGGGCCTGGCGAGTTCTTCCATCTTGCCGACCCACTGGTCGGAGAGGCGTGGCTCGACGGGGACGTTGCCGCGCTCGGAGTAGCCGACCT
>JAEEXV010000010.1 GCA_016287975.1 Lentisphaeria bacterium | reverse complement strand
CCTCCACGAGAAGTTCATCGAGGAGGGCAAGCGCCTCCAGAAGTTCTACTCCTATCTCCACCAGCACGGCTACCTCAACAAGACCGCCCTCATCGCCCAGCGCATCCTCCAGCGCGCCCTCCAGGAGGAACTCACCCTCGACCGCAGCCGCGAAGACGACCTCTGGCGCATGACCGACTTCCAGCTCCTCGACTTCCTCGCGCACGCGCAGTCCCCCCTGGCGCGGACGCTGATGCGGCGCCTCATTGCGCGCGATCTGCCGCGCACCTGCCTCTGCATCAAGCCGACTGGATACGCGTATGTCGAAAACGCCGTCGGCAAGCCCATCGCCGTCCTCGAATGGCCGCGCGCGCGCCTGGCCCACTTCTCCCAGCACGCACTCAACCTCGACTTCCTGCGCGCCTTCGAGGACGCCCTCGCGCGCGCCGCAGGGCTCCAGCCAGGCGAACTCGTCCTCGCCGCCATGCCCTATTTCACCAAACTCCTCCCGAAGGACCTGCGCATCTTCAACGGCGGCGAACGCGACTACTGGCTCTTCGACCAGGACAAGGACCACCGCGCCTCCCTTGAAAGCGACTATCTGCGCACCTTCGCCCTCCGCATCGCCGTCCCCGCCGACGCCCGCCAACGCCTCGCCGACAATCCCGCCCCCCTCCTCGACGCCATCGACGGCTGAAAGCCGCGCACTCTGGCGGGATTGCGTCAATTTAGGGCGTATTTTTCAAATTGGAATTGAAAATTACGCCCTAAACACTATATTCTTATTGTCCGAAAGCGCGGTTACCCATAAGGGTTTCATGGGGAACCGCGCAAAAAGATAAACTACCATTCATAGAGCCAGGCGGTTTTCTGGCGCAAAAACGAGGAAAATGGAAATGATTAAAAGGAGTATGGAGCCAGTCTTGCGAGAGGCCTTGGGGGAATACCCGGTGGTTACGGTGTTTGGGCCGCGCCAGTCTGGCAAGACCACCTTAGTCAAGACATGCTGTCCGCGTTTTCACTATGCCAATTTGGAAGACAAGGAGACGCGCGAGTTGGCGGAAGCGGACTACAAGGCCTTTTTTGCTCGTTTTCCGCCCCCAGTGATCATTGACGAAATCCAGCGGGTTCCAGAATTGGCGTCTGCCATCCAGGTCCTGGTCGATGCGAACCGCTCGGCGACAGGACAGTTCATCTTGACAGGCAGCCATCAGACGGCCTTGGCGGAGGCGGTTGACCAGTCTTTGGCAGGAAGGACCTGTATCCTGGAGCTCCTGCCGCTTTCCTTGGCGGAGCTTGGCGGTCTGCAAGGCCAATCGACAGACCAGGTGTTGTTGCGCGGTTTCATGCCAGAGCTGCATCACCGCTCCATGCGCGCAAGCACATACTACCGCAATTATCTGCGGACATACGTCGAGCGCGATGTGCGTCGTCTGGTGAACATCCGCGACCTGCTTGTGTTTGAGCGCTTCATCATGCTGCTGGCAGGGCGGGTCGGGCAAGTGGTCAACTACTCCTCCCTGGCAGGGGATGCTGGGGTTTCAGTCACGACAGTCACGCATTGGCTGTCCATTCTGGAGGCCTCCTTTTTGATCTTTCGGCTTCCGCCGTTTTTTTCCAACCTGTCAAAGCGGGTGGTCAAATCTCCGAAAGTCTATTTCACCGAGCCTGGGCTTGTCGCCTATCTACTTGGCATTGAAATCCCAGCGCACATGGCACAGCATCCGTTGCGCGGCGGCCTTTTTGAGAACCTCGCGGTGGTGGAGGCCCTCAAGAGCTTCACCAACCAGGGACGCGAGCCACGTCTGGCGTTCCTGAGAACCGAAAAGGGCTTTGAGATCGACTTGCTGTTGCTGCATGGCGCTTTCGTGCAGCCAGTGGAGATCAAATCCGCCATGACCTTCAACCGACATTTGGCGGACCATCTGGAGGTGTTCTGCAAGTCGGAGACAACCGCGATGCGTCCACGTCTGGTCTATGACGGCGAGGACATCCCGTCGTTTGGCGCACACGCCGTGCAGGCGGTCAACTTCCGGGATTGGCGGCCGCTGGATCCGTCGAGCGAAGGCGACGCCCCACGCCCCTCACCGCCCGACGTCTGAATCCCCGTCCGCGCTTACAGATGCGGACGGGGATATTATAGTATCGGCAAGCGGACCGAGGTTCGGCCCGCACGGAACTCGCCCCCTCTCCCAACCCGCCACCATCATGATCTACGTAGTCGCGAAAGCAGAAATCCGCCCCGAATGCCTGGATGCATATCTGGAAGTCCTCAAGGAGTTCGTCCCCCAGGTGCTGGGCGAGGAGGGGTGCATCCGCTATGAGCCGTGCGTCGAATGGAGCGCGGACGGCGTGCGCAGACCCTTTGTCACGATGATGGAGACGTGGGAAAGCAAGGCCTGCCTTGACCAGCACCTGTCGACGCCGCGGATGCAGGAGTTCCGCGCGAAGATCGCCGACATGCGCACTGGCGCCGCCGACCTGCAGATCCTCGAACCCGCCCTCCATTAAACTCCGTAAAGGCCTTCTCCCATGAAAAATGGAAAACTCGTGGCGGCGCAGATCGGCTGCGGCGCCTTCGCCAAGGCACAGCATCTGCCCAATCTCAAGGAACGGGAGGACGTCGAAGTCCGCTATTGCTGCGACATCTTCCTTGACGCCGCCAAGGAGGCCGCCGCGCGCTTCAGCGTGCCGAAGGCGGTCGCCGACTATGGCGAGGCGCTGGCGGATCCAGAGGTGGACTTCGTGATGGTCGCGACCAGCCACGACATGCACCTGCCCATCGTGCGCGCGGCCGCCGCCAGGGGCAAGCACATCTTCTGCGAGAAGCCGATGGCGATGGAACTGCCCGAAAGCTGGGAGATCATCCGCGCGGTGCGCCGCGCGGGAGTCAAACTCTGCGTCGACCTCAACCGCCGCATGGCGCCCTCGATGCACGCCCTCAAGGCGCGCGTGCAGGCGCAGATCGCCGCGCCGAAGCACCAGCCGTGGCGCTATGTCGAGACCAGCCGCGCCCCCCTGCCCGAGGAGGAGGCCACGCATTTCCTGATCCGCATCCAGGACGAGGGATCGAGCTACCGCATGGTGCACATGGACCCCGCCCACGGCGGCGGCGCGATCATCGGCGAATCGGTGCACTGGATGGACCTGGCGTGCTGGTTCTTCGCGCCCCAGGTCCCCGTCGAGATCACCGCCTGCGGCTCCAGCCGCATGACCCACCTCATCCACCTCAAGTTCTCGGGCGGCGACAGCGCCACCCTCGACTTCAGCGTCGGCGGCACCTTCGACTACCCCAAGGAACTCTTCGAGGTGACCTCACGCGCCGCCCTCTTCCGCAACCTCTTCTTCGTCGAGAACCGCTACTACGGCATTCCGGGCCTCGACGCCGAGACCTTCCCCCTCCAGCGCGACGACTTCGCCGCCGACTGCCCTGGCGAGGGCTTCGACGCCTTCCTCGCCAAGACCGCCCTCCAGCAGCGGGCCGCCGCGGGAAACCTGCGCAATGTCCAGCGCGAACTCATCGTCGACAAAGGCCACCGCGCCATGCTCGCGGGATTCCTCGCCGCCATCCGCGGCAACGCGGCGGTGCCGTGCGACGAACTCGCTGGCCTGCAGGCGACGCTTCTCGCCAAGCTGGCCATCCAGTCCATCCGCTCGCGCCAGACCCTCCCCGTGCCCATCGAAGAACTCCGTCCCGCCATCCTGTAACCCAATCTAAGGAGACTTTTCCCCATGAAGAAAAAGACGGCCGCCCCCGTGAAGAAAGTCGGCTTCGGCATCATCGGCGCAGGCATGATCGCCGAACTGCACGCCAAATCCCTGCAGTCCCTGGACAACGCGGAACTGATCGGATTCTTCGACACCGTCCCCGCCGCCGCCCAGAGTCGCGCCAAGCAGTTCGGGTGCAAGGCATACACCAGTTTCGAGGAGTTCCTCGCCGACCCCGCCATCGAGGCCGTCACCATTGCGACCCCCTCTGGCGCCCACGCCGCCACCGCGATCCCCGCCGCCCGCGCGGGCAAGCACATCCTCTGCGAAAAGCCCCTTGAAGTCACCCTCGACAAGGTCGACAGCATCATCGCCGCCTGCGACGAAAACCACGTCCTGCTCTCGCCTGTCTTCCAGAGCCGCTTCTCCAAGCCCGTGCAGCTCGTGCGCGAGGCCGCCCTGGCGGGGCGCTTCGGGCGCATGGTGCTGGCCTCCGCCCAGATGCGCTGGTTCCGCAACGCCGCCTACTACAGCCGCTCCAACTGGCGCGGCACCTGGAAGATGGACGGCGGCGGCGCGCTGATGAACCAGGCCATCCACATGATCGACCTGCTCCTCTACATCAACGGCGCGCCCGCCGAGGTCTCCGCCGTCGCGGGCACACTCACCCACTCCATCGAGGTCGAGGACAACCTCTGCGCCTACGTCCGCTGGCGCAACGGCTCCTTCGGCACCATCGAGGTCAGCACCTCCTGCGCGCCTGGCTTCCCGCGCCGCATCGAGTTCTCGGGCTCCACTGGCTCGGTCTCCTTCGAGGAGGACAGCATGATCCGCTGGGAGTTCCTCGACAAGCAGCCCATCGACGACGAGATCAAGGCCGCCATCACGGGCGGCGGCGACGCGCGCGGCGGCTCCGCCCCCATGAACATCAACGAACTCGGCCACAAGGCCCAGCTCGCCGACCTCGCCAACGCCATCCGCCTCGGCACCCCCCTCCGCCTCGACGGCCGCGAAGGCCGCCGCGCCGTGGAACTCATCTCCGGCATCTACACCTCCGTGCGCACTGGAAAGCCGTTCCAGTTCGAGTGAGGGGGGACTCTCAAGAGGGGGCGGGGTGCCAGGGGCGATTTAAGCAGGGATTCAAGGGATTCAAGAGATAAAAGGGATGTGCTGGGTTTCATGGGGGGGGAAAGAGGCGGCGCTCTCTTTCAAGAAACCCGGCTATCCCTTGAATCCCTTTCAAAAAGCCTGGCCCCTTCGGCGCTCTTAAAGCCCGGTTATCCCTTGAATCTCTTGAATCCCTTTCAAAAACCCAGCCCCAGCCCCAAGCCCACCATCATGCCCAAAGCAGTCTTCATTCTGTTGTTCGCGCTGGCGCTGCTGCTGCCGGCGGAGGAGTGCTCCACGCTGCCGCGCCACTACGGGAATGTCAACCCGGCGCTGTACAACGCCGCCATCGCGAGTTTCTCGGGCAACAACAACTACGACCGCATCTCGCTCGCCGACCCCCAGGCCGCCGAGGCGCGCGCGAAGCAACTCCACGACCTAGGCTTCACGACCGTCCTCTACAACGGGCGGCACTTTCGGGCCAATTATCTGGAGGAGTTTCCGCAAATTGAGGAGGCCGGGCGCATCGTCCGCGAGGCCTGCGCCAAATACGGCATCAGCGTCATCGAGCACCACGACCCCACCATTCTCAGCTACCGCGGCTATCCCTTCATGCTGCATCGCCTCGACTGGCTCCAGCGCGACATCCGCAGCGGCGAAAGCCACTACTGGTTCTGCCACGTCAACCCCGAGTTCATGGGTTATCTCATCCAGTATCTCGTCCGCTTCCAGCGCCAGGCGGGCTTCGCGGGGTTCATGATCGATGAACTCGCCCTCGCCGGCCGCTCCTACTGCGGCTGCGAGGCCTGCCGCAAGGCCTACGCCGAAGAGACTGGCCGCACGCCGCCCGTCACGCTCAACCACAACGCCCCCAGCGCCGCGCAGCGCGATTTCCGCGCGTGGGGCATGGACCGGACCAACCGCGCCAAATACACCATCCTCAAAGCCCTGCAGCAGGTCAAGCCCGACACCATCATCATGACCTACTGCTCCAACTACGCCGACCCCAACTCCCAGGCCATCGACCTAGCCAAGGCCGCCGCCCTCTACAGCCCCTTCGTCGGCTGGGAGAGCATGCTGCGCAACCCCCTGGAGAACGCCATCAGCTTCCTGGGCTCGCTGAAGAGCCGCAACAGCTACGGCGACTTCTACGACATCCCCATCTGGAGCCTCAACCGCGAGCCCGTCCAGCGCGAGGCGCACTATGTCGAGTGGGCGATGTGCCAAGGCGGGCGCCACGCCATCTGGTATGGCCGCGTCCCCCTCGACACGCCCGAGGATGCCGCCTATTTCAAGCGCTACAACTGCTGGGAGGCGGTCATGCCGCACCGCTACGCGCGCACCTTCACCGACACCGCGCTCCTCGTCTCCACCCAGACCTGGCGCACCTCCGCCGACCGCAAGTTCTACTGGTTTGACTTCCGCGGCGTCATGGAGACCTTCCTGCGCTCCGGCCGACAATTCGACACGCTCCTGGACGGCGACCTCTTCTACCCCAACCGCCTCGGCAAATACCGCGTGCTTGTCCTCGCCAGCCAGGCCTCACTCTCTGACCGCCAGTGCCGCGTCATCGAGGAGTTCGTCGCCAATGGCGGCGTCGCCATCGTGACCGACCATACCTCGCTGCATGACGAGCGCGGCAACCGCCGCGCCGACTTCGGGCTCGCCCGCGCGATGAATGTGCACTGGGTCGGCCGCCGCCACGGTAAAGGCGAGGCCGTTTTCGCTCGCCCCAAGGGCGGCGCCGCCTTCGCCGTCCCGCATGCGGACGAGGTGGGACTGCTCTCGCCCGACAAGTCCGAGGTGCTCGTGCAATACCGCAACGAGAAGGGCGTGCGGCTGCCCCTCGTGGTGAAGACCCGCCACGGCAAGGGGGCATTCCTGTATCTCGCCGCGAAATTCGGCGACCACCTGAACGAGCCGGAGATCCGGCTGGGCTCGCGCTACGGCTACAGTCCGCACCCGGAACTGGCCGGCTTGCTCGACCACCTCTACGACTACGCGCACGAACTGGCGGGCGCCGTTGTCCCCGCCACGCTCGCACTGCCCGAGAAGGTCGTCGGAATCGTGAACCAACTGCAGGACGGCCCCGGCAAGGGCGCCATCTACGTGCAGCTCTACAATCTCACCGGCGCCAAGGCGCAGAAGGGGCAGGTGCTCTCCGGGATTCCGGAGACCCTCGATTTCCCGGAGGTCAAGGCCCCGCTCGTCATCACCGTCAACCGCCCGTGCGCGCCGGAGGCCGTCCTGGAATCGCCGGAGCGCCCCAGCCTCGCCGTGAAGGGCGTGCGCAAAGGCACCGCCACCGTCTTCACGATCCCCGGCAAGGCGCTCGGCTTCTTCGCGCAACTCAAGATTGCCGCGCCCCCCGACCCCGCGATGGCCATCCTGCGGCCGCCTCTCGCGGAGCCGCCGAAGACCGCCGCCCTTCCTGCCGCGCCGCCGCCCAATCCCGCCGACTTCTACCATCCCCCGAAGTTCCTCGGCGAGTTCACCGACGCGCCGCCCGCCAAGGCCGCCAAGGGCTTCGCCATCGATTCGCAGGGGCGCGTCGCCCTCGACGGCATCGACCTCGTCGACGGAGAGGAGTTCCGCCAGAGCATTCGCGAGTGGTCCGAT
>JAEEXV010000163.1 GCA_016287975.1 Lentisphaeria bacterium | reverse complement strand
TCCAGGCCTCTTCTCCGAACGCTTCGTGCGCTCCCTCGGCCGCGAGACCGCCCTCTTCGCGCCAGGCGGCGAGACCGCCGCCCGCCTGCGCCGCAGCGTCGCGCCGTTCCTGCTGCGGCGCCGCAAGGAGGAGGTCGCCACCGACCTGCCACCCAAGACCGAGCAGATCCTCTGGTGCGAGCTCGACGAACCGCAGCGCCGCTGCTACGACGACCTGCGCGACTTCTACCGCCGCGACTTCGCCGAAGGCGCAAACGCCCCCCAGGCCGCCTCCATGCTCGCGGCGCTCCTGCGCCTGCGCCAGGCAGCCTGCCACGCGGGCCTCGTCAACCCCGCCTGCGCCGCCATCCCCTCCGCCAAAATCGAACTGCTGAACGCCCTGCTGGAGCAACTGCTGGAGGCAGGCCACAAGGCCCTCGTCTTCTCCCAGTTCACGACCTTGCTGAAGTTCGCCGCCGCCGCCTTCGACGCACGCGGCTGGAATTACTGCTATCTCGACGGCGCCACCGAAAACCGCGGCGAACTCGTCCAGCGCTTCCAGACGGAGCCAGAGACCAGGCTCTTCCTCATCTCCCTGAAGGCGGGCGGCGTCGGCCTGAACCTCACCGCCGCCGACTACGTCTTCCTGCTCGACCCCTGGTGGAACCCCGCCGCCGAGGCGCAGGCCATCGACCGCGCCTACCGCATCGGCCAGACCCGCCCCGTCTTCGCATACCGTCTGATCGCGCGCGACACCATCGAGGAAAAGGTGCGTTTCATGCAGGAACAGAAGCGCGCCATCGCGGGCGCCGCCCTCCCCGACGGCTCCGCCCCCGTCTCCCTCACCCCAGACCTCTTCCTGGAACTCCTCCGCTAAGCCCCGACTCGCGCCAAAGCCGCCTACAGACTTGGAAACCGTACTCGGCTACTTCTCCAGGAACTGCCCGAGGCCGCGGAAACGCTTGTAGCGCTGCTCCTTGAGGCGGCGGCGCGAATATTTGAGCAATTGCCTGAGATTGCGCTCCAGCGCCTCGCGCAGCAGTTCCGCCGCCGCGCTGGCATTGCGGTGCGCGCCGCCCAGGGGTTCCGCGACGACTTCATCGACGACGCCCAGCGCCAGCAGGTCCTCCGAGGTCAGTTTCAGGGCGGCGGCGGCCTCGGCGACCTTCTCGGGGCTGCGCCACAGAATCGCCGCGCAGCCTTCTGGAGTGATGACGGAGTAGTATGCGTTCGCGAGGATCAGCACGCGGTTGCCGACCGCGAGGCCCAGCGCGCCCCCCGAACCGCCCTCGCCCGTGATCACCGCGATCACGGGCACGGTCAGCCGGAACATCTCCCGCAGGTTGCAGGCGATCGCCTCGCCGATGTGGCGTTCCCCGCCGCTCAGCCCAGGATAGGCCCCGGGAGTGTCGATCAGGGTGATGACGGGACGCTCCGCCTTCTCGGCAATCTGCATCAGACGCAGCGCCTTGCGGTAGCCCTCCGGTTCCGCGCAGCCGAAGTGCGTGGCGAGGTATTCCTTCAGTTCATGGCCCTTGCGCGTCGCGATCACCATCACGGGCTGCGTGCCCAGCATAGCCATTCCCCCCACGATCGTCGGGTCGTCCCCGAACCGACGGTCCCCGTGCAGTTCCATGAAGTCCGTGAAGAGCATTCGGCAGAAATCCGTCGGCTGCGGACGCATCGGATGGCGCGCCATCAGCACCTTCTGCCACGGCGTCATGTTCTGCCGAAAATGCTCCTTCAGACGCTGGATGCTCCCCGCCAGCGCCACCAGCCCCTCCGAGAAGTCCTCCAGGCCCGTCTCGGCGTATTGGCGCAGCGCCTCGTAGCTCTGCTCCAATTCGACAATCGGGCGCTCGAAATCCAGAAACTCGGCAGGCATCTCAGCGGCTATTCCTCAATCACGACCTTGACTGGCGGAATCGAACCGCCCGCCTCTGGAATGAAGTCATACAACTCCTCCACCTCAGGATTGCGCAGCCGCACGCAACCGTTCGACGAACTCGTCCCGATCGTGTCAGGCACCGTCGTCCCGTGGATCCCATATCCCTCCAGCGAGGTGTCCGTCCCCTCCGCAGGCGTCAACTTCATCCACCGCGTCCCCAGAATGTTTTCAGGATCGCCGGCAGGGATGTTCTTGCCCGACGGCTGCCACGCTGGATCCTTCTGCAGCGCGGTGATATAGAAAGTCCCCGCAGGCGTCCGGTCATCCTTCCCGATCCCCACGCTGTAGATGCGGTACAACTTCCTGTCCAGATACAGCATCAGCAGATACTGCGACTTCGACACCCGTATGCTCCACGTGCCCTTCAGATACATCACCGTCTGCCGGGGATGGATCCTGTCCGTCGTCAACCCGTTGATCCGCATCATCGACAGCACGCTGATATGAAAGCGGTTCGCCAATTTCCCCAGCGTGTCACCCCCCTGCACCACATGGCGCTCCTTCTCCGGCACCGGAGCCGTCGTGTTCATCACCTTCTGGTTCACTCGGTTGATCATCTCCGCCGCCTTGTACCAGTAGGCGTCAAACTCCCTCACCCGCTCGTCCAGCAGAACCTTCTGCGCCAACGTCCGCGCCATCTCCAATTTGCCACGGCCCTCCTGGCGCTTCGCACTCTCCAGACGATCGTCCAACTCCTTGATCCCAAACTGGGACGACACTGGGGGACGGGACGGCGGCACCTGCACCACCTTCGGCGCCGACACCACCGACGACGACACGCCCGACGACACGCCAACGGCCTCCTGGGAACGCAAATCCCCCGCCGTCGGCACCGCAGGCGGCAGGCTCCGCACGCATGAACGCCACAGCATCCCCCCGAAACCAAGCAGCGACAGCACTAAAATCACAATCAACGGATACTTGATATACCAGTACATCGACGAACTCCCCTGCTCGCTCCCTACAACACTGCTTCAAATGCCACAGCAACGTCTTAATATAGCCCCTCGCCTCCATTTTGTCTCATGCCCAACGCACTCCTTCTCGCATGTGAAAATGGAAAAGGTAAACGCACCCCCTTTGTTGCGTTCAATCCTACAAATGGGAGGGAATGCATTTTCTCCTGCAAAGTGCTGCGGTTGCATTTACTCCTGCTGGAGGGTGCCTTGCCTCCCCGTTTGTTGCCGATTGGCGCAGCAGCCGCAAAACGGTTGCATAGTGTGGCAGGTGCCGCCCCGTCCCCTCCCCCGGGGGAGGGGAATGCGTTTAATGCCGCAGGGCGGCGGTTCCAGAACCGAGGCAAAAGGAGAGTCAAGATGCCACAT
>JAEEXV010000162.1 GCA_016287975.1 Lentisphaeria bacterium | reverse complement strand
CCCTTGAGTTCATCATTGGCCAGCGGGGTTATGATGATGCCGGGGCTGATGGAGTTGACGGTCGCCCCGCGCCTGGCCCATTTCTGCGCCTCACCCATGACACGCAGGACATTGCAGCGTTTCGAGTACTGATATGCCTTGAGCGTGTCTGTGATGGCGGCGATGAAAGGCAACTTCAGCAGTTCCTCGGTCGGTGCGGTGGCCAGAGCCGTATTCTCCTCCTCCGTGAGCGCGTGGAGACGATGCCCCGACTGCGACGAGATGACAATGCCCGAGCCGCCGTCGGCGATGACCTTGCCGAACTCCTCCAGCAGCACGCTTGTGCCATAGAGGTCCACCTTCAGAATGGTCTCAACCGATGCCTGGGAAGGCGATACGCCTGCCGCATTGACAAGATTCATGATGTCGCCATGCTTTTGCGCATGCTTGACAAGGGACAGGATGGATTCACGGCTGCTGAGGTCGGCGGCAACCGCGCTGGTCTCGAAGCCCGCATCCTCCAGTGTTTTCGCGGCAGTCTGCGCCGCATCAAGCAGTTTGTCCGCCAGCACGACATGCTTTCCCGCACCGATGCGGCGCACTATCGCCCGCCCGATGCTGCCCGCTCCGATTAATACGACGACTTTTCGTTTCATGCCTCAATCCCTCGATGGTTGTGGTTGATGTGTGTCATTCAGCAGGCTTGAACTGAAGGAAGCGCTTCAAGTCTTCGGTGCAGGAATGCCCCTCCAGGCGCTATTATGACGGCCGCGCCGTTGCTCTTGCCTTGTGCTGGAAGATACGGGATGAGCGTGGGAACTTTCACATTGCGCACGAACTGGCCTCGCCCGGCGATTTCATACCACTGCTCGGCAGCCACGTCCTCCTGTTTCGGCTCGCCGTACAGATATATTTGATTCGGGAACGTCGGCGCGTTGATGTAGGTGACTTCCTGTGCGTGGATTGCGGTAGCGAGCGATAGCGCGGCACTCATTGCTAAGATTGTCTTGCGTATTTTCAGAATCCTCTTGTTCTATAGTGTCTTGTCTTTACCGCACAAAGTTTGTAAGGGCGTTCGCCTCCGCCTCGGGGGCCTGGATTCCCGCGTCCCGTCCCGCCTTCAGGCATTTCATGAGCCACGCCATGTTGCGGGCGAGGTTGCGGAGAGTCTGCACGCCCTCGGCGTCCTTTGGCACGTCCTCCTTTGCAAGCGCGTGGAATTCGTTCCAGTAGGTGCTTCCGACGTTGATCATCTGGGAAATGCCGAAGTACTTGTTCAGCACGTCGTAGGACGCGCTGGTGCCCGCGCGGCGCGCGACCACGATGGCAGCTGCGGGCTTGTGGCGGAACGCGGCTGCGCCCGTCCCCCACATGTTGCTGAAGAACGCGCGGTCAAGGAAGCTCAGGATGCGCCCCGATGGGTGCGCGTAATAGACTGGCGTCCCGAAGACAAAGCCATCTGCCGCCGTGGCCTTTTCAACAAACTCGTTCACGCCGTCGTCCTGGAAGACGCATCTGCCCTTCTCCGCGCACTTGTTGCAGCCGAGGCAGTCCCGTACAGGTTTTGCGCCGACGCAGACGATTTCACTATCCACGCCACTGGCAGCGAAAACTTCTGCCATGATGTCCAGCCCCGCCCGCGTCGAGCCGTTGGCGTTGCCACTTCCGTTGAGCATCAGCACTTTCATCGTGGCCTCCTATTTCCGCTTGCCCAGCGTCTTCAGCCAGGCCTCCACGAAGGACTTGACGGCCTCGGCGTCCTTCTGGGCGACATGGCCGTAGATGGAGAGCCCTTTCTGTTCCACCTTCGCCTTCGGGAAGGCGTTGGCGAGTTTCCGTGCGGTGCTTCCAAGCCCCGAGCCCTCGTGGGTGCAGAAAGGCAGGATGGTCTTGCCATCGACCTTCGCCTTTTCAAGGAACGTATAGACCACCATCGGCGCGTCGCCCCACCAGTTGGGGTAGCCAATGTAGATGGTGTCGACGCCCGTAAGGTCGGGTACTGTTCCCTGGAACGCGGGACGCGCCTTCGACTGGAGTTCCTTCTTGGCGCGGGCGATGCAGTCGTTGTACTTGACGGGATACGGCTCCGCCTCCTTGATCTCCCAGATCGCCGCGCCTGTCTGGCGTGCAATCTCCTTGGCGACCTTCGCGGTATTCCCCTCCTTGATGACGCCCACGGAATAGTTCTCCCCCGTGTGCGAGAAGTAGATGACGATGGCTTTCGCCGCCTCGGCGGCATTCACTGACGACATGGACAGCATGAGAATTCCTCCTAAAAACAGTTTTGCCAGTTTGTTCATGAGATGCTCCAGCGTTGGTTAGAATGTTCCCGTCTTGACATGCGGCTTGTACGGTGCCTCCAAAGCCTTGATTTCCTCTTCCTCCAGTGTGATGTCAAGTGCTGCGACCGCCTCCTCGACATGCTTCACGGAGGTGCATCCCACGATTGGCGCGGTAATGCCTGGTTTGGAGAGCATCCACGCAAGAGACTCCTGCGCCATCGTGCGCCCGTGGGCGGCGGCAACCTTCTCCAGATTGTCAACGACAGGCTTGTCGATGTCGT
>JAEEXV010000161.1 GCA_016287975.1 Lentisphaeria bacterium | reverse complement strand
TGATCATGGACGAGAATCAAGTACGCGTCGCCTTCCTTGATCTGGCCAGCGACGCCGACGACTACCTCGTCTTCGACAACCGCCGCCTCGCGGGGAATCTGCTGGTCAGCCGCTGCGGCGACAACGAAGCCGTCCTCGACTTCGACCTGCGCCTCCGCCTGGATGGATGGAAAGAACTGCATCTCCGCGACATCCTCGCCGTGACGCCGAACGGTGCCGCCGCCACCGACAGGGACCACCGCATCGCGGTGCAGATGATTCCACTTCGCGCCACCCCCGCCACGTGAAGCGTCCCGCCGCCATCCTGCTTCTCCTGCCGCTGTTCCTGGCCGCGGCTCCGCTGCGCCTCGCCCTCGTCGGCGAACCAGCCCCGCTGCTGGATCTGCTGCAGGCGGAACTCTCCAAAGAGCCGTCGGTCGCGCTTCTCGAACGCGCGCAAATCGCCCGAATCCTCCAGGAGCAGCGCCTGGATCCGCAACGGCTTTCCAAGACGATTCCGCACCTCGACCTCCTCGCCGTCTTCACCCGCGTTCCAGGGCGCATGGTCGTCTTCCATGCCCGCACAGGCGCGCGTCTCGCCGATTTCGCCTGGCAGGGCGAAGCCCTCGGCCACACCCGTGAACTCCTGCAGGAACTGCGCGCCGCCATCGCCAAGCACGACGCCCCCGCCCCGCACTGCCTCGCCTTCGCCCAAGTCCGCTCCATCCAAGTCGACTACCGCCAGCGTCCCCGCCTGGAAGCCTGGCTCGCCCGCTTCGAACGACAACTGCTTCAGCACGAATCCATCCGGTTGCTCGAACGGGCGGAACTCGGACGCGTCCTCGACGAACGATACCTGACCCATCTGCAATTCCCCCTTGACGCCTCCCACCATCTGCTCGCGCTGGAGTTCGAGACCGCTGGCGCGGAGGATGACATCCAATGCCGACTGCGCTGCACCGACAGCGCGGGCAAACTCCTTTTCCGCCTCGAGGCCCGCGACCTCCTGCACACCCCCGAGGCGCAGGCCGCCCTGCTCGCCGACGCCCTCGTCCGCTCGCTCCGCCTCGCAACGCTTTCCGCCCCGAACCGCCGGCAGGAGGCGGCACGCTTCTTTGACATCTCCCAGAATTCGCCCAATCCGCAGGAGCGCTCCCGCGCGCTCCGCGCCGCCGCCGCCCTCGCACCCGACAACGAAATCGTCCGATACCTCGAATTGACCGATGAGGTCTTGCGGCGCATCGCCTGCGAGCCAGGCACAGCCCAGTGGTTCGAGGGCGCATCCGCAATTCTGGCGTTCGCGCGCAAATTCCGCCAGGACTTCCCCGACACCCGCCTCGACTATCTGCCGAACTCCGCCTGGCATCACTTCGCGGTCGCCGCCCCACGCATCCGCGAACTCATCGCATTCCACGAAAAGCGCGGGCAGACCGAACAGGCCGACGAGTTGCGGCGCGCCATCCCGCGCCTGGAGACGCTCCTCCGCGAAGCCCGCGCCCTCCAGCATGCCGACTGCCGCAGAAACGCCCCCAAATACACCATCGACGGCAAGCCAGCCCAACTGCGCCGCGATTGGAACTCAGGCAACACCTGCCTCGACACCATCTACTTCCAATACGGCCTCTACCTTGATGAGACGGAGCGCCTCGACGCATATCTCGACGAACTCGAAAAATGCCTCGCGCCAGACGCCACGGACCGCCCCATCCGCTACGGCCAGCCCCCCATCCTCTTCCATCTTCCGTGGGGTGCCCTGCTCGCGCCGGAACGCGTGCCGCATTTTCTGCGCGCCCTGGAACGCCATCCGCGGTTGCCCGCCCTGCTCGCGGCCTCGCCGGACCGCACGGCGCGCCACACGGCACGCCTCCTTGCCTTCACGCGGCGCGCCCTGGAGGCCACGCCGCCCGCCCCCGTCCAGGATTGGTGCCGGGAGTTCCTCGTGGAGGATGAACTGCCGCAGCGCTACCGACAAGCGTCAGCCAGCCGGCGCAATTTCATCCAGCGCACGCTGACCCTTCCGCCCTATCGGCAGATCGCCGAACGCCACGCGCTTCCCGCCGACTTCGCCTGGCAATGCCTGCAGCGCGAATGCGCCGCCACCCCCTCCACTCTCCCCGAACTCCTCCACGCCGCCATTGCCGCCCCGCGCAATGAATCCACCCTCCGCGCACTGCGCGAATGCGTGCGCCAGGCAGACGCGCGCGGCCAGCGCCCGCGCGAAAAGGCGCGGGAAGAAATCCCAGGCCTCTGGCACGATCTCGCCACCGCCATCTGGGATTGGACAAACCGCACCGAAGAGGCGCCGTTGCTCACCCCGGCGCAGGATGCCCTTTTCCGCGAGGTCAACCGCCCCTTCCGTTTGGAATACGGCGACCTCCAAAGCCTGCTCCAAACCCACGGTCGGCTCCTGCTCTGCCAGGCCTGCCGTGATGGCGACGGCATCCTGCTGCTGCTGGGGCGCATGCAGCCGTTCGTCGCCAATGACGAGATGCTCCTCGCCTCCATCCACCGGGATGGCACCGTGTCCATTCTCCTCGACCCCATCCCCTTCCCGGACGAGGGCCACGCGCCGCACTTCCGCCATGGCCGCGCGGTCTTCAGCGTCTTCTCCCTCGCCTGCACGAAGGAGTTCATCGTCTTCGGCGGCCGGGGCTACTACTACCTCCTCGACCGCCACGCCGCCCGCATCCGCGCGACCATCCGAATTCCCACCCCCGCGCAACCGGAAATCGCCATCACCGCCAGCCGCCTCTTCTTCCTCCAGCCCGGCGGCCTCCTCTCCACCGACCTAGACGGCAAGGATCGGCGCGTGCATTTCGATCAGCAGCGCCTCGACCGCCGCACTCCCCTCGACCACGGCGGCTACGCCACTGGCCTCCACGCCCTCCCCGACGGCGGCGTCTGCTTCCTCGTGCGCACTCCCCGGCAACGGCGCGACCAGGAAAACCCCGCCGTCGGCGAAGTCTGGCGCTGCGACGCCACCGGCGCCCTCGAATGCGTCCTCTCCATCCGGGGCTTCGACGCCGCCCACACCTTCTTTGACGCAGGAGACGGACCGCTGCTTGCCGCGCGCCGAAACCGCGAAATCGTCATCTTCCGCCTGGACACCGCCGCCTGGCGGCTTCAGGAACTCGCCCGCGTGCCCGCCCCGCCGCCCTTCCGCCATTCGCTGCATCTCTTCGGCGGAGGCATCCAGTCCTCGTCGGAGCTACGGCAATTCGCCCTCTCGCCCCGGCGCCTCTGGATCGGCGGCACCGCTCCCGCCTGCCAGGATCTCCGCAATGCGGAAAACTCCCCAATGCTCTGGCTCCCCCTGACCCACACGCTTCTCCGCGCCGGCGACCGCCTCTATTTCCTCCGCCATGACGCGTGGTTCGCCATCCCCCTTGCCGACAAGAAACCATGAAACTCTCCCTCCTGCCATTGCTGCTGCCGGTCCTGCTCGCGGCCGCCACGCTTCCAACGCATGACCTCTGGTCAGGACGCGCGCAGACGCTCCCCTTCCAGGCGCGCTCCTCCTGGCGGCTGCTCTCCGGACACGGACGCCGCCTCGCGGGCGACGGGCCAGGCCCCGTCCGTCTGGAACTTCCGCCCATCCAAGGCAAGGAGACCGCCACCCTCGAAGTCGACGGGCGCCTTGTCGCCCGCCTCCGCATCCATCCCGAACGCCCCCTCGAAGGCATCGCCGCCGACCTCGGATGCCATAAGGCGGAACTCCGCGCGCTCGGTCTCTCCCATCAGTCGAATGCGACCGTCCGCATCGCCCGCGATCCAGCCGCCCTCGACGAACTGCTCCGACGCCCAGCCCCCGCACGCCTCGTTCTCTTCACCGAGAAGTGGCTCTTCCCGCTTGCTCTCAACAAGGCCTGGACCGCCGTCACCCTCCTCACCGCCCCCACACCCGGCACCCTCGCGGTCTTCTGCCAAGATGGCGCACCGCACCTCGACCTCGCCCCCGGCGGCATCGCCGCCGTCCGCCTGGAGGACGACGCAGGCCATGCCGCGCTCCTCCTCCCGCCCGACTTCGACTTCAACACCATCAACCAAATTCTGCTGCTGCAAAAGGAACTCACCCGATGAAACACAACGCCCTCTGCCTCGCCGCCCTGCTCATTGTCCTCGGCCACGCCGTCCTCGCCCAGCCCGCCGCGCTCAAACCGCCCGCGCCCGAGAGCCTGGTCGTGCCCACCGCCGCCGTCCTCCCGTTCGACACCCGGAAGCGCGACGCCGAATACAACAAGGCCGGCAAGACCGTCGCCGAACTCCTCTTCGTCAAGTTGCTTGAAAGCGGCGCCGTCGACCTCGTCGAGCGCGCCGAACTCGACAAGGCGCTGGACGAACTGCACCTCTCCGCCGTCGGCATGACCGCCCCCGAATCCCGCCTGAAGGTCGGGCAGATCGTCGGCGCCAAGCTCCTCATCACCGGCTCCGTCTTCGAGGTCGGCGAGCAGAAATACGCGGTCGCCAAGGTCATCGGCACCGAGACCAGCCGCGTCCTCGGCTGCAGCGTCACCGGCACCGGCGAATTCGCCGACCTCGTGCCGCCGCTCGCCGAAAAGGTGGTCGCCATCCTCACCAAGGACGCCGCGCGCCTCCTCCCCCGCAAGGCCACCGTCTTCTCCGCCGCCGACCGCCTCTCCGCCATCCAGGGCAAGGGCCGCAAAGTCCATCTGACCATCAAGGAGACCATCCAGTCGCAGTCCCCCGACCCCGCCGCCGCCATCGCCCTCCAGAAACTCCTCCTCGCCCTCGACTTCCAGGTCGTCCAGAAACGCGCCGACGCCGACTTCGCCATCACTTGCGAGGCCATCGCCTCCCCCGCCGGCTCCTACCAGAAATTCAGCAGCGCCGCCGCGCGCGTCGAACTCTCCGTGACGCGCGTCAAGGACAACCGCCTCCTCTCCGCCAACGCCCGCAAGGAAACCATCGCCGGCGCCACCTACCTCATCGCCGCCAAGGACGCCATCCAGCAGGCCACCCTCAAACTCGCCGCCGACACCCTGAACTGCTTGAAGTGAGGAAATGCGGCCGTCTCCATTGGCCCCTCCCCCATGCCGACTCGTCTGCTGCTCATCCTATTCTGCGGGCTGCTGTCCCTGCCGCTGCCGGCGGCGGTGCGCGTCGCACTCATCGCCCTCGATGAGGCGGGGCGCGCGCAGGCCGACTTGGCGCTGGCGGAACTCTCCCAAGACTCCGGCCTCGTCTTCCTGGAGCGCGCGGAACTCGCGAAAATCGAGAAGGAACTGCGCCTGTCCTCCATCGGGGATCTCACCATCGACCCGCACCTCTTGCAGAACACCCAGCTCTTCCTCATCGTCCAGAAGGATCGTCTCATCGCCTTCGACGGCGCCACCGGCGTCCGCCTCAAGGACTGCGACACGGACAAGCGCCTCGCCGCCGCCATCCGCGCCGCCGTCGCGAAGCAGCGCGACTTCGCCGCCGGCGCCTCGCGTCGCATTTCCGCGATGCCGCTGGTCCCCGTGAACCTATCCGAAGCGCAGGAGAAATTTGCGCGCCATGCGGAGACGCGGCTGCTGCGCCATCTCTGCAATCGCCCGGGCCTCGTTCTTCTGGAGCGCCGCCATCTGCTCCATCTGCTCAACGAGCCCAACGCCGCCACCAGCGACCTCACCGGGAAACTCTTCGCGGGCGCGCTCGTCCTGCGCCCCACCGCCCGTGCCAACGGCAAGGAGGTCCTCCTCCATCTGCAATTCTATTCCCCCGACGGCAAGCGCCTCCTCGCCGAAACCCAGACCGCCCTCACCGACGACAAAGCCCTCGACCGCTTCCTCGCCGCCCTCCGCCTCCCCGACGCCACCGCCGAGGACAAGCGCGGCGAAGCCCGAAACTTCATCTACGAGGCCTGGTTCGCCGTCTCGCACGGCCTCCCCTCCGACGCCATCGCATCCGGCGCCAGCGCCGTCGCCCTCGACCGCGAATACCGCGAGGAGCTCTCCCGCATCGCCTTTCTCGCCGCCAGCCGTCTGCTCGGCTCGTCGTATTACCGCCACAACGACGCCAACTGGGACCTTGCCCTCGCCGACCTCCGCCTCGCCCTCCGCCTGACCGAGGAGCTCGGCGGCTACACCCGCGACAGCCGCTTCTTCGCCGCGAGGGCCCTCCAATCGGTCTTCCCGCACACCTTCCAGCCCCTCGACGCCGCCCGCCAGCAAACGCTACGCGAACTCGCCGGACAACTCATTCTCCTCCGCATGCGCCAGCTCGACCGCGAGGTCCTGCCGCTGGCCGACCGCAACGCCCCGCGCTGGCCCGACGCGATCTTCTGCCTGGAGGCCCGCTACAACTACGTGACGGGACTCGACCGCTTCTGCAACCTCTCCTGGGACTACCGCTGGTGGCGCGAACTCGTCTATCCCGCCCTCCTCAAGTTGCTGGAGGACTTCCAGGACCTCCGCCCGGAACTCGAGCGCTTCGCCAGCCTCTCCTCCGGGGAGCGCATTCGAATCGTCTCCCGCCCCGACCTCAAGCGCCAGCGCCTGCCGATGAACCGTCAGAAGGCCTATCTCGAGTTGCAGAACGGCATCAGCTTCTTCCACTTCAATCCCCGCACCATCACTCCCGACGAGCGCGCCTTCTTCCAGGACGCCTTCCGGCGCATGGCCGATTCGCCCTTCATCCCCATCGCCCTCTCCGGCCTCGACGGCCTCATGCGCCTCCGCACCGGCCTCGATCAGCGCCCTCGGGACATGGCCACCACCCACCGAAAAGACCTCCGATTCCTCTACGCCCAGCTACTCCGCATCTACCGCACCGGCTTCCATCCCGATCCCAATGCGACCACCCTCTGGACATTCGGCGACGACCCGGAGTTCCTCCCCCAGAAACTCGAACTCATGGACCTCGCCGTCCACCGCTTCCGGCAACCGCGCATCGCCGGCGATATGCTGCTCCGGGGACACGAACGCTGGGACGCCGACACCGCACGCCGCGTCTACGACCGCCTCGCCGCCTGGCGCCGCGAAACCGCAGAAACCACTCCCGCCGACAAAATCGCCGCCAACCACCAAAAAAGCCAGCTCGAAGACCTGCGCCGATACCAGCGCCCCCTCGAAAAGCGTTTCGGTTTCGTCCCCGCCGACGTCGCCCGCCTCCCCGTCGCCTCGCCCTTCGGCCAGTGCTGGACGCCCTTCCCCGGACAGCGCAACGTCAACGTCGTCGGCCACGAGGGCACCCGCCTCTATGTGCAGACCCACGAGAAGGGCCACACCATCCTGTGGCGCATCGACACCGCCGTCTCGATGACGCCCGTCGAAGTCCGCCGCATCCCGCCCCGGGGCGCCGACATCAACGCCCGCTTCGGCACCATCCTCGACCGAACTTTCACCGCCTCCGATGGCCGTACGCTGCAACTCTTCCCGCGCGACGGCGCGCCCCCCGAACGCCTCGACCTCTCCAGCCTCGGCATCCACGACTACCGCTGGATGACCGGCGCCGGCGACCGCCTCTTCTTCGTCTGCGGCGGCTATTCCCACAAGGGCAGCGCCATCCTCGAACTCCACCTGCCGACCCGCCGCGTGCGTACCATCGCCTCCACCATCGACCGCACCGTCGCCTGGCCGCTCCAGGGCATCAACCGCCCCTACGAGTTCTACCAACTCCGCTGCGACGCCCCCCGGCACCGCCTGCTCATGCTCCTGAACGAGGCCCCGCCCCCGGAGGGCCGCGCCACCTACAATGTCCGCCTCTTCGCCTACGACTGGGAACGCCAGAGCTGGTCCGCCCTCTCCCGGTTGCTTCCCATCCACGCCCCCTCCCCCGTCAACCGCTTCGTCCTCCACGATGGCGCCTTCTGGCTCGCCATCGACGACGGCTTCGGCCCCATCAACGCCAACGGCGACTGGCAGCCGCTCTTCCTGCTCGACTTCGCAGGGCATCCCGTCACCCGGCCCCCCAATCGCCTCAGCGACTCCTGGAAGAAAGTCGTCTTCGACCTCTCCCGTCTCCGCCCCCCGCCCCCCGGCGCCGACGACCTCCAGTCCTTCGACCTTCACCTCGCCGCCTTCAATGGCGACTATTATTTCGGCCGACGCGCCTACTTCGTCCCCGCCACCGGCGCATTCTACCGATACGCCGACGACTTCACCGTCGCGGGCTGCCTCGGCGACCGCTATTGCCACGGCCAGACCGCCAACGGCGAATGGCAGATTCGCGAATGTCTGCCCACACGCTAATCCTGCTCCGCCTCCTGCGCCGTCATCTCCCAAAAGGCCTCGGAAACCTGCGCATAACTCAAGCCTCCAAGCGCCTTGATCTGCCGATTCGGATCGCACCCCAGCGAAATCAGCAGCTCCTCCAGTCGACGAAGCGAGGGCCGCACGTCTCCATAAACTTGAATGCATGCACTCCGTAGAAGATGCAACAGCGCGTCTGCCCCTTGGCTGTCACGGGCGTACTTCACCACGCCCGGGAAGGTCTGCTCCAAACTGCGGATGGCCGTTATGCATACGTCGGCACATGGACCTTGGGTGATGATCCGTTTCAAGCGGGCGCTCCGCCACAGACTCACGCCATCCAAAAGCTGAAACAGCAGTTTTTCCGGGGGACATACCTTGACGAACTCCTTTGTCTGACGAATGAGTTCCGACAGGATATTGTATTTTTCCTTCAACACCAGCGTCTGCACCATGCCTTTGGTGATCCGCCTCCCCTGCAAGGCCATCTCCACCATGAAGAGCGCGCCATCGTCGGCCTCGAACGCCTGACGCATGCGCGGCGTCTTTTCCAGCAAAAAGGAACGGTCTTTCACAGCCTCGGAAGTGTCCAGAAGAGGAATCCCCAAATTAGACAAGAGAAATACCGCCGCCTTTGCACGCAGTGGCGTGTCCGACACCGGACTCCCCTTCAGAAGATATTCCAAATCGACGTTCATGGCCGCCTTTACCAGCGGCCACTCCCATCCCGCCTCACGGAACATTCGAATGCTCTCCTCGTTCGAGAACAGTCGGCTCACTTCTGGTCTTAAGTTCTTTTTATGAAGTTCATCCATGCCAATGGAACTACGACACAAGTCCATGAGTCTTCTGGCATCCTCCATCCGCCCCGCCGCGCAATGGCCCCCCAACACCGAAAGGAAAACCATCAATGCGTCATTCCTTACCTCCAAATCCGACATTACCTCCCGCAACTGAATCATTTGAAAGTCAATGCTTGTAGCCCCGAGTCCCACTCCCAGATATTGACAGCCTTTTGGCACCGCCAGAATGTCTTTTCCATGACGAATCAGAAACTCCCCGAGGTCATCTTCACTTCGCTTCTCTTCCGCCATCGCGGCAAAGAGCAGTCCAAGCGTCCCCGCCTGCCATCGCAGCCTACTCAGATAAAACTCATTTTCAAATCCGAAGAGGTCATACGCCGTCTTCCGCACCAGCTCCTCTAACATCCCCAAAGGCGTCTCCACAACATCCACGGACCGGCCCATTTTCCGCTCCCAATCATCAACCGCAGTCGTCATCGCATCTCCTCCATTCGCTTTCATTGTCGCCCATCCTCCCGGCCGTGCCGCAGCCGGATGCAGCGTCCCCACTCCGCCGGTTTCCGTCCGTCTGCCGTCAGCACCCACAGCACGGGGAAGCGCGGCGGCTTGTCGGGGGCGTTCCCGTAGCCATCGGTCAGATAGATGAAGACATCCGGGCGCAGACTATGCTCGCGGACATACTCGAACGGCGGCACGAAACTGGTTCCGCCGTGCCCGAAACTCTCCCACCGGTAGTCGCGCGGGAAGCGCTTCTCGTCGGTGAAGGTCTCCGTGTGCTGGATCTGGCAATCGCACTGCAGCACGGTCAATTCATATTGCCCGAAGGAGTTCAGCAGACTGGACAACTCCGCGAAGAACTGCGGCAGATCCCCGGTGGTGCTGCCGCTGGTGTCGAGCGCAAGCACCGCCCGCAGGCGCTGCGACCGATACGAGGGAAGATACAGTTTCCGGAAGACATGGCGGCGCTCTGGCGGCAGCCAGCGCCGCGAGCCGCCGTATGCGCTCGTCACAAACTGCCGCAACAGTTCCTGCCACGGTAGCTCCGGCTTGCGCAGCTTCTCCACAATGCCCTGGATGTGCGCGGGCAGATGCCCCTGCGTGCGCTCCACCACCTGCGCCGCCTGAATGACAATCCGACGGATCTTCTCCGCCAAAACCGACCTGTCCTGCTCGGTCTGCGGGGCATCGCCCCCGCCGAAGTCATGCTGGTCGAAGCCCTCCCCATTCTCCCCATGGATATGCGCCGATTCGCGCCCCGCCTCCTCGTCCGAATTGCCCTGCGATGCCCCGGAAGATCCGGAAACTCCGGGAGATCCGGAAGCCTCCTTCTTGCGATGATGTCGCAGTCGCTCGTAGATCTCCTCGGCGGAGAGCCGTGCCCATTCTTTCTTGTGCGGCAGCACGAACGGCTCCTTCATCTTCTCCTGTTCCAGGATGAAGTGGATCTCCAGATCGGTGGCGATATTGAAGTCGCGCGGGTCGCGCGTCTGCTGTCGCACAAGGTGCATCAGCACGCAGTGCCAGGCCTCGTGCGCCAGCACAAACAGCCGCTCCTCCAGATCCAGCGTCGCGTAGAAGGACATCCCCATCATAATCCGCTCGCCGTCCGTGCAGGCGGTCTTCACCTTGTTTCCCGGCACCGGAATCAGTTCGAGACTCATCAGGACCATCCCGATGAACGGCTGGCGGGTCAGCAACCGCAGCCGGTCCTGCTGCAGGCTTTTCAGCGCCGCCGCGACTTTGCGGTCAACCGCTGCGTCCATCACGCCATCTCCTTGCGGTTCATCCGCGCCCGCATCGCCTTGCCGTGCTTCTCTGCCCACGCCGCATAGCCCTTGTGGCGATAGAGCTTGTTCGCGAACAGCCCCGGGTCGTCGCTCTTGCGGTTACCGGTCAGCGCGTCGATCATCAGCATCGTCGCGAAGTCGCTCGGCAGCGCCATCGCGATCCGGTAGAAGCCGTCCAGCAGCGACTGCTCCTCCTCCTCGCTTTTGCCGCGCCACAGATGATAGGCCACCGCCGCGCAGAAGGCGTAGCACTGGTCCGGCTTCTCCGGCACCGTGATCTTCCGGTTGGGATTCGTCATCAACTCGTAGGTGTCGTCGAACTGCGCGGCGATCGCCCGGAACGCCGCGAATTCGACCCCCGCCTGGTTGCCGATCAGCCCATAGATCAACTTGTCCAGCAGAGCGGGATGCCCCTCCGACCGGAAATGGTGCAGCAACGTGCTCACGCGCTCCCACGACCGCGGCGTAGGCCAGCCGCGCTCCAGATTCTCATTCTCCTGACGAAACAGCAGATCCGGACGGAACCGGATGAAGCCCAGCACCGCAGGATGGATGTCGTTCCGCTGGCCCCAGCGCACCCACTCCGACGCCGACTCCCGCAGTTCCACATGCATGAAGCGGTTGGCCAGCGCGGAACTCATCGTCATCGACACCGCCATGTCCTCCTCGCGGTTGCCTGCCGCCACGATGTACCACCCGTCCGGCAGATGATACAGATCCCCCAGACGACGATCCAGGATGATCTCGTACGCCGCCACCTGCAGCGACCGGTCCGCCGCCGTCAGCTCGTCAAACAGCAGAATCCCCCGGCTCCCCGCCTCCCGCGGCCAGTCCGACGAGATCAGCCAGCTCACCCGATCCTCCATCGGCACCGGCAGCCCCCGGATGTCCACCGGCTCCCGCTGCGCCAGACGGATGTCGATGAACCCGATCCCCGCCTCCCGCGCGACATTTCGCAGAATCGTCGACTTCCCCACCCCCGGACCGCCCCACACCATCAGCGGCGGCAACGACGGCGCCAACTCCGGCGAACGGCCAATCAACTCCACCTGATGCCGCACGATCTCCGCCAACTCCTCCGGCGAAATCTTGTTCCTCATATCCAGAAGCTCTTCCGACTTCATCCGCATTGCTCCTTCATCCGTTGAATTCCAGTCCCCGCTCTATTATTTAGCATGCGCCATGCCAACGCAAAGTCCAGCGTGGCGCGCAAAATGCTCCCTTCCCGCATCGCCCCCGTCCATCAAATATCTTCCACCATGTGCGCAAATTAAGCCACCATCTCAGTTCCCCAAGCCGACTATGCCGGCTTCCCCCGGCCATGCCGACCATGTCGGCTATGCCGGCGGCGCGTGATTGCACGCGGTTCCGCTCACCCAGGGGCCACGGCGGGGACGCCGTGGCAACACTCCCGATGACCATGCCGACCATGCCGGCTTCCCCCGGCCATGCCGGTCCGCCGCCAAAAGAAAAGCCCTGCCCCGCGTGGTAGAATGGGAAATTGGTATTACCTTTTGGTGAATTCCTTTTCCTCCCACCATCAACCCCAAGGAGCCTTGCCCTATGCTTTCAAAACGCCTCATGGTCGCCATCCCGCTGATTATCGTGCTGGTGCTGATTTTCGCCGCTCCCGTCCAATACGGCGGCTGGCTCTTCACCCTGCTCGCCATCGCCGTCATGGGAGCCGCCATCCACGAGGGACATGAGATGATGGAGGGAAAGAAACTCGACGCCTTTGAACTCCTGCTCTTTGCGCTGGGGCTGTGCCTGGTTGCCATCCCCGTCGGAATGGTCTCCGCCAAACAGGGAGCCGCATCCCGCATCTATCTGTGGGACGCCGCCGCGCTCTTCGCCGCGCTCTTCGCGGGCTTCGGCATCGTGATGCGAATGGGGCCGACCCGCGAGAACCTGACCCGTCTCGCCTCCACCGTCTTCAACGCCGTCTTCATCGTCTGGAGCCTCTCGTTCCTCGTGAAACTCTATTTCCTGCCCTCGGGCCCCCTGCTGCTGGCATTTCTCGTCCTTGTGACCAAGATGGCCGACATCGGCGCCTACTTCATCGGAACCGCGGCCTCCCGCCGCGAACAGGGGTCGCACAAACTCGCGCCTGAGGTCAGCCCGCACAAGTGCTGGGAGGGCGTCGGCGGCGGCGCGCTCTTCTCCGTGGTCGGCGCGCTGCTCTTCTGGGCCATCGCGCGCCACAACACCGGCTTCATCAGTTTCGGCGGCGCCCTGCTGATGGGACTCATCTCTCCCCTCGCCGGACTGCTCGGCGACCTCGCCGAATCGGTGATGAAGCGCGCCGCCGACGCCAAGGACTCCGGGCACATCCCCGGCCTCGGCGGAATCCTCGACATGCTCGACAGCCTGCTGCCGATGGGCGTGATCTTCCACCTCGCCCTCACCCTCTGCCGATAAGCCATGCCCGAACTGCACGCCATCGCCGTCTACTGCGGCGCCACTCTGCCCCCGTCTCCCCGCTTCCGCGAGGCCGCCGTCGAACTGGGCGCCTGCATTGCGCGGCGCGGCCACGGCCTCGTCTTCGGAGGCTCCAACGAGGGCACCATGTCGCTGATGGCGGGCGCCGCACTCGAAAACGGCGCCCATGTCACCGGGGTCTTCCCCGACAACCTCCCCGACAGCATGCTGATGCCCGGCCTCCACGAGGTCGTGCGCGTCCACGGCCTCGCCCAGCGAAAGGCCGAAATGCTGCGCCGCGCCGACGCCGTCATCGCCCTTCCCGGCTCCTTCGGCACCTGGGACGAACTCTTCGACGCCCTCGCCCAGCGCAAAATCCCGCACGGTACCGTCCGCCAGCCCATCGGCGTGCTCAACATCGACGGCTTCTACGACCACCTCCTCGCCTTCATCGAGCACAGCTACCAGACCGGCTTCACCACCGCCGAATGGCGGCACCTCCTCCTCGCCGCCGGCACCCCCGACACGCTGATCGATCTGCTTGAACAGGAAATCCAGCGGTAATCGGCAATCCGGCACCATCTCTGTCCCGCGCCGCGCGCGAAAGCGCGCGGTCTGTTTTGCGCCGCGCGCGAAAGCGCGCGGAAGTCTGTCCCGCGCCGCGCGCGAAAGCGCGCGGAAAAGGAAACTCCTAACTCATAACTGGCCCATGTCCCTAATTGACTTTTCCGCCTACCGCGCCCGCTACGAGCGCACCCTGACCGAGGATGTCATCCCCTTCTGGCAGAACCACTGCATCGACAAGAAATACGGCGGATACTTCACAAGCCTTGACCGTGACGGCACGCCCTACGACACCATCAAATGGATGTGGATGCAGTGGCGCATCGTCTACCAGTTCGCCGCCTTCTACTCCAGCCGCTTCAGCCGTCCCGAATACCTGAAGATCGCGCAGGACGGCTATGAGTTCCTCTATCGGTACGGTCGCACCGAATCCGGCGCCTACTATTTCGCGCTGAACCGCGACGGCTCGCCGATGCTCGCCCCCTACCAGGTCTTCTCGGACTGCTTCGCCGCGATGGGCGCCGCCGAACTCTACCGCGCCACCGGCGAACAGCGCTATGCGGACGAGGCGAACTCCGCGATGCAGAGCTACCTCAGGCGCGTCGAAAGCGGCAATCCGGCCGGTGCCTGGAACAAATCGATGCCGGCACGCCCCGCCTACCAGTCCTTCGGCCACTGGATGATGATCGCCAACCTCGCCCTCGTCATGAAGCATTGCCTCAAATGCGACGACTACCAGAAGGACGCGGACAAGGCGGTCGAACTCGTCCTCTCCCGCTTCTGGAACCCCGAACTCCGCCTGATGTTCGAGAACGTCCTCCCTGACGGCACCTTCGACCTGGAGAGTTGCCAGGGCCGCATGCTCAATCCCGGCCACACCCTCGAGGCCATGGGATTCCTCCTCAACTATCTGCGCGAGGCGGGACGCACCGAGCACAACGAGCAGATCCTCGCCATCATTCGCCGCACCCTCGACTTCGGCTGGGACCGCGAACACGACGGCATCTTCTACTTCATGGACGCCCTCGGCAAGCCCCACCTCGAACTCCAGTGGGACATGAAACTCTGGTGGGTCCACAACGAGGCCCTCACCACCACCATCCTCGCCTATCAACTGACCCGCGACCCGCGCTATCTCGAATGGTTCCAGCGCCTCGACGAATACAGTTTCAAGCACTTCGGAGACCCCCTCTACGGCGAGTGGTTCGGCTATCTGAACCGCCAGGGTCAGCCCACCCACCTCCTCAAGGGCGGCAAATGGAAGACCTTCTTCCATCTGCCGCGCTGCCTCATGAGCGTCGCCGACATCCTCAAGGACCTCGAAGCATAACCCGTTCCGCAGGAGAAGCCCATGATCCTCTTCGACGAAGACTCCGATTCCCGCTACTACCGCGTGGAGGCGGGCACCATGACCACCGCCGACCTCGATCCGCTGGTCGACCGCCTCGCCGGAGGACACACCGGCGTCTTCGTCATCGGAGTCAACGCCCAGCGCGCATGCTTTCCCAGCAAAGTCTGCGAAAGCTACCTCGACGGCTTCGACATGGCGGGCGGCGTCACCCAGCCCTGGATGGAGGGCTTCTCAAAGGACCTCTGGAGCTACCGCCGCAGCGCGAACATGAAGGTGCTCGAAAAGCAGGGCATCGACTCCAGCCGCTATCTCATCGACAAGGCGCGCGCCGCAGGCATGCAGGCCTGGTGCACCATCCGCATGAACGACCAGCACTGTACCTACTTCCAGCGCCACCCAATCCACACCAACTACTGGATGGACCACCCCGAACTCCGCGTCCAGTCCCTCGCCCCGGAGGGCGGCTTCGACTACGCCCACGCCTGCGTCCGCAACCACTTCGCCGACTTCGTCTGCGAGGTCATCGACTACTATGACGCCGACGGCTTCGTCATCGACTGGCTCCGCCAGCTCATCTACTTCGACGAGGGACAGGGCGAGGCGCACATCCACGACATCAACGCCATGATGGAGCGCTTCCGCAGGCACGCCGATGTCGTCGGCGCGCGCCGCGGCAAGCGCATCGAAATCATCGGGCGCGTCCCCACAACCATCCGCATGAGTCGTTTCCACGGCTTCGACGGCGTCGAATGGGCGAAGCGCGGCTGGGTCGACCGCCTCGTCCTCTCGCCGCGATACATCCGCGACTACGACATCGACCCGCGCCCGTGGAAGGCGGCCATCGGCAACCAGGACTTCCCTGTCAGCGTCTGCATCGAGCACGCCTACCAGCCCTATCCCGGCTTCCCGCCCGACAAGGAGCAGGGCGTCTGGCTCGACGAACCCTATGACGAACGCCAAATCCCCTTCGTGCGCGGCGCCTGCCGCGCCGCCCTCGCACGAGGCTCCGACGGCGTCTACCTCTTCAATTTCATGGCGCCCCGCAACAAGCCCGGCTTCGAGTGCCTCTTCCGCGAGTGCGGCGACTTCAACACCCTCGTCGGCAAGGAATGCGCGTTCGACATCACCTATGACGACGCCGACATGCGCGAGGCCGACTTCCTCAACGGCTGGCGCGCAGGAACCACCGACGCCTTCTTCGCGGGCTGGCGCGCCGCCCGCCGCGCCGCCGGGAACTATCCCTACCAACTGCCGCTGCCTCTCCTTCCCGGCGAATCTGGCACGCTCCGCTTCAACACCGGCCCTGTTCCGGAAAAGAATCCCCAGGTCGTCGTCCGCCTTTGCGGCGCGCTGCCGGGCACGCAGGTCACCTGCGGCGGCCTCCAAGGCAGCCCCTGCGGCGACGAGGAGTGGAGCATTCCCGCCGACGCGCTCACCACAGAGACCGCGACCGTTTCCATCACCAACGGCAGCCACTCCCAATACGCCATCCGCCGCGCCTCGCTCTTCCTGCGGCCGCAGTAATGCCAAGGCTGTCCATCCCGAAGGGAGATGACGGCATCCCCCCTCGTCCGCCTCGCGTCTCATGACCTCGCCTTAGCAGGTCCCGATTCCGGCCCACTTGGAAACAGAGCAATATGCGAAATAAACTGACCGCCCTCCTCCTCGTCCTTTCGTCCCTCCTCCTGGCCGCCGTCATGGATCCCGGCGGGATCTCGGTGGACCTCTCCAAATGCGCGATTCCGGCGGAGACCGGCGCGGGACCGAACCTGTTCGTGAACCCGGAGTTCGCGCCTGTCTCCTATAATCTCGAAAAACTCCGCTTCGAGGGCGGATGGTATCTCAGCGTTGCCCAGTTGGGCAAGGACGCCGCCGAATCCGCGCGCCTCCGCAAGGAGTGCCAGACCATTGAGTTCCTGCCCAAGGGCGACGCCCGCGAACTCCACTTCGCCCAGCGCGAACCCGCAGACGCCAACGCCACGCGCAAATACGGCGTGCTCGCCATCCGCCAGTTCGTGCGTCCCGTCCTCCCCGGCGACTACGCGATCACCTTCCATGCCCGAGGACATGTCCGCAACGCCTACGGACGCCGCAGTTTCGTGCGCCTCACGGGAAACTTCTACGGGGCCGACCGCAAGCGCATCACGCAACTCTACAAGGATGTGGCCGTCGGGGACGCGGAGCAGCTCTACAGCGTCGTCTTCACCGCCCCGGCGGGCTGCGCCTATGCGGAACTGACCATCGGGCTGTATGGCCTGGGCGAACTGTGGCTGCGCGCGCCAAGCTGCCGCGCCAACGCCGATTCCCGAGGCCCCATCGCGGAACTCTATCCGTTCGCCTTCATGGACCGGCAGTTCGTGCTTGCCCAAGGGCAGCCCTGCATGATGTATTTCTGCGCCCGCAATCCCTCCGGCGCAAAACTGGACCGGCCGGAACTGCTGCTGACGCTTCCGCCTGAGGTCGAACTGGTCGCCGCCTCCCAGATGCTCAAGGTCGAGCGCGAACCCGGCGCGCCCAACGCCTGGCGGCTGAGCCTCCCCGCCAATGTCCGCGTCTTCCCGCAATACACCCACAAGCAATCGACCCTGCCCCCCGTCATCCTCGCCACCAACGCGCCGTCCGGCTCCAAGCGCTATCCGGCCTCGGTCGCTTTCCGCAACGGCGGAAAACTCTCCGCGCCCTCCGAGTTCTCCATCGTCGTCGCGCCGCCCATCCCGAAGGCCCGCCGTCCCCAACGCTACGGCCTCGGCTTCAACCCCATCTATATGGAGCGCTTTGCGCTCGCCCCCGCCACCCGCCTCGGCAAGTTCTACGCCGACTGCGGCTTCACCTTCGCCTCCGGCGCCCCCACGGCGGAAATGGGCAAGGCCTTCCATGCGGCGGGCCTCAAGGTCTGGGGTTCCACAGGACCGCATGACGGCACCCGGTTCTCCCCCAAGCCACAGCCCGAATCGGTCTGGTTCCTCGACCTCGAGGGCAAGCCCATCCCCTCCCACTACAACATGGGCTACGCCGTCTGCCCCGTCGCCGTCTATAAGCGCAGCGACTACTACGTCCGGCAGGCCCTCCCCCTCATCCTTCGCACCATCGCGGAGCGCGACCTCGACGGCTCCCTCAACAACTGGGAGCCCCAGGAGGGCATGAAGGGCTGCTACTGCGAAAAATGCCGCGAGGAGTTCATCCGCTTCGCCAAACTCCCCGCCGCCGAGGTCCGCGCCGCCTGGCCCAAGGCCGCCCTGCAGCGCTGGCGCGCGGAACTCGTCCGCTTCCGCAGCTGGCAGTCCGCACAGGTCCTCGCCACCGTCAGCCATGACGTGACCGAAGCCGCGCGCACGCTCTATGGTCGCGAGATCCCCTGGCTCTCGTGGATGACCTCGCAGGTCCTCTCGGAGGACACCTACCAGCGCTATTCCACTTACCTCTCCACCGACTTCCTCGGCAAACTGCCCTGGATCGGCCTCTTCGGTCCCTACAACTACCGCGAGATGAGCCAGCCCTACGTCCACAACAACGCGCTCTTCCTCCCCTCCTGGCACATCGCCAAAGGCGCACGGCTCTTCCTCGACCGACATCTCCCCAAGGGCGCGCCGCGCCCGAAACTCTTCGCCGCCCCCATCGGCATCATGATGTTCTCCTGCGTCACCTGCCCCGAGGCCATCGCCATGGAATCCTGCGGGTTCTTCCTCAACCAATGGCATGCCAACAACTTCTACCTCTTCCCATGGGGCCTCGACCACCGCTATTTCCGCCCCCTCGCGCGCCTCGCCGACGACATCGCCGACGCCGAGAAGTTCGTCTTCGACGGCAAACTCGCCGAACAGGCCTCTGCCACCCCCGAG
>JAEEXV010000160.1 GCA_016287975.1 Lentisphaeria bacterium | reverse complement strand
GCCAGCCTGTCGGCAGAGTCGGCATGGCCGGCATGGTCAGCCTGTCGGCAGAGTCGGCATGGCCGGCATGGTCAGCCTGTCGGCAGAGTCGGCATGGCCGGCATGGTCAGCCTGTCGGCAGAGTCGGCATGGCCGGCATGGTCAGTGTCGGCATGGCCGGCATGGCCGGCATGGTCAGCCTGTCGGCATAGTCGGCATGGCCAGTGTGTCGGCATGGTCGGCATGGTCAGTCTGCCGGCAGGGTCGCCAAGTCAGTGCCCCACCGGTAGAGTTCCGCCCACCGATCCCCTCCTCAATACAGAAAGCCAAACAGCCACAGCGGAATGCGGTTTCCGTAGCCGATTTCCAATTCATCCAGCGCGAGGAAACTATCGGGGATGTCCTTGATCTGCTCGAAGGACTTGTGCCGCCCACCCACCTCGAAGAGATATCTCCCATCCACCAGGAAATCACCATGAACGGGTGCATGCACCTGATGTCGCACCCGCAACTGGTTCAGGAAGAATGTCTCGCGCAATGTGCCCTCCTGGACCGATGCGCCCAGCGCATACATCAGATTCGCATCATGCATAAGAATCTTCTCCGGCCACCCCAAATGCTTGAGGTTCTTCGTCCGCTTCGACAACAGCGACAGCAGCCCCGCCCGCGCCAAGGCATCCAGCATCTTCAGCGCCTGGTTCCGGTCGGTCTCCAATTCAGCGCACAACTGGTTCAAGTTCGGCGTTTGCGGAACACTCTCCGCAAGAACCTGCAGCATCTTCTTCGTCTTGCGGATTGTGGCAACCGACACCGGCTCCGTCGCCGGATAGTCGCTTTCCAGCACTTGGTTGACAATCTGCCGCAAGCGCTGCTCGAAGCCCCGGACCACCTCCAGGTAAAACGGATAACAGCCGTGCCGGAGATATTTCCCGAAGGCCGCCTGAATCGGCACCCGCGCGGCAATCTCGCCCGCGATAGCAACATGCTCCGCCAGAATCTGCTCCAAGGGATAGGCCGGCAACGACAAATGCGCTTCCAGGGCCAGAAACTCGCGGAAGGACAACACCGGCAAGTAGTACAAGAGTTGACGGCGGGACAGATCCCCGCCCGAGGCCTCCATCCGCAACAACGACGACCCGGTATACACTATGTGCAAGCCCGGGAAGTCATCGTACAGGTTCTTCAACGCCACCTGCCAATTCGGGAAATGGTGCACCTCGTCCAGATAAATATGCGTTCCCCCCCGGCTGACATGGTAGTCTACCAGTTCCTCCAGCGAATGATTCGTAAACCAAAGATGGTCCAGCGACGCATACAGGCATTGGGAACCACTGGAAGCCTCCGTCAAGATGCGCTGCAACAGCAGGGTCGTCTTCCCACATCCGCGCGCCCCGCGGATGCCGATCAGCCGATCCCCCCACTCCATCTCCGTTCCCAAAAAACGGACAAAGCCACGCGGGACAGCTCGTAGCCGACGTTGAAAACTGGAAACTAAATCCGCTATCTCAAAATTAGGCATTTTTCAATACTGCGACCTAAAAAAAATGTTTCCAGACACTGATTCTGGCTTAAAATAGTGTCTGGAAACATTTTTACAAGTGGTCACATAAAATCTCCCCCCTCCCTGGCTGGCGGCGAATCACCCCCACGGGGTGTTGCGGCACCAGTAGCTGCCCTGGTTCCACAACTTGCCCAGGACATCATACGGCGACGTCCACCACTCCAGCGGCGAAGGCACCTTGAAGGACTGCACATGCCCGTCCAGCATCGTGATGTTCACCGCGCCGCCATGGCGCGGCCCAGGGTAGTAGTTGGTCTTCCAGGAGCCATTGTCCATGCCCGCGCCGCCCTGGTCCAGGCAGATGTACTCGCCGCGCGTATGCACGATGTCATGCGGCTCGTTCTGGATGGCGCGAACCGTGTCCAGCACCAGAATCGTCGTCCCCATGTGCTTGCACTCCGAAATCAACGCAGGCTGGGTTTTCAGCGACGACTGGTCCTTGCGCGTCTTCACGCCGCCTTCCCAGATATACACGTTGCGCTCGCGTATGGACGAACCGATGTTGTTGTGGTTGTAGCCATAGCTGAGGCTCCCCGTGCTGGAGGTGCAGGCACGGGCCTGCGCCTTGTTCGAGGGGCACAGCAGGACTTTGTTGAGCCTGGAGCCGTCGCGATAGGATCCTGAACCATACGCCCCGTTGAGCGCCGCGAACCAATAGGTCGCGTATTTTCCCGCCGTGTCCACGGGATCCGAGGCAGGCGCATTGTGCGTTGCGGAATGCGGGAAGTAGTCGTTGTTGTCCGTGGTGTACATGCTGAACCACAGCCCGAGCGTCTTCAGGTTGCTCGTGCAATGGATCGACCGCGCCTTCTCCTTCGCCTTCGACAAGGCAGGCAGCAGCATCGACGCCAGGATCGCGATGATCGCGATCACCACCAACAGTTCAATCAACGTGAAAGACCTACGGGACATAGACATTTGAACGAACCTCCATTTTGCGTGAAAATCGTGGCGGAACCATTCCGCACCGGGACTTGCCATTATTATAGTACCCCTTTCAAGTCCCGCCCCCCCCTCCTTCGGCGGGTGTAGGTCATGTCATTGATATCCGACCTGGCGGCAGAAGTAGCTGCCCTTGTTGCAGAGCTTGCCCAGCACGACGTACGGCGAAGTCCAGAACTCCAGGGGCGAGGGCACCTTGAAGGCCTGCACATTTCCTGCGCACATGAGCACGTTCACCTCGCCCGTATGACGCGGGCCCGGGTAGTAGTTGGTGTTCCAGTTGCCGTTGCTCACTTCCGCCGTCGGCTGGTCAAGCACGATGTAGTAGGAGCGCGTGTGGACGATGTCCAGGGGCTCCGTCGAGATGCCCTTCAGCGAATCGCACACCAGCAGCGTCGAGGAGGCGTGCTCCAGCGCCGAGACGCGCGCAGGCTGGCCGCCCATCGGCGACTTGTCCCAGCGCTGGCCATTGTAGGTATGGTTCCACATGCGGGCCGAGGAACCGATGTTGTTGATGTTGTAACCGTAGCTGACATACTGCGCGGATCTGCTCACGGACTTGTTGGCCGAACAGACCCACGTCTTGTTCATCTGGTTGTTGTGGCTGTAGCGCCCCGAGCCATACAGGGAGTTGATTACCGCGAACCAGTAGGTGCCGTATTTGGTCTCGTTCGGGCTGTCTGGCAGATTCGCGTTCTTGGTATGCGCGTGCGGGAAGAAGTCCGCGTGATCCTGGGTATACATCGCGAACCACAGCCCCAGGTTCTTCAGGTTGCTTGTGCAGTTGACCTGGATCGCCTTCTCCTTCGCCTTCGACAGGGCAGGCAGCAGCATTGACGCCAGGATCGCGATGATCGCGATCACCACCAACAGTTCAATCAGCGTGAACGTCCGTTTCATTTTCGTCTCCTTTTTTTGCTTCATGACAAAAAACACTCAAGGTCTTGAATGGCGATGCTCTTATTATAACACCTCTTTCAAGTCCCCGCAACTCCTTCCCGTGCCATCCGCCGTCATGGAGCGGGGTCGGGGCCTCCTTCGCGCCAGTGGATGGGATGGAGGAGAAGCGAGATGCGTTCGCCTGGCTTGGCGGCGCGGATGCGGCGGAGGAGTTCCTTGGCGTCGTAGTTGCCGATGTCGGAGAGGCGGTAGGTGACGGGGAAGAGGTAGCCCTCGTAGTCGAAGCCGAAGTCGGCGAGGGAGTATTTGCCGAATTCGTAGGTATTGCCGTCCTTGGTGAAGGTGCCGACGCGGCGGAATTCGGAGAAGAGGAAGGTGTTGTTGATCTTCCAGCGGTTGATGCGGCCGCCGTGGCAGACGGTCCCGTGCACTTTCATGCCGAGCATGCGGTAGTAGGCGAGTTCCGCCTTCTGGAAGGGCATCGGGTCGATGCCGCGCAGCACCGCCATGTCAAGCAGGTCGCTGTGGACGCCGACCTCGTGTCCAAGCGCCTCCAGGCGCAGGTACACCTGGTCCATCGCGGTGTAGCGGCGCACGCGGCCGATTTCGTGCTTCGCGTAGTAGTCGGCGTCGGGGAGGACGTAATAGGAGCCGCGCAGCCCCCGCCGCTGCTCCTCCGTCGCCATGTTGAGGGCGTGGAAAGGCGCCACGTCGATGTCATGGCGGAAGTACACGGCGACCTTGTCCTTCGGCGCGGTGGCCGCGAAGTGCTCGCCCGCGACGACCGCGTAGCGCCCCTTGTCCTGGAGCTCGTCGAGGAGCGCGAGATAGTCCTGCCAGGTGAATTTGCTCTTGTTGCGCGCAAGGTAGGCCAGGTTCTGCTTGCGGATGGTGGCGTACGGCGTGGCTGGATCCAGCCCGAAGCCGCCGTTCGCCTCCTTCGTGGTCGGGACCGCCTTCAGCGGCCCGCCGTCTGGCGCGGAAAAGACGAGGGGCTTCGCGGCTGGCGCGGGCTTCGCGGCTGGCGCGGGCTTCGCGGCGGTGGGCTTGTCAGCGGGAGGCGTCATGGCTTTGGGGATTCCAGGGAGTTCCTGGTCGAGCAGGAGCACGCGGTAGCCGTAGTTTGCCTCGACCTCGACGGGAAGCGGGCACGGCTTCCCCGTGTAGGCGTCGACCAGCGCCTTTCCCTGGAGGGACGGCAGCGGGGCCTTCTGGACGCCCTTGTCGAGGTTGCCGAGGACGAGCATCGTCCTCGGCTGGCCAGGCCAGCGGTACACGGAGACCTTGACCTTCGGGTTGCCGGAATCCACCGCGCCCGCCATCCAGTAGCCAGTGAAGACGGCGTCCGCGACATTCTGCTCCTTCCAGAGCTTCCAGGTGGGTTCGACGGCGGGGTACCACGCGCCGGAGAGGCTGGTGTCGTGCAGCATGCACATCATCAGCAGCGGCTTGGTGTACTCGTGGCGCTCCTTCCACGGCTTGTGGAGGAGGTCGCCGCCGAGGAAGCGCCACTGCCCCAGGAACTGCACCGTCGCGCCGTAGAAGCGCCCGCGGTAGTTGGACTGCCACTTCTCCAGCGGCGTCTCGTCGATATAGACGTGCATTCCGCGCCGAATGTCGTGCATGTACTCCTCGCCTGGGTAGATGAGGTCGTGGAAGGAGGCGAGCGCGGGATAGTAGGCGTCCCAGTTGTGGTTGAACATGACGCCGTCGTTGCCTCGGCGCGCGCGGATGACCTTGTAGACGCGCTCGAAGAAGTCGCGGCGGCCGAAGATGTCCCAGTGCCTCGGCGGGTTCTTCATCTTCAGCACGGGCGCCTTGGGATGGCCTGGATAGGGGTTGTCGGTGCGAACCACCCCGCCGCCGTCGGTGTAGAGGCCCGTGTAGAACGGGTAGTCCTGCAGCAGTTTGTCGAGGTGGTAGGTCAGCCAGTCGGTGGGTTCGGGGCGGTTCATGCAGATCATCACGCCCAGCAGCGAATACTGCGTGCCGTCGATGTCCTTGCCGAGATACGACTTGGCCTGCGGCGCGCCGTCGACGGTGAGTTCCCAGTCGGCGCCGTACCAGTCGGCGACGGGCGTGTGGTCCGAGAGCGACCCCAGGAAGATGTACGGCAGCACGGTCTTGAGGCCGGGCGAGCGCTCCTTCATCAGATTCCTCCACCAGTCGATGTGCTCGCGCAGCGGCTGCGAGAGGTCCTGGCCGCGCCGAAAGCGCGGATGCTCCTTGCCGTTCCCCATGAGGATGAGGACATTCTGCCCGACCAGCCGCCCCCAGCCGTCAGAATGGATGTCGCGCCACCGCGCGCGCTCCGGCTTGGTCGGCGTCGCCGTCATCGCGATGGTATACGGGACGGCCCCGTCGACGACGGTCGGCTCGGAGATGAAGCGCGCCATGATGTCCGCGCTGCCGTCTGGCCGACGCTTCATCAGCAGCGGGTCGAGCTTGGAGATCCAGTTGACGTCGTTGTCGCTGAAGAAGGTGAACCCGCCGTCTTCGCCCGCAAGCCACGCGGAGGGGAAGGTGAAGAGTTCGCCCTTCTCCGTCCACTCCCTGCGGTAGTTGGGCGCGAGGGCATAGGTGGAGCACGCCCTGGGCAGCCCGCAGGTGAGCAGGAAGCGGTCGATGCGCCGCGCGCCGTCGGTCTTGAGCACCAGGTCGTATTTGAGAAGCCCGTCATAGCAGGCGGTGCGCTTCCACAGCAGCGAGACGGAGCCGTCGTCGGTGCGCATCAGCCCCGTGGCGACCTGCCGATCAGGCGCCGCCTCGACGACCCTGGCCTCCTTCGGGCGCAGCGTCATGTCCTTGCCGTCCACACGGATCAACGGGAAGACCGCGCGCGACAGCACCGCCGTGCCGCGGTTGACGGCGGCGCACGGGAACGGCGCGTTCGCGGCGGGGAACTCGTAGCGGATGAAGGCCGTCGAAATGGCCTTCGGCTCGATCTTCAGCGGCTGGAAGGGCCACGGCACCGTCCGCTCCAGCCCCTTGCGCTCCTTCAGGAACGCGTCGTCTGGTCGGGACAGGCGCTGTTCGCAGGTGTAGTCGTGGCCATTGGCGCGCACAGTGGCGACGAGGCGGTAGTCCCCCTGCGGCAGTTCGCCGAAGGGCAGTTCCAGGCGGGCCTGGCTGTCCCGCAGCGCCACGCCGCATTCGCCGCGGACCTTCCCGTCGGCGCCAAAAAGCGCCACCCGCGCGGTCGCGCCCCGTGTGTCCGCCAGCCCGCGCGCATCGACGACGCAGGTGAAGCGGCGCGCCGCCGCATGGCAGACCGCCTGGAAGGAGACGGGCGCGAGGACGGAGTACTTGACTGCGAAGTCCAGCAGCCCATCCACCTGGATCTTGAGGGTATGGGAGCCAAGCTGGCCGTTGCCGCGGAAGCGGGTCTCCCGACCTTCCCGCGTGGCCTGGAGCGGCAGCGTGGAGTCGATCTTCGGCGCGGCGGGGCTGTTGGTGGTGAAGCGGAAGGCCTCGCCGCCGAAGTTCAACTGGCCCATGCCGCCGAGACGCACGGCCAGTCCGTCCTTGCGCAGACGGAAGATGCCGAAGTTCTGGTCGAGGGCGCGCTTGGGGCGCTGCACCGTCGTGGCGAGCCAGCGGTTGTTGGAGTCGGCCAGGTAGTCGGGGCGGCAAAAGCAGAAGACCATCTTCTGCGCCTCGCCGACGGGCAGCCCCATCGCGGCAAGCGGCAGCGCGCACTCGACGCTCCAGCCTTCGGCGTCGGCGCGCCCTGCATGGCGGAACGCCAGCGGACGCCCCCAGTCCTTCGGCCCCTGGCGGTAGTTCCACGCGCCGTTCGGCGCCAGCCCCAGCTGGCAGTGGACGCCGTCCCCCCGCAGCCACCAGAAGTCGAGGACGCATCCCTTGCCGTCGTAGACCTTGAGGTCGCGTGCGCCTGCGGCGGCGCTGGATCCCGCGACCGCGCTCCGCGCCTGGAAGGCATAGTAGAGGTTCTGGCCGTCATGCTTGACGTAGAGCGTCCCCGCGAGTTCGCCGTTGAACATGCCGTCCCCGCAGCCGATGCCGACGGGAAGCATCGTGGCGTCCGCCCACTCGGCGGGGCCGACGACGCCGTCGATCTTCGGCGCGGAGGCGGCGGGGACGGAGGCGTCGAGGGCGGGGAGCGACTTGGCGGCGGCGAGGGCGTCCAGATAGGCCTTCTTCGCCTCGGCGGGCGTCGGGAAGCGGTCGCCGAAGCGCAGTTCGGCGATGTCGTATTCGCCGCGGTAGGCGCCTTTGCCAGGGACGGTGGTCCGCCAGAAGACGCGCGGCAGGATCCAGAGCTGCCACTTCGGGTTGAACTTGAACTCGGCGGGCAGCCCGAAGTCCTTCTTGCCGAGTTGTTCGCCATTCAGATAGCACACGAACTCGTTGCTGGACCACGCGAAGGCGACGTGCGTCCACTGGTCGGGCAGCAGCGCCCCCTCCATCACCCGCGTCTGGAAATACAGCGACGGCGACTTCGGCGTGCGCCCGCGCGACTGCATCTGCAGCAGCATTTTACCTGTGCTGCTCCACGCGCAGTAGGCCAGCACCTGCCAGCCGCTGCCGTTGCCCGAGTCAATCGCCCACAGCGGCTGGAAATGCCCTGGCCCCGCGATCTTCTTCCCCTGCCCCCAGCCGTTCGGACGCAGCCAGAAACTCACGCAGCCGCCGTTGGGGTTGTAGTACGATTCCTTCAGCGGGAAGTGCAGCGCATCCTCCGCGCCGTAGTGCGCCGCCTGGCTGCCAGGTATGCGCCCTGGCACGAAGCGCGGCCCCGCCCCGCCAGACGGCAGCGCCTGCACCTTGGCGCCGTCGGGAGCAAGGCCGTCGGTCTTGCCGTCAAAGGGGACGGCGACTTCTCCAGCCACCAGGGAAAGCGAGGCGAAAAGGCACAGGGCGGTGAAAATGGATTTGCGCATGGCGGTTGGTTTCCCTATGGTTGGATGGAGGTCTACCACGAATAGGCGTCGCGGTAATACCAGACGCGGTTGTGGTCGGCCTGGTGCGTCGGATACCAGGCCTCCCAATAGCCCTTCTTGACGGGCTCGACATGCCCGTCGAACCACAGGTCCACCATGGTCCCCGCATGGCGGTACTCCATGGCGGTGTGGTTGTAGGCGGTGATGTTGTGCGCCTTGCCGTGCACGCCCTCGACGATCAGCAGCCGCCGCGAGGACCGCGTGATGCGCGAGGCCTTGAAGGAAATGGGCTTGTAGCTGGCGGGATCCGCGTCGTCATAGCCCGCCACTCCCTTCTGGTAGGTGTCGAAGCGGAAGTAGTGCACGGTGGACATGTTGCCGCCGCCGTCGAGTTTGCGCTCCGCGGGGCAGACGAAGATCGGCTGGTAGCCTGGCGCCTTGCCGGCGACCCCAAGATAGGGGGTGCCCGCGTATTTGAAGTCGCAGAGCGCACGGAAGGTGTCGTTGGTGTACTTGGTGCCGGACTTGAACGGATAGAACGGCGTGTGGTCGTCGTTGTCGTTGATGTACATCGCCAGCCCCAGCCCGATCTGCTTCTGCTGGCTCGTGCACGCGATCGCCTTCGCCTTCTCCCGCGCCTTCGACAGCGCCGGCAGCAGCATGCTCGCCAGAATCGCGATGATCGCGATCACCACCAAAAGTTCAATCAGCGTGAAAAACCGATACCGCTTTGCTTTCATCATGGTCGCTCTCCTGAATGCCGCCCACCTCCACCGGCCCAAGAATGGGCCGGCACAGAACGCTGGCCCCTGGGGTCTGGGGTCTGGGGTCCCCGATGGGTCTGGGGTCTGGGGTCTGGGGTCCTGGATGACGGGTCTGGGGTCTGAAGTCTGGGGTCCTGGATGATGGGTCTGGGGTCTGAAGTCTGGG
>JAEEXV010000159.1 GCA_016287975.1 Lentisphaeria bacterium | reverse complement strand
GTCCGCCGCCTCGGCGGCGGGGTCGCGGCCGAGAATCTCAAGCGCGTTCCGGCGCGCGGCCTCGGCGGCCTCGGCCTGGCGCTTCCTAACGTAGGGCTTCACCTGCTTCTTCTCAAGCCCGAGCGCCCTGTTGCGGATGCCGAGGTTCCGCTCGATCGCCTCCTGGTCGTCGTACCGGGCCGCCACCATCACCGGGGCCGTGCCGAGGTAGCGTCCCGACTCGTCCGCGACATAGGCGACGCCGCCGTTGAGCGGGTTGTGCCACACCTGGTAGACCCTGCCGCGCTCCAGCGTCCGGTCCCCGTCGAGGATCCCGGCCACGGTCAGGCGGCGCAGGGTCGTGTCGTCGCGGTAGTGCAGCTGCAGCTTGTCGTCGCACCGGCACGGCCGCGCCAGTCCCTCGCCCATGATCACCGCGGCGGCCACGCCGTCGAGGCGCCTCAGTTCTCCTGCGCGGCTCTCGAAGGCCTCGCGCGGCGACATGCGGCGCATCCGGAAGAGGGCGGGGTCGGCGGCGATCAGCGACTCGAAGGCCGCCGCCGCCTTCGGGTCCATGCGCTTCAGCGACGCCATCGGCATCCACGGCGAATCGGGCGTCGGGCGCCACTCGCCCGTCTCGAAACCGCACTCGCTCCAGCCCTCCAGGCTGTGCCACGTGCGGTCGTCCGCCGCCTCGTAGGCGCCGTGCGCCAGCTCCCAGTAGTCCGTCCACGGCATGTACGGGAGGGAGAGCCGCGAAAGGAGACCCGGGCGGGACTGTTCGATGGCCGAGGCGATGCGGCGGAGGCGCCTGTCCGCCTGCTCCATCCCGTACACGTCCTCCGGCTCGGCGCCGCGCCCGCCGCCCATGTGGCCCCGCGTGTCGCCCAGCATGTTCTTTATCAGCGAGTGCTTCCCTTCGAGAAGCGCCTTGAAGCGCGGGTTGCCCTTCGGGCGCCCCGCGTAGAGCCCCTTCCCCAGGGGCGTGGACAGGACGCCGCCGGCGGAGAAGCGCACCTTCCCCGGCGCAACCGTCTGGAGCGCGTCGAGGAGGGCGCCGTCGAGCTTGGCCGTCTTGTGCTCGCCCATGACCAGCACCCCGCGCTCCGGGACGCCGACGTCGCAGAGGAGGTGGGCCATGAGGTAGCGCATCCACTCCCCGCGCACCGTCTTCAGCCTTCCCTCGTCGTCCTCGCGCATCGGGAAGCAGAGCCAGCCCACCGTGCGGCTCGTCAGCACGTCGATCATCGAGAGGTCCATCACCCTCTGCGCGAAGTGGTTGCCGTTCCAGGCCACCTTCACCTCGTGCACCATGTCGTCGATCTGGACGACCTGGCAGGGTGCAAGGCCGACGCGCGTCCTGGGCACGTCGGGGATGCAGGCCATCTGCGCCGCCATCATCCCCTTGCGCGCCGCCTTGACGGCGAACTCCGACGGCATCAGCCGCAGCATGTTGCGGTAGGCCATGCCCCTCGGCACGGGCCCGCCCACGTGGTACGGGCAGGGCATCCCCTCCGCCGGGCGGACTCCGCCGTGGTCGGCGGCCCACAAGTCGCGCCAGTCGCCCGCGCCGGGGATGCGCTCGCCCATGCGCAGCATGGCGATCATCTTCCCGTACGCCGCCGCCGTCTTTCGCCTGTTGGAAAGGGCCAGGGCCGACCACCACTCGCGGAACTCGCGGTTCCCGGCCAGCCCGCCGGTACCCTTCAGGCGGTTCGCGATCCGCCCGTCCAGGAGGGCGCGCCAGCCGTCGGCATCCATGATCGCCGCCTTGCGGTACATGCTCTGCAGCGACACCCCGCGGACGCCCAGCGCCTCGAGCGACGGGCGGACCTCGGCCAGGTAGGCGGCCTTGTCCCGCGCCTTCTTGAAGCCCTTGACGGCGCGGATGAGCGCCTTCAGGCGCCGCGCCTCCTCGAAGCCAAGCTCCTCGTGCACCAGCCGGATGTCCGGAAACGCCAGATCCCCGCCACCGCTCATTCCGCGCCGCCTTCCCGCCGCGCCTTCAGCAGCGCCTTCGCCCGCGCCTCGCACTCGCCCAGCATCACGACAAGGGTCTCCAGGTCGTCGTCCGAGAGCGTCCCGAAGCCGTCCTCGCCGATGGCGAAATCATGCAGCCCCTTCAGGTAGCCCGACGCCACCGCCCAGTTCAGGTCCGGGTCCGCCTCCGCCTCGATCTCGGCCGCCACGGCCTCGGCCTCCGCCTTCGCGTCCTTCGGGGGGCGGCCCGCGCCGGGGCGGGCGCCGCCCATCCGCGAGGGCGTCCGCCGCACGATCCCGAGGTCGGCGTAGAGGTCCG
>JAEEXV010000158.1 GCA_016287975.1 Lentisphaeria bacterium | reverse complement strand
GTCGATCCCGTCCGCAGGCACCGCCGAGAGGCGTTTCATCGGCACGACCTTGCTGTCATAGTAGATGGCGTCCGTATTGTCCATGCACAGATCGATGTCCGTGCATCCCGCCGCCGCCGCGCGCTCCACGATCCGTTCCGCAGGGAAGGCCTCCCCCGAGGGCTTCCACGCGCCTGGCGGACTCGCAGGGGCGATCCAGAAGTTCAGCCGAAACGGCCGCTCCGCAGCGGGAAGCGCCGCGACGCACAGCAACAACGCCAACAGACAGCCGCGCATGGTGGAAGCCCCCTGTCAATAGACCGAGTAGGCGCCGTTGAAGTAGCAGGTCCCCTGCATGCTCGAATCCGTGTCCTTGTAGACGAGCATGATCATGCGGTCTGGCCAGATGGGATTCGACGGCGCCCGTGAGGCGTTGCGCACCGCGCCGTCCTTCGCGACGTAGTTGCACCGCCCCAGATGGCGGAAGACGATGACATCCCCCTTCTTGATGTTGGTGAGGGTGGGGACCAGGCCGTTCTCTTTGCCGCCGCCCGCAGGCATCTCGTAGTCGCCGACCACCGCCTCGTAGAGCATCGACACCTGGCTCTCGCGATGCGTGCCGCCCTCCAGCACCTCATGCTGCTCCTTGTTCGTCGTATAGACGTTCTGGCCATAGCCGCAGCTCTGCTCCCGCGTGAAGTTCGGCGAGCGCACTTTCCCGTCCGGGCAGTGGTAGATAGCGGGGCCGGACTTCCACTTGTAGCCGGTGTACGGGCCGATCTTCGTCGGCCAGCAGAACATGTTGTCGGTCACACCCGCGACGTTGCTCTTCAGGGCATCTGGCAGCAGGCCGTCGTTGTCCATCGCGTATTGGATCATCCCCAGCCCCGCCTGGCGCAGGTTGCTGACGCACCCCGTGGCGCGCGCCTTCGCCCGCGCCTTGGAGAGCGCGGGCAGCAGCATCGACGCCAGAATGGCAATGATCGCGATGACCACGAGCAATTCAATGAGGGTGAAACTCTTCTTCATGATGCACTCCTTTGGTTGTGGTGGGATTGTTGCGGAAACCGAAAAACACATTGCAAATGAAACATTTTTCGAGTCCCCCCAGGACCCCAGACTTCAGACCCCAGACCCATCTTTCAGGACCCAAGACCCAAGACCCCAGACCCATCGGGGACCCAAGACCCCAGACTTCAGACCCATCTTTCAGGACCCCAGACCCAAGACCCCAGACTCATCGGGGACCCAAGACCCAGGACCCAAGACCCATCTTTCAGGACCCCAGACTTCAAACCCCAGACCCATCTTTCAGGACCCCAGACCCAAGACCCCAGACCCATCGGGGACCCAAGACCCAAGACTCCAGACCCATCGGGGAGCCCCCCGTTCTGTGCCGCCCCATCTGGGGCGGGTCATGCCCCCCGTTCGGTGCCGCTGGCGGCGGCCTATGGCGATTCGGGCAAGGCGCCATGCCACAGCGCGACGCGCTCCAGGATCTCGTCGCGCCAGGCAGTCTCGCCGCGATGGCGCCCCAGGTCGTGGCGCGCGCCAAAGCGGTACGCGGAGGACGCCACCGAGTGGCAGTCCGAACCCGCAGTGGAAAGCAGCCCGTGCCGACGGCAGTATTCCCGATAGACGGGCGTCAGCTCTGGCGGCACGGAGTCGTGGGCGCACTCGATGCCGTCCAGCTGGAGCATCTCGCGCAGGGCGTCCATGCGCTTTTCGTCGGCGCCCAGGAAGTAGCGGAACGGATGAGCGATGAAGACCAGTCCGCCAGCGCGCTTCACGACTGGGACGACCTCGGCGTAGTCGGGATAGGGAGGCAGCGGCCACGCGGAAAGCGCCGCCTGCAAGGCCTCCGCATCCGCGAACCAGTGCTTCTCCTTGCACAGCCAGTCGCACTGAAGGCCGTTCTGCACATGCGTGACGCCCTGCAGGGCGATGCACCGCTCGGGCCGATAGCGCCGAAGCAGCTCCAGACGCTCCTGGCGTCCATACGGGAAGCCCGCCGCCGTCACCGCCGCCGAGACGGCATCCCCGTAGGCGCGCTGCCATTCATGATAGCGCCCGAAGAGCGCCGCCAGTTCCGCCCCAGGAACGGGGGGAAGCCCCAGGCACACCAAATCGCTGTTCCCGAACGGATGGTGCACGGTCAGTTCCGCCCCCAGCACATAGCCGACTTCAGGGTGCGCCGCCCCCGCCGCCGACACCTCCGCAACCGAATCCATCTGGTGGTGCTCCGTCACCGCCAGAACCCCGACCCCGCGCGACGACGCCAGCGCAAAATAATCCCCCACCTCCGCCACCGCATCGTAACTCCAGCAGGTGTGCAGATGAAAGTCAAATGACGCGAACTCCACCATGTGCCATCGCTCCCAAATTTTCACATTTTGATGCACCGCATCTTGGACACTTTGCTATATTATAGCCAAAATCGCTTCACATGGCAACTATAAATGTGATGCAAACCATTCCATTTTTGATGCAACACCGCAAACGGACATGACAACTGGCCGCAACCAGCAGAAGCACACCGTCGAACGCCTGGGCTCGGCGGAGCACATCTTCCCCGCCCAGCCAGTCGTCCCCTATCGCGCAGGCGTGATCATCCTCGCACCAGGAAAACTCTCGGCGTCCGTCGAACCAGGCCTGGACGCCTATGAACTCATCTGGTGCACCTCAGGCACCTTGATCCTGCCCATCCTGCCTGCCAGGCGAACCCTCGTCCTCCATCCTGGCGAGGCGGTCTTCCGCTCGCCAGGCACGCCCCGCACAGGCCGCGCCGAAGGACGCATCCCCGCCGAATACCGCTTCCTCTGCTTCCACGGCCCCCATGCCGCCGAGTTCTTCAACGCTTACGAGATCCCCCTCGACACGCCCTTCGCCGCAGGCGCCTGCCCCGTCGCCGTCTTCGACGAACTCGAAACCCTCATCCTCCTCAATACCCCGTACGCCCTGCGCCGCTGCGTCGCCCTCATCGCCACCCTCTTCGCCGAAATGCTCCCCGACAAGGAGCAGGCCGAAGACGACCAGCTGCTCAACCGCGCCCTCTCGAAGATCCTCGCCCTCTATCCCGACAAGCATCTGAACGTCCAGACGCTGGCCAACGGCCTCCACGTCCACCGCACCACCCTCCAGCGACTCTTCATCCAGCGACTCGGACTCCCGCCCCACCGCTATCTCCTCGGACTGCGCCTGCGAAAGGCGCGAATGCTCATCGAAAGTTCAGGACTCCCCCTCGCCGAAATCGCCGCCGCCACTGGATTCGCACGTGCCAACTATTTCTGCAGCTGCTTCACCCGACACTATGCCGTCACGCCTGGACAACTCCGCAGCCAGCGCCCCGTCCCCAAGACGCAAGCGCAGACGGAACCCTCAGGTCTGGAATCACGATGAGTCTCGGGTCTGGGGTCTGGGGGCGCGACGGGTCTCAAGTCTCGGGTCTGGGGTCGCGACGGGGCTGAAGTCTCGGGTCTGGGGTCGCGACGGGTCTGAAGTCTCGGGTCTGGGGTCGCGACGGGTCGCGGGTCTCGCCCCCTTTGACAATTTTTCTCACACATTTGCAATTTTAGGAAAAGGCATTATTTTGTGGGTATGCAGATATCATCGGAGAGCAAAGTCAAGGTGATGAAGGAGATTGCGAAAGCGGGCGGGGTCTCGCTTTCGACCTGCTACCGAATCCTGCGGCATCCCGAACGGGCGCTGCACCCAGTCCAGGTGCGGGTGCGGAACATGCTGGTCTCGAACGGCTATCTCCGTGAGCAGCAGCTGCCATCCGACCTCGAATTGCTGTGCGTCATCGGGCGGACCGACAGCTATCACCGCACCGCGCTCAACTTTGAACTGCAGCGCCTCTGCACCGAGCGTGGAATCGGCTTCACCTTCTGCATTCACGACCAGGTCGAAGAACTCCTCCTGCGCAAATCCTTCCATGGGCTGTTCCTCGGCACCTCGCCCACGCCCCAGGCCGCCTACGGCCTGCCCGCCGTCGCACACGGCCTCGGCGACGCCTCGTGCAACTGCTCCAGTATCGGCTTCGACTACCACCGCGGCCTCCTCCAAGTCTTCCGCGAACTCACACGCCTGGGGCACCGCCGCATCTTCTACTGCGCCCCCAGCATGCTGACGCCCCCCAGATCCAACCTGCGCTCCCCCCTCTCCATCGCGCAGCTCCGTGAATGCTACACCCTCAACGGCCTCCAGCCCGACGAATCGCTCTTCTGGCTCCACCCCCTCGCCTCCTGCACCCACTACCACGACCTCAGCCTCGCCGCCGACGCGTTCCTCGCCCTCCGCCCCAGGCCCACCGCCATCGTCCTGGCAGGCGACATCTACGCCCCCGTCTTCTACCAGCGCCTCCAGGACGCAGGACTCCAGATCCCCCGCGACGTCAGCATCACTGGCGCCGACAACCTCCACCGCTTCGCCAACTTCGTCTCCGACAGCGACTGCATCATGCTTGAGGCATGCAAACTCACCCCGCCCCTCACCACCATCGACTTCCCTCTGCGCGAGTTCGCCCTCACCGCGCTCGACACCCTCCTCGCGAAAATCGACGACCCGACCCGCGCCAACCGCACCATCGTCATCCAGCCAGACCTCGTGCTGACCGACTCCATCGGCCCCGCCCCGTCGCAAATTTGTCAACCCTGACAAACAGTTGTTCATTTCCGTTCATTTCCCGCGTCTGGAATTGCCTTTTGCCCCGACTGGTAGTATAATAATGAAAATCTGAATTACCCGTGCGCCCGTCGGCACGACCTTTTTCATACCCGAACCCAACCTTGCAAAACATGGAGAATCCCCACATGCGCAGACATTGCTTCACTTTGATTGAACTCCTCGTGGTCATCGCGATCATCGCCATTCTGGCAAGCATGCTCTTGCCTGCGCTGTCGAAGGCGCGCAACAAGGCGAAGGCAATCACCTGCATCAACAACGTCAAGCAGCAGGCGCTGGCGGTGGCGATGTACACCCAGGCGAACGCGGACATCTATCCGCCGACGACCAACATCAAAATCAACAACGTCACTATCTATCCGTGGAGCTACATCGTCGCGGAGGCCTGCCTGCCAGGCAAGGTCCTGGCCTGTCCCGCCTTCAAGGTGTCGGGCAACGCGGACGCCACCTACAACAACCTGTGCGCCCTGAGCGGCAACAAGGTCGCGGCGGACATCACCCACGGCGCGGGGACGCTCACCTACACCTGGTACGGCGTGAACCGCGTGCTGCACAGTTCCACCATGAAGGTCTACGGCAACTGCAACCAGGTGCGCAGCCCAGGCAAATACGTCGTCGCGATCGAATCGGTCTACCGCGGCATGGAGCGCCAGCGCGGCTTCTCCATCTGCTGCGAGTTCTTCCCCACCACGGGCGCGTGGGGCAAGGTCAACTGCCAGCATGACGGCGCCGCGAACATCCTCTTCGGCGACGGCCACGCCGCCCCTGGCAAGACCCCGCTCACCTGCAACCCCGCCGAATACACGGCCACGATGAACCCGTATCTCTACAGCACCATCGTCGACTCCTCCAATCAGACCATCACCTGGGACGCCCGCAAGTAAGAAAGCCCTCCGCACCATCATGAAGAACATCCTCTGCGCCCTCGCCCTGGGCTGCCTGCTGCTGCCCGCCGCCGAAATCCTGAACCTCCGACTGGGCCAGCCATCCGACGGCAAGATCGGCCCCAACAAATACCGCATCGAGGGCGAGTTCGCCGACGCAGAGTGGCTGCGCCTGGGCGCAAAAGGCCTCGCCCTGCCGATGCGCAACGTGCTCAAGGACCAGGCCACCGTCCTCGCCCGCGTCAAGTTCCTGCCGCCCGCGGCCGATCCCAAAATCCCCCGCTACACGCTGATCCAGCGCAGCGGCGGCCGCCTCACCATCGGCTTCACCTTCTTCACGGGGGAAAAGCGCCTCCAGTTCGGCTTCGGCGACCGCGCCAAGCAAATCTATCTGCAGCACAAGGACATCGAATACAACCGCGAATACTGCATCGGGTACTCCTTCGACGGCACCACCGTGCGCACCTACCTCGACGGCAAACTCGCCCACGAGGCACCCCAGCCCCTGCCCGTCGAAGTCCAGCTGCGCGACCTCAACCTCGGCCCCTACAAGGACGGCTGGCAGATCGCGAAGCCCTGGGCAAACGACCTCCTCGTCTCCCAGGTCCGCGTCTGGGACACCGCCCTCGCCCCCGCCGCGGTCGCCGCCGCCAGCGCCAAGACCGCCGCGCCCGCCGCGAAACCCGCGCCCGCGAAGGCGCTCGCCGC
>JAEEXV010000157.1 GCA_016287975.1 Lentisphaeria bacterium | reverse complement strand
TGATGGCGTCCTCGTTCTTGATGGCGTAGAACTTACCCACCATCTGGGGAAGGCCCCAGGTGCCCAGAGAGGTCAGGAGCACCACGAACAGGAGGAACAGAGGATCCCCTCCCAGGAAGGATGCATACTGCCAGCCGCCGTTGGCGCCGGTGGCAAGTCCGGTCATGGCAGCCATGAGGCCGCCGTTGTCCTTCAGCACCGCGCCGATCACGGCCACGATGCCCCCCAGCATGATGAGGCCCTGGATGAAATCGTTGAGGGCAGTGGCCATATAGCCGCCCAGGATCACGTAAACGCCGGTGAGCACCGCCATGATGACCACGCACAGGGCGTAATCCACGCCCTGGAAGGCGGTGGCGAACAGGCGGCTCAGGCCGTTGTAAAGGGATGCGGTATAGGGGATCAGAAACAGGAAGGTGACCACGCTGGCAGCGATCTTCAGGCTCTTGGAGCCGAAACGGGTCCCGAAAAAGTCCGGCATGGTCTTGCTGCTGAGATGCTGGGTCATGATCCTTGTGCGGCGGCCCAGGATCGTCCAGGCCAGGAGGGAGCCGATGAAGGCGTTGCCCAGGCCGATCCAGGTGGAGGCCAGGCCGAAATTCCAGCCGAACTGCCCGGCGTAGCCCACGAAGATGACGGCGGAGAAATAGGACGTGCCGTAGGCGAAGGCGCTGAGCCACGGGCCCACGCTGCGGGAGCCGAGAACGAAGCCGTTGACGTCGGCCGTGTGGCGCTTGGAGCGGATGCCGATGAAGATCATCACGGCAAAAAAGCAGACGATGAGGATCAGGGTAATGATTGCGGTCTGGTCCATGGCGGATTACCTCTCTTGTTTCGTGATCGGAAGGAAGTCCCCTCCCCCGGAGGGCGGCCGGAGCCACTCTCCGGGGAGCGCGCCGAAAAGTGAGGAAACGGCGCCGGGATTCTTCATTCTTTTAAATCACTATACGCCTGAACTTTCCGCTTGTCAAGGGGTTCCCGGGATTTTCTCAGTCGACGGCGGGCAGAGTGGCGAAGCTCTTGGCCAGCTCCTCGTCCGTGGGGATATAGTCGCTCATCTGGCCGTCGTTATACTTCTGGTAGGCCACCAGGTCGAAATAGCCGGTGCCGGTGAGGCCGAAGACGATGTTCTTGGCTTCGCCGGTCTCCTTGCACTTGAGGGCCTCGTCGATGGCGACTTTGATGGCGTGGGAGCTTTCGGGGGCGGGGAGGGTGCCTTCGACGCGGGCGAAGCGCCGCGCGGCCTCGAAGACCTCGACCTGGGAGACGGAGCGTGCCTCGATGACGCCCTGGTCATAGAGTTCGGAGACGATGGAACTCATGCCGTGGTAGCGCAGGCCGCCCGCGTGGCTGGGGGAGGGGATGAAGTCGCAGCCGAGGGTGTACATCTTGGCGAGGGGGCAGACGCGGCCCGTGTCGCAGAAGTCGTAGGCGTAGCGTCCGCGGGTGAGGCTGGGGCAGGAGGCGGGTTCGACGGCGATGATGCGGCAGTCGGATTCGCCGCGGAGTTTTTCGGCGACGAAGGGGGAGATGAGGCCGCCGAGGTTGGAGCCGCCGCCTGCGCAGCCGATGATGAGGTCGGGCTTGATGCCGTACTTGCGGAGGGCGGCCTGGGTTTCGAGGCCGATGATGCTCTGGTGGAGGAGGACCTGGGCGAGGACAGAGCCGAGGGTGTAGCGGTATCCTGGGGTCTTGACGGCGGTCTCGACGGCCTCGGAGATGGCGCAGCCGAGGCTGCCGTTGGTGTCGGGGTGGGCGGCGAGGATGGCGCGGCCGACCTCGGTGGTGTCGGATGGGGAGGGGGTCACTTCGGCGCCGTAGGTGCGCATGACCTCGCGGCGGTGCGGCTTCTGCTCATAGGAGCATTTGACCATGTAGACGTGGCATTTGAGTCCGAAGAAGGAGCAGGCCATGGAGAGTGCGGTGCCCCACTGTCCTGCGCCGGTCTCGGTGGTGATGCCCTCGAGCCCCTGCTGCTTGGCGTAGTAGGCCTGGGCGATGGCGGAGTTCAGCTTGTGGCTGCCGGAGGTGTTGTTGCCCTCGAACTTGTAGTAGATGTGCGCGGGGGTGTCCAGTTCCTTCTCCAGGAAGTAGGCCCGCACCAGCGGGGAGGGGCGGTACATCTTGTAGAAGTCGAGGATGGGCTGCGGAATCGGGATGAAGGGGGTGGTGTCGTCGAGTTCCTGCATCGCGAGTTCGCGGCAGAAGACGTGGCACAGTTCGTCGAGGGTGACGGGCTGGCGGGTGGCGGGGTTCAGCAGCGGCGCGGGCTTCTTCTTCATGTCGGCACGCACATTGTACCAGGCGGTCGGCAGTTCGGATTCCGAGAGGTAGATCTTGTACGGGATTTCGGACATGGTGATAAATCTCCAGGGTGATGGGATGGAAAGGCGGAACCAATGACGACGGACGTGTTAATATAACGACATGTCGGAAAATGGGAACGCGGGCCAGGAAAGAGGGGACGGCCTTTTGCCCGTCCGTCCGTCGGCGGCGAAAAATCTTCGTGTTTTTTCCGGGGCGCGGTAAGAAAATGGAGGAATCGGAGTCTTATTGTCGGTAGCCCGTTTTCGGATGTGGAGGGGCCGAAATGGAAACTTTCAACAAGCGAGGTGTTCATGACAGGGAAACCAGAGCAGACGGATGCAAAGGCGGAGCGGTTCCATCGGCTGTGCCGCGAGGAACTGCCGATTCTGCGGGGCGGCGTGTACCGCATTCTCGGCAACGCCGCGGACACGGATGACGTGGTGCAGGAGGCGCTGCTGCGGGCCTATCGGAGTTATGCTTCCTTCCGGGAGGACGCGGTGCTGCTGAACTGGGTCTATCGGATCGCCATCAACTGCGCCTACGACTTCCTGCGGCGCCGCAGGCGGCAGGCCGAGGCGCAGCAAGGGTATGTGGACACGGCGGAGGCTTCGGGGGACGCCGAAGAGACGGAGCGCAGGCTCAAGCGCCTGGAAGAGGCGGTGGCGAAGTTGCCGGAGACCTATCGGGAGGCGCTCGTCTGGGGAAATTTGAGCGAGTTGTCGGGGCATGAGGCGGCGGCCAGGCTGGGCTGCACGGAGAACACGCTGTATCAGCGGGTGTTCAAGGCGAAGCAGATGTTGAAGCGCCTGCTGGCGCAGGAGGACGAAGATGGACGATAGGATGCTGGACGAGACCCTGGAACTCTGGAAGCGGCGGCGCACGCCGAAGGAGGGGGAGTTCGCCGATGCCGCGGAGTTCGAGCGGAACTTCTTTGCGAAGGTTGCTCTGGAGGATGCGCGCGCGGCGCTGTGGTCGCGCCGCTGGAAGGTGTTGCGGCGCCTGGCGGCGTGCCTGGTGATTCTGGGTGTCGGCGTGATGGGAGCGTTTTTTGTCATGCGCAGGGAGGACATGCATTCGGCACCGGATGCAATCGCCGTGGCGCCAGCTGTCCCCAAGACCCCGTCCAGTCCAGCTGCGCCTGAACTGGACGCACCTCCGCAAATGGGCGCCGGAGGCGCAGGAGCCGTCCGCGCCTGTCGCGGCGGAGCAGCTGCGCCTGAACTGGACGCACCTCCGCAAATGGGTGCCCGAACCGAATTCCCCCGAAAGGCCATCCTGGGAGTCGTGCAGAAGCAGAAGGAGCGAGCGAATCTTGGTGGGATGGTCTCTTTGGGGGTGGCGGTGGGGGCGGTGGTACCGTCTTTCGCGGCCATGGATGAGGTTGCACCGCCGTCGCGTAGTGCGCTCAACACGGAGGAATACAAGGCAGTTGGGGAGCAGCCGTTTTTGACGACGGCGACGAATCCGCTTTCGACCTTCGGGGCGGATGTGGACACGGCGGGCTACGCGAACCTGCGCCGGATGATTCTGCAGGAGGGGCGTCTGCCGGCGGGGGAGGCGGTGCGCCTGGAGGAGCTGGTCAATTACTTCCAGTATGACTATCCGCTGCCTGCGTCAGGGGAGGCGATGCGTCCGCACTTCGAGATGGGTGCTGCGCCGTGGAATCCGTCGCACCAGCTATTGCTGGTGGGGGTGCAGGCGCGGGTGATTCCGAAGGAGGAGCTGCCGCCGTCGCACTACGTCTTCCTGATCGACAACTCCGGGTCGATGTATGACGTCTTCCCGATGGTGAAGGAGGCGATGACGGCGCTGGCGAGGCAGCTGCGCTCGGTGGACCGCGTGAGCATGGTCACGTATGGGGGCGGCGTGTCGGTGCTGCTGGACGGGTGCGGCAGCGTGGAGGAGGTCTGCCGCCAGATCGCGGGGCTTGACGTCGGGGGCTACACTCCGGGCGGGGCGGGCATCCAGACGGCTTACAAACTGGCGGAGAAGCACTTCATCCCGAAGGGGAACAACCGGATTGTGCTGATCACCGACGGCGACTTCAATGTCGGCGCGTCGAGCGAGGCGGAGCTGGTCGCGATGGTGGAGGCGAAGCGGAAGGCGTGCATCTACCTGAGCGTCGCGGGCTGCGGCATGTGGAACTACAAGGACAACAAGATGAAGATGCTCGCGAACAAGGGCAACGGAAACTACTTCTACCTGGATACCGTCCGGGAGGCGAAGCAGGCCTTTGTGCACGGCATGACAGGGAACATGTACACGTTGGCGCGAGACGTGAAGTTCCAGGTGGAGTTCAACCCCGCGAAGGTGCATGCGTATCGGCTGCTGGGCTACGAGCTGCGCAAGATGGCCGACACCGACTTCCGCGACGACGCGCGGGATTCGGGTGAGGTCGGCGTGGGACAGCAGGTGACCGCGCTCTATGAGATCGTGCCCGCCGATGCGCCGGAGGCTGTCAAGGCCGCCGCGACGCCCGGGCAGCAGCCGCTGAAGTACAGCGCGCCGACCGCGACCGCCAGTGGCGAGTGGCTTACTTTCCGGATGCGCTACCAGCAGCCGCAGGGCGAGGGCACCGCCGTCGAGAAGAGTCTCGCCTTGAGCGAGCGCCCGAAGGCGGGCGCGAACTGGGAGTGGGCCTCGGCCGTCGCCGAGTTCGGGCTGTGCCTGCGCGACTCCAAGTACGCTCCGAAGGCAAGTTTGGCGCAGGTCATCCAGCGCGCGCAGAAGGCGCTCGGCAAGGATGCCGACGGCGCCCGCGCGGAGTTTCTGCTGATGGTCCACCGCGCCGCCGAACTGTCGAGGAAGTGAGGGGGGCGGCATGGCCGGCCGACGGGCAAGCCCGCCGGCACACGCGGGCATGGCCGGCATGGTCGGCATGGCCGTTTTTTGCCGGCATGGCCGACATGGTCGGCATGGTCACCAACTTCGTCGACTATGCCGACCATGCCGACAGACTGGCTATGCCGACTCTGCCGACTATGCCGACAGACTGGCTATGCCGACCCTGCCGACCCTGCCGACAAGACAGACTTCGTCGGCAAAGCGCTATCGGCCGCGACTTGCCCCGCATGATCAACCGCGGTTATATTATGTGAAGTGGGGGTTGTTTTGGAAACCGCGGGAGGTTATGCGCGATGGCGAAAGTCTTTGTGTCTGGTTGCTACGACATGCTGCATTCGGGGCATGTGGCGTTTTTCGAGGAGGCGGCGACCTATGGCGACCTCTATGTGGGCATCGGGTCGGACGCGACGATCGAGGGGCTCAAGGGGCGCAAGACCATCAACACCGAGGCGGAGCGCCTCTATATGGTGAAGGCGCTGCGCTGCGTCAAGGACGCGTGGATCAACCGCGGCCACGGCCTGCTGGACTTCGAGGAGGAGTTGCGCGCGCTGAAGCCCGATGTCTTCTTCGTGAACACGGACGGGTGGACGCCCGCGAAGGCGAAGTTGTGCGACGAACTGGGCATCCGGCTGGTGGTCGCGGAACGGCGTCCGCATCCCGGGCTGCCTGCGCGTTCGACGACGGCGCTGCGCAAGGAGTGCACGATTCCGTATCGGGTGGAGTTGTGCGGCGGATGGCTGGACCAGCCCTTCGTGAACGCGCTGTGCCCAGGGCCTGTGCTGACGATCTCGATCGAGCCCGACTACGAGTACAACGACCGCAGCGGGCTGGCGTCGAGTTCGCGCAAGAAGGCGATTGAATTGTGGCAGACCTCGATTCCCGAGGGCGACCGCGAGAAACTGGCGAGGGTGCTCTTCTGCATGGAGAACCCGCCTGGGACGAAGAACATCAGCGGCTCGCAGGACCAGCTGGGCATCCTGCTGCCTGGCCTCAACCGCCTCGACTACGAGCAGGGATACTGGCCCGCCCATATCGAAAGCCGCACCGACGAGGAGACGCTGCGATTCGTCGAATCCCATATCTGGATGGTCGCGCTGCCGCAGCGCGACCCAGGCTACGACGTCCTCGGCGAGCGCCGCCTGACCGCCGAGAACGCGGCGAAGCTGTCGCGCGCGGCGAAGGCGGCGTGGGCGGCGATCGAGGCGCGCGACCTTGCCGCCTGGGGGGCGGCGACGACGGGGTCGTACGAGGCCGAGATCGCGCTTTTCCCGAGGATGGAGACGCCCGACATCCGTGACGCGGTCGAGCGCTATCGGGGCGAAGTGCTGGGGTGGAAACTGACTGGCTGCGGCGGCGGGGGGTACCTGGTGCTGATTTCGGACCATCCCGTCGCGGGCGCGCAGCAGATCCGCATCTGCCGTTCTTAGCGCGGGCATTTTCGGGGCGGTGCGTTATATTAGCGCAAAGCAGTGTTTTTTCAATTGGGACAACAGCAAGGAGTTTTTGAGCGATGGCGAAGGTCCGCACGGTTTTCGGTTTTGACATGGAGACGGACATCGGGAGCTGGACGCCCTGGTACCGCGCCTTTGGCGAGGGAACCGAGGCGATCCTCGATGTCCTGAAGCAGAAGGGCATCAGCGCGACCTTCTTCTTCACCGCGGACGCGGCGGAGAAGAACCCCGAGGCGTCGAAGAAGGTGGTGGCCGCGGGGCACGAGGCGGGCTGCCACACCCTCTTCCACGAGACCATCGGCGACCCGATCTTCGAGATTCCAGGCGCGGTGCCGATCCTGCCGGAGGAGGTCCCGAACCGCATCCGCAAGGCGACCGAACGCGTCGAGGCGGCGCTCGGAGTGCGCCCGACCTCGTGGCGGTGCCCGCGGCTGTGGGGCTCGACGACGGTCGTGAACACCCTGGAGGAACTCGGCTACAAGGCCGACGTGACCTACCCGATGTATTTCTATCGGAAACAACTGGCCCCCTACCATCCGTCCCGCGCGGACTGGACCGAGAAAGGCGACCTCAAGATCATCGAACTGCCGAACTTCGCCGACCTCTCGATGCAGTCGAACGACCCCTACGGGCGCGACATGGACCAGTGGCCGCTGTGGCGCACCGAGAGCGCCGAGGCGCTGATGAAACACGTGGACGGCTATCTCGGCTTCTGCGAGCGGAACGAGGTCGAGCCCTTCATCTGCTTCTACATGCACCCGTGGGAGTTCGCCAAGGAGCCTGAGGGCATCCTGCACTACGGCGAGGGCTCGGTCTACCCAGACCCGTTCATCGTCAAGAACTGCGGCGCATACGCCAAGGAGCAGCTCCTCGTCCTCATCGACATGCTGCGCGACCGCGGCGCCGAGTTCTACCAGGCCCGCCAGATCACCGTGTGAGCCGTGCGATTTTCGTCCCCCGCCCCAAAACAACCCCAGGAGAACCACCATGGCAATTCCGAGCATTCCGCGTGAAGAGTACTTTGAGCGCATCAAGAAGTTCCAGGCCCGCATCAAGGCGGCGAAACTGGACGCGTGCCTGGTGCACGGCACCGAGTCCGACTTCGCGAACGTGCGCTACCTGACCGAATACTGGCCGACCTTCGAGCAGGCGGGCGTCTTCGTCCCCGCCGAGGGCAAGCCTGTGCTGCTGATCGGGCCCGAGAGCCTGAAATACGCGCAGGGGCGCAGCGTGATTCCAGACGTGCTGCTGATGCTCAACTACCGCGAGTCGGCGGAGCCCGACTATCCTGGCATCGCGCTGGCGACCTACAAGGACGTCGTGAAACTCTCGATGGGCTCGAAGAAACTGAAGAAACTGGGGCTGGTCGGGACGGCGGTGATGACGCTGCCGACGCTGAACGCAGTCAAGGAGCAGTTGCCTGGCGTCGAGATCGTGGCGGCGGACGAGGTCTTCCGTCCGCTGCGGTGGATCAAGAGCGAGAACGAGCTGGCGTGCCACCGCAAGGCCTTCAAGGTCGCGGAGAAGGCGGTTGCGGCGATGCTGAAGGAGATGAAGCCCGGCATGACGGAGCTCCAGGCGATCGGCATCGCGCAGCGCGAGATCTACGCGAACGGCGGTGAATACGAGGGGCACAGCCTCTACTGCTTCGGCGGCGACCGCACCAGCAACGGCATCAGCCGTCCGACCCAGGCGAAACTGAAGAAGAACGAGATCATCCAGTTGAACATCGGCGCGCGCGTGGGCGGCTACAGTTCGTCCATCGGCCTGCCCGTGTGGTTCGGCAAACTGCCGCAGAAGCAGCTGGATCTGGTGAAGTTCGGGCTGGACGCGCACAACTACACCTTCGAGCTCATCAAGGCGGGCGCCGACGCGGCGGGCATCGCGAAGAAGTACACCAAGTGGGGCGTCGACCAGGGCTGGGGCGACTACATGCTCTACGGGCCCGTGCACGGGCTCGGCATCATGGAGACCGAATCCCCGTGGATCGAGACCACCTCCGACTACAAGCTCAAGGAGAACATGACCTACCAGGTTGACACCTTCTTCACCGGCGACGGCTACGGCCTGCGCTGGGAGACTGGCGTCATCGTCAAGAAGGGCGGCTGCGAGATCATGTCCACCAAGTTCGGCGACCTCAAATACTGCAAACTCGACTGACGAGACGCCTCTGCCGGGCGGGAGACTGGGCACGCCTCCCCGCCCGGCAGGAACCATGCATGGACGCGCGGCGGTCGTGGGGATGGGCCTCCTCGCGCTGGGATTCACCCTGGGCAACCGCGGCGACATCATCGCGCTGCTGACAGGCGCCTATTCAATCTACGCCCCAGGCGTCATCTGCCCGATGCTGGTCGCGGTGCTGTGCCATGGACGGCATCCCATCCGGAAGTGCGGATGGCTGGCGGCCGTCGCGGTCGGCGGGATCTGCGGCATAGCGGGGATCTGCAGCCGTTCCCCGTCGCTGGCGGCGAACCTGCCCGTCATCGGGATGGCGCTGTCGCTGGTCGGCGCCCTCGCCGCCGTGCGCTGGCGCAGCCCGTGCGACAGCGCCGGCGAGGGGGCTTTCGATGGGCCGGGCAACTGTGGCTGACCGCTACGCGGTTTCACGGAAACACTATTCTACATGGGGAGCCGTGACTGCCCTCGAAGCCGCATCCACCACTGAATGCAGTATGCACAAATCGGAGCCCCCGAAAATGGCTGCCACGGCGGCCACGCCGTGGTCGTGCTTATAGTGAACGCGCTGTTCCCCAAGGGGGTCGGTAAAAATAACGCCATTCTCGGGGAACTGTGCAATTCCTGGTTGCTGACTATGCGCGTCCACCGAAAAGATGCGCGCATTTCATCGGGGATCGCGCATTGCCAGATTTCAGAAGTCGCTCTGCTCCCCGAAATGGCGGTTTTACCGACCCTCATGGGGAACACAGCGATAGTGAAAGGCGCACCTCATGTCGACGCGGTCGCTCTCTGGGGCGCCACGGCGCGCCGTGGCAACCATGCTCGGGGGCGTCAGTCGAAGAATGGAGCGCGTATTGAAAACAACCAGTTGGCATTGACGGATGATCGAACGAGCCTGGTTTTACAATGCTATTTATCTCACGATAAATGTATTACACAAAACTAATGCACACCTTGCGAGGAAGATGGGCGGTTGAATGGCTTTTGATTTTGGCAATCCATCATTATAATAATCGCGTGGGGGAAAGGAGCATTGGGAATGTTCGAGGAAGGGTACGACATCGTGGTTTCCGGGGGCGGCATCGCGGGGGTGTCGGCGGCGCTGGCGGCGAGCGGCGGCGGAAAGCGAGTGGCACTGGTCGAGAAGGGCGCCTTCTGCGGCGGTCTCGCCACGGGCGGCATGGTCTACATCTATCTGCCGCTCGACGACGGGATGGGGCACCAGGTCTCCTTCGGCCTCGCTGAACGCCTCTTCCGTGCCAGCATCCAATACGGCCCCGGCTGCATCCCCGTCGGCTGGGACGCTCCCAATCCCGGGCGCGACCAGCGGCACCCGCGCTTCCGCACCCCCTTCAGCCCCGCCGCATTCATCCTCGCCCTCGACGAAATGCTTGAACAGGCCGGCGTCGCACTTTGGCTGGACACCGTTGTCACCGGCGTACACTGCGAGGGCTCACGCCTGGCAGCCGTCGAACTCTTCACCAAAGGGGGGGGCGGCCGCCTAACCGCCTCCGTCTTCGTGGACGCCACTGGCGACGCGCAATTGGTGCGCCAGTGCGGCGGCGCTTTCATCGAAGGCAAGAACCAGCTTTGTTTCTGGGGCATCGAGGTGGATGAGTACACCGAAGCCACCGGCTCCGCCTTCTCTCCGCATTTGCGCGGTGTCATCCAGGGACTGCTTGAAGCGGAGCCGACCCGGCGTGCGCTTTCACCGCGTGCCGCCACGGAGTTCCTGCTGGATTCCCGTCGCAGGATGCGCAGTCGCTATCCAGGTGCCGACCGCGACGGGCGTTACCCTGTCGCGGTGCCGACGATGGCACAGTTCCGTCAGGCCGCGCGCATCGTCAGCCAAGGCGACCTTCCCGACTGCGCCTTTAACCGCGCCATCCCCGGGGCCATCGGGATGGCTGCCGACTGGTGCGACATCGGCGTCGTCCAGGAAATCCCCTACAGCGCGCTGCTGCCAGCGACGGTCACTGGCGTGCTGGTCGCCGGGCGTTGCATCGGTGCCGATGGCTACAGTTGGGAACTGACCCGAAGCATTCCCGCCGCCGCGGTTACCGGCGAGGCCGCTGGCACCGCCGCCGCCCTGGCCGTGGAGCGGGGCGTTCCACCTCACGAACTTCCCGTTGCCGATGTGCAAGCAGCGCTCCGCACACGCGGCTGCCATCTGACGCAGGCCGAGGCGGGCATCCAGCCTGATTCCAGTAAAAATCCCCGCCGTGGCGTCCATTGAGCCGATGTTTCCGACCAAGGCACCATCCATTACTTCCGAACTGGAGCGGCGCATCCGCCACCGCGTTTACGAGCGCCTGCTGCCGCCACAAAGCGCGCTGGCGGCGGAGTTCGGCGTCTCGCGCGAGACTGTCGCTGCTGCGCTTCGCCCGTTGCTGTCGCGCGGCCTCCTCGTTTCCCGCCGTCGCGGCGGCACCGTCATCGACCGGCGCCGGCTTCTTCACGGCATCGTCGCCATCGTCACCGTCGGCGTCCCCGAATGCCACCATTCCCTGGCAGCGCTGTTCCGCCAGATCGCCGACGATGGACTGGATCCCGTCATTCAGAAAGACGCCTGCATTTCGACCGAAGTGCGCCGTCCCCTGCTCGGCATCCTTTTCCTCAACAGCACGCTGACCTTTGAGACCGCGCGCCGACTGGAGGATGCGGGCATCCCCTTCGTCTCTTGCAATGTCCTCGACTGTTATCCGCACCTCAATTACGTCGATTTCGACAACGCCGACGCCTGCCGTCAGCTTCTGGAGCGCCTTGTGGCCGAGGGCTACCGCCGCATTGCCGCCTTCATGCACAGCAAGGTCGAGAGCTACGACGAGATGCTGCGCCGCAACTTCCTGCGCCTGAAACGAGAGTTCGGCCTGCCGCACGAGGCCTACGACGACATCCTGCTCAACTGGCACGATAACGTCGACCGTCGCCTCACCGCGATGCTGGCCTACATGAAGGCGCACCGTTCCTGGCCCGAGGTGCTTCTCTCCTTCATGCATTTCAACGACGAGCAGCTGCGTTGCTTTGGGGAGCCGGGCTACGGTGTACCCGCCTCGCTGCAGATCTGGATGGAAATCCAGGAGGGGCGGGAGTGCCGCCCCGTCTCCGCCCCGCGCTCCGTCCGCCTCTTCGCGCCGCTGGTTTCCATCAACGAGGTCTGGAGCGCCGGCTATGGTCTTCTGCGCGAACACATTTTCTTCCCGGGCCGTCATTGGAGCGGCCGCCTCATCCAGCCGAAATTCGAGTTCCTGTCCACCTCCCCACCCACCAATACCACAACGCCATCATGAAACGCCTGCTTCTCATCTTCTTGGCCAGCGTCGCCTTTCTAGCGGCCGGCCCCGCCTTCCAGCCCCTGACTTTCCGTGGCAAGCCCATTTTCCTCCTGGGCAACTGGGACGCCCGTATGGAGTCCAACCGCTGTGCGATCCACCCGTTCCTCAAGGGGGCGGGCATGAACTGCGTCATCCTGCCCATCGACCCCCATACCGAGCGCTACGCCACCAACCTGGAGGTCATCCGCTGGTTCCGCGACAACCATCCCGATGTCGCCATCCTCGTTGAACTTCCCCTGAACTATGTCCTTGACGCCATCGACCGCCATACCTTTCGGATGCTGACGCCGGGGCAGATCGCCGAGCGCAAGGCAAAGTTGACGCCCGTCCTCCAGGAACTGCGCCGTTACGGCAACGTCCTGGGATACACTCTCGATGAACTTGAGAACCGTCTCTACGGCACCTTGGGCGAGTGGAAGAAGACGAAGCAACTCAAGGAGGAGGACATGGACAAGGCCCTGAGCATGTACATGGTCGAGGCCAGCCAGTGGTTCATCGAATTGATCCACGCCGCCCATCCCGAGGCCGTCTACATCCCATGCCAGGCGTGGTGGACCACCTATGCACAGTCCGACAAACTCTACGACATCCTCATCGCCAACGAATACCCCACTTCCGGCGAGCCTAGTGGCTACTACGGGCTGCCCTACGACGCGCAGCTTGCCGCTGCCGCCGCCCAGAAACTTGGCAAGCGCTGCTTCGTCTACTGTCCGCCTGGCTTCGCCTCCATGGGCGGACGCTGGAAGAACCGCACCTACACGCAGGCCGAGATCCGCTACTTCTGGTTCGCGCCCATCACCTTCGGTGCCATGGGCATCATGGGCTGGCGCCAGCGCCGCGCCAGCAACGACTACACCAACCAGGTGTTGCTTCCCGTCATGCTCGAAATCTCCTCACTCGTCCCCTGGCTCCTCGGCGAGCCCGTCGATGCGGAGGTCACCTGCGCTCGTGACCAGGACATGACCAAGTACAAGGTGCGCAAGCGCTCCCGCATGGCCGGCAAGGAGGACGAGGAGTACTTCTTCCGCGAGGTCAAGACCATTTCCTGGATCGCCCGACGCAACCCCGCCGAGAAATCCACGCTCCTGCTCGTCGCCAACAACAGCCCTGAAAAGCAGACCTCGCTTTTCCAATTTTCCCCGAAGATCGCCGGTGCCTACGCCCTCGAACTCTTCTCGCATCACATCAGCGGTCCCGGCTACGGCTTCAAGATCGAACTGGAGCCGTACAGCGTAAAAGCATTCCTCATCACCCCGAAACTCGTGAAATAGCGCCCAAGGAAAAGACCAAAAGAACCAAGGCGACTTGCCATTACCTGACAGCCATGAAAACCAGAATTTTCACTCTCATTGAATTGCTTGTTGTCATTGCAATCATCGCCATTCTCGCCTCCATGCTGCTGCCGGCGTTGTCGAAGGCGCGCGAGAAGGCGCGTTCCATCGCTTGCGTCAATCAGATGAAGACGGTTGGCCTCGCCGTGACGATGTACGCCGACCAAAACGACGACTGGCTTCCCTTCTACGGCAAGGACGCCAATGCCAACCCCAACACCTTCTACTTCTGCGACCACACTGCCGGGGTCGCCAAGACCTTCTTCACCGCGCTGTCCAACGAGGGGTGCCTCCCTGGCGGCCCCATCGAGGCCGGCACCGGCCGGGCCGCCCAGTTGAAGCGGCTGGAGCAGTTGCGGCCTTTCTTCCGCTGCCCCAGCGACTCGAAGAACTATACACTCAATGAAAACGGGCGTGCGCAGGTCAGTTATCGCGTTCAGATTTGGAAGGCCGAGGCGGCGGGGCAGGTCGGCATGACCGCCTACCACGAGCGCGCGCGCGTCGGCCGCGATCCCGCCAAACTGTGCATCATGTTCGACCTTTGCCCCACCGAGTATCTGGCCACGCGTGGTCTCTACTACAACCATCCCGGCAATGTCAACGCGTTGACCATGGGGGCTTCCGTGAAGAGCGTGCCCGTCCAGCGGGTCAAGAGCGAGAGTACCACGTGGAAAGTCAACATGGATCTTTTCGACAACTACTGATTCCAGGAGCCTCGCCGCCATGAACGATTCCGACCTCGCGGAGGCATACCGCCTCCTCGGCACCCTGACCAGGGAGCGTTTCGACCACACCGACCACGACGGCTGGACTTGCGTCTCCCACGACACCGGCACCCCCGGCCGCCGCGACGCCTTCATCGGCAACGGCCTTATCGGCCTGCGCGTCCCCGTCGAGGGCCAGCCCTCCCTCTATCCGCTCTTCCACGCCGTCAAGATGGCTCCTGGCGGCACTCAGATGTACAACCTCTGGGACATCGACGAGATGATGCCCGCACTGAATTTCCTCGGCCTTGAAGTCCGGCACGGCCGCTCCGTCTTCCGGCGCGATTCTGGTGCGCTCCTCCGCTATACCCAGACTCTCGACTGGAAAACCGCCACCGTCACCACTGAATGCGACTGGGTTCACTGGGGCGGCACCCTGCATATCAAGATTCGCATCTGGCTCGACCGCGTCTGCAAGAACCTCGGCTGTGTCGAGATGGAACTCATCCCCGCACAGGCCGACTACTACACCATCGTCGACAAAGTCGACGGCGGCTTCTTGCCCATCCAGGGTGAGACGGAATACTTCCTGCGCCGCCCCGGCGACACAGCCAAGTGCGTCTTCCTGCGCGCCGGCGGGCGCCGCCGCCTCCAGGCCGCCGCGACCATGATCTCGCTGGACGGCGAAGACCAAGCCGGGAACCTCGTGCCGATGCGCGGCGGCTTCGAGCGCCAGATTCCCTTGCACAGCGAATCCGGACGGCGCTACCTCTTCCGCAAGTGCGCCGCCCTCTTTGCCGACGGGCAGTGCGACGATCCCCAGAACGCCGCCGCGACGCTCGCCGCCGGTGGCATGGCGCACTTCGAGGAGCATCGCGCCGCGCACGAGGCCGCCTGGGCGTGTCTCTGGGAGCACGACATCGAGGTGCCGCATCCGGGCGTCCAGATGCTTGCGCGCACTGCGCTCTATCAGCTCTACGCGAATGTCGGCGAGGGCGTCGACGCGATGCCGGGTCCGACCGGTCTCACCGGCAACGCCTGGAAGGGGCACCTCTTCCACGACGGCGAAGCGTGGACCTTCCCGCCACTGCTGCTCCTGCATCCCGAACTCGCGCGCAACTACGTCAACTATCGCTACCGCACGCTTCCCGGGGCGCGCCGCAACGCCGCCGCCTACGGCATGGCCGGGGCGCAATACGCCTGGGAATCGGCGGAGTTCGGGGACGAGAGCATTCCGGGGCTGGTCTATATGAACCAGCACCAGATCAACTCCTGCGTCGCACTCGCCCAGTGGCAGTTCTACCTCGTCTCCGGCGACCGCGGCTTTCTTGAGAGACAGGGGGCCGAGATCCTTTTCGCCAACGCCGACTTCTGGGTCTCCCGCGCCACTTATAACGCCGAGCGTGACCGCTACGAGATCCGCCAGGTCTGCTGTCCTGACGAATGGGCCTGCCTCCAGGACAACAACGCCATGACCAACTACAGCGCCAAGGCCACCCTGGAAATCGCCGCCAGGGTTGCCGGGATGCTTGGCCGCCCTGCCGATCCGCGCTGGCTTGCGGTCGCCGAAAAACTGTGGGTGCCCATCGACGAGGGCGGCAAGCACATCCTCGAATACGAGGGCTATGCCGGGCAGCCCATCAAGCAGGCCGACGCCACTCTGGTCATCTACCCCTTGGAGATGCCCCTCCCCGAGGAAATTCGCCGCGGCACGGTCGAATACTACCGCGTGCGCTACGGAGACCAGAAGATCATGATGGGCTCCGCCATAGACGGCGTCATCGACTGCGAGGTCGGCAACCCCGAATCCAGCTGGGAGGCCTTTCTCGATCTCCTCCAGCATTTCCGCGGCGACTTCCTCCTCGCCAGCGAAAGCCCCTTCAACGAGACCATCTCTCTCCTCACCGGAATGTGCGGCATGCTCCAGCTCATCATCATGGGGTGGGGCGGTGTCCGCATCCACGAGGACGGCCTTGCCGCCGCCAGCCATCTACCTAAAGCCATCCCCTGGATGAAGCTCAAGGGCCTCCACTATGGAGGCGAGTGTTTTGACCTCGAATACCGCGACGGCAAGGTGCTGCGGCATCCCTGGTGAGTGGGGGTTGTGCGTAAGCCTCCGCCCAGATTGACGCTCAATGGAACTTGCGCCATTTTTCGCGCGAATGAGCAGCGACGGTTCTGACGCCAGATATGGCCCATGCCTTTGGACGAATGGGCGGCGCGGAGGCCGACACGCACAAATTGAGCGCTGGCCAGGGAATGACCAGGCGCGGTTTATGCCGTTGGGGAAACACGCGACTCCGACTGCGGTTCCCCTGGATGTAGGTTTGAGAGTCGGGTGTGGTTCAGATGGCCAGCCAAAGTGGGTGCAAGGATCCAGGCGGGATGCGCCAACGGGGGGCGCCCAATGTCGAGCCACGCCGATCAATGCCGATTGGCCGGCCGCGCGGGAGCGCGGCACCATCACCTGCGGTGCCGCCAGGTCGGTCCTGGCGGCTGGACTTTTCTGGTGCCAGCGCCTGGTGAAATTCGGGTGGTTACTTTGCCGTGAAAGCCTGTGGCGAACACTACTTCAGGAGAACGGGGGAGATCGCGGCGCGGTGGCCCAGGGCTCCTTGCGTGGGGAAGAGGTTGTAGTGGATCGCGCCCGGGTTGTTGTTCGCGCAGACATTCAGTTCCAAAGCGCCTTCGAAGCCAAACTGCGCCAAGGGGATGGCCGCCTCCATGGTCCAGCCAGACGGCGTGCGCGCGGCCTTGAACTCGCACTGCGCGAGCGTCCAGGCGCGGCCGTCGCCGTTTATGCCGTCCCAGATGCAGCCTGCGGCGCTTAGGATGACCTGGTAGGTCTTCGCATCGCCATGGCTGGCGAAGAATAGTTCGATGGAATCCTCCGTCCAGAGCGAGGCGTCGCGGGAAGCGTGCGCCTTCGCGCAAGGAGTGCCATCCTGGAGTTCCGCCGCGATGTAGAGCGTGGTGTGCGCCGCGTCCGTGCGCAGATACACCTTGGGCGCGTTGTGGACGGGCGCGCCTTCGGTGTCCGTCATCGCCAGCGGCGCCTGACCCTGCCATGCCGCGTCGTCCAATCGCCCGTCGATCCTCGGTGCGGGAGCGGCGGGCGCCTCGGCGACATACGGTGAGTAGGAGGGGGGCCGCCAGGCAAGGGGCTGATGGCCGTCGGGCAGTTCGCCGACCGCGGGCTGCACCACGATCATCTGCTCCTCCTGCGGGCGAAGCACGAGGGCGAAGCGTGACAGTTCCTCCGTTTTCCAGCGCGTCGCGCCATCTGGGGCGCAGTAGACGACTTTGCTCAATGGATCCAGCACATGATACTGCCGGGCGGCAAGGGCCTTCACCTCCGGTGCCAAAGCGACGGTGGTCGGCACTGGGGCGTCATTCCGCAGATGCAGGCAGAACGCCCCCGTGCCATCGGCCCCCGCGGAGCGCAGCGGCGAGACATGCCAGAATGGCACCCGCCAATGCACCTGGCGTCCATTCTGGAGCATTGTCTCCTCGCGCACCGTGTACGGCGCCACCGCCAGCCCCTTCGCGGGCAGCTGAAAACGCTCCTGGAGTTGTTCACGGACCCGTGCCTCCTCCAGCGCGGACGGCATCGCCAATTCTGGCCCAAGCACAATCGTCAGGAAATCATAGATCTGCTGGCTTCGGATGCCACAGCGCAGCAGATAACGCATCGCCTGCGTCGAAAGCGGATCGCCTGGCTGACCGCACTTCGCCAAACCGTCCAGCACGGGACGGATGCTGTGCGGCGCCCGTAGGAATGGCGCATAAAGGCTGGTGAAGCAGAAATCCCGGATGATTTCCTCGCGGGAGACGCCCAAGGTCGCCAGAAGCACCGCCGCCAGGGAGCCAGTGCGGTCGGCCCCCAGGATGCAGTGGAAGCCGATGGGGTAGTTCTCCGACCTGGTGAAGACCTGGAAGAGTTTTCGGTAGTTCTCATGTCCGTTCGGGGAGAAAAGTCCACCGTAGAGCGTCGACGGGATGCGCTGGTACCGCACCCCTTGTCCCAACGGCGAAGCCGACATGTCCGCGAGCTCGCTGTCCCACCGCAGGTCGATCTCGGTCTTCAGCGCAAGCGCCTCCGCGGCAATGGCGAGATTCTCCTTGTCCATGCGGGTCTTGCCCGCGGTCTTCCCGCCGTCCGTCGAATTGTCATTGAATGCGGCGGAGCGGAAAATCATCCCCTGCGGAATCACGCGCCCCTCCAGTCCGATGCGGCCCCCCAGGTCGCGCACATTCGGCACCCCAGGAATGTTCATCACGCGTGGCGCGAGGTTCTCCACCACGAACGACTGCACCTTGGTCTCCTGGAATGCTCTTTTCGCGGCATCCAACGCCGCCACTTGCAGGTAGTAGGTCCTGCCGATTTCCAGATTCTGAATCACGCACTTCGGCTGGACGGCACGGATGCGCTTGTCCCTCTTCATTTCCGCATTGTCCGCCACCCGCACTTCATAGCAGGCAACCGCCCCCGACGCCGCATTCCATTCCACTTCAATGCCTGCGGGATAGGTCGTCACATCCGCCATCCGCTCCACCGTCCCCTGCGTGAGGAAGACCTCCAATTGCGCCTCCGTCATCAGCGCCAGCGCGCGCTGCATCGGCTTCAGCAACGATACTGTCTCGCCATCGCGTGGCCTGGTGATCTGGAACGCGCCCTGCGCCGCCATTGGCAGCATCATCCCCGCCAGCACGGCTCCCCAGATTCCCAGCCAATGTCTCATCTTTCTTGTCTCCATAATGTGTCGCCGTTTCATTCCCCCATCGCGCAATGCCCTTCAATATAACCCTACCTCTGTTCCCCAAGAGGGTCGGTAAAACCGCCATTTCGGAAAGCAAGGCGACTTCGTGGAATCTGGCAATGCGCGGCCACCGTGGAGAAGTGCGGCATTCCCGCTCGGGGAAGCCCCCGCAAGGGGGCGCCAGAGCATAGCCAGGGGTGGAGCGAGCCGCGAAGCGGCGAGCGGAACCCCTGGAAGGGCGCCGAAGACAGGCTGGCGCCCGGAAAGGGATGCCATTGTCGGGGGCGGGGGCGGAGGG
>JAEEXV010000156.1 GCA_016287975.1 Lentisphaeria bacterium | reverse complement strand
TCGGTCATCATCTTGATGGCGAGTTCCAGCCGCTCCAGATGGTCGGGCAGGTAGTTGAAGTAGCGCGGGAACGAATACTGCTCATGCGAAGCCAGGTTCACGATGTCCTGCCCCGTGGTGTCCTCGTCGGTCGCGCCGATGATTCGCGCGGGGATCTCCGCCATCGGAACCAGGTTCAGAACCGCCGTCCCGCGGATGTAGGTCATCGGGACGCGGAAATCGTACCAGACGCGGTGGTCGCGCAGGTAGATCGACTCCTCCAGCGGCATGAAGTATCCCACGTCGCAGAAGACCTCCTTCTCCGCCTGGTCCGCCAGCCCCGTGTTCGAGTTGGTGTACTGCCCCTCCAGCACCTTGACGCCGTGCGCGGCCAAAGCTGCGATGCCGCTCGGACGCGCCATCGCCCAGTGCAGCACCGTCGCTTCCTTGAAGGTCGCGGGCCCCGCGAAACGCTCGATCTCGCGCTGCACCAGTTCGTAGTCCTCGCCCAGCTTCTCGCCCGACACATTCTGGTACGGGCGGTCCGGGAACTCCGAATACGCATGGAACGCGAGCTTCAGCCAATCCGAGTTCTCCTCGAACTCGCCCTTGTAGCACTCCGGCATCTCGGAAAGCGTGAACTTCTTCTCGTCATGGTCGTTCCGATAGAAGCAGTTCAACGTGACCTTGGTGCCATACAATGTGTGCATCTTCTTCCAGAAGGCCAGGTAGAAGTGGTCGAAGGCCTTCGCAGGACGCTCCCGCGCCAGATCCGTCAGGAAGAAGATATGGTCGTCCACAAAGAAGTTGTAGCGCTTGAACGACGCCTTGTCCCACACCACCTTGACCTCGCTCACCGCGCGGCCCGCCGTGCCCGACAACTCCGCCGTGATCGTCGTGAACTGCTCCTTCAGCGTCACCTCCGCCGTGAAACGGCGCCCGCAGCGGCGCGCCGCCACGCCGTTCACCGTGAGCTCGCCGATGCCGTCGCACTCGCCGCACACCTCGATCGACAGCCCCGACGCGCTCTCCTTGCCGTGGTTGTGGTTCAACACCGCCCCGTGACGGGGAAACAAAATCTCCAACATGGATTTCTACCTCAATGATTGCTGAAAACTAGTTGCAGGAACACAACTGAAACCTTCGCCTAATATATATTTTCCACCGCGCCCCGCACCCGCCCCGCTTGATTTCCACGCGGCGAATGCGTATAATTTACGAAAGGCGCATCAAAATGGCGGCCGCGAAGGGCCGCCATGGAACCGACCAGGCGCGAATCCTGAGTCCCGACTGAAGGCAATCCCCAAACACCACTACCAGAAGGAGCACCCCATGCCCGAACCGCAATACCAGCAGATCTCCGTCGACGACGCCCTCGCCTCCCGCGACCGCATGGAGAAAAAGGCCAACCGAACCAGCCTCTTCTACATCATCCTCCTCGTTGTCCTCATCGTCCTCGGCTTCGTCTTCCGCGGCAACATCGCCAACGCCTACCGCAAGCACGTCAAGCCCATCTTCAACAAGGCCAAGGCCAAGACCCAGCAAATCAACAAGCAGAACGTCCAGCGCGACAGCCAGCGCCGCAACAAGCGCCTCGACGACGCCGAAAAGGCCGCGGGCAACTAATCCCCGCCCCCGCCAGAATTGAATCTATCCCCGACGCCATGGACGGCGCGCCCCCTCGCCGCCGCCCATGGCGTTTTTTCATGTCTATTCCAGATTTCCCGCCCCCGCAGCCGCTCCAAAGTCCAGCGCCCAGCGTCCAAAGTCCTGCGGCCGCCCCAACGTCCAAGGTCCAAAGTCCAACGTCCGCCGTTTCAATTCCCCCCCACGTGTGCTCTTCACTCCAACTTTTTTCGTAACGAAAATTTTCATTACGAAAATTTTCGTAGAATCAGCGCCAGAGTGTGGAACGTGGGCTATAGTATGTCCATACGCGCACCCAGCCATGCAGTGAGGAGCATTCCGATGGAGAACCCATTTTCGAGCGGCGTCTTTGTTTCGGGGGAGAGATTCTACGACCGCCTTGAGATTTCCCACAAGTTATATGAAGTGCTGCACAGCGGCGAGAACGCGCTGCTGTACGGGCCGAGGCGCTACGGGAAGTCTTCGCTGGCGCTCCAGGTGCTGGAGTTGTTGCGGGCGGCGGGGCACACCTGCCTCTATTTCGACCTGATGCGGGCGAACTCGCCGGAGCATTTCCTCCAGGAGTACACGGCGGCGGTCTATGCGGCGGAGAACCGCCGTGCGAAGAGCCTGCGCACCCTGCTTGCGGCCATCAAGGGGCTGCGCCCGCGCATCACCATCGCCCCCGACGGAACCTCCTCCATCGCGCTTGACTTCGCCTCGTCCCCCGCCACCGCCGCCAGTTTCGAGGAGGCACTGAACCTCTCCGAGCGCCTGGGCGGCAGGAAGAAGGCCGTCGTCGTATTCGACGAATTCCAGGAAATCGCCGCCCTCTCCGCCAAACTGCCCCTGGAACGCATCTTCCGCAGCGTCATCCAGCAGCAGCGCAAGACCAGCTACCTCTTCCTGGGCAGCCGCACCCACCTGCTCCAGCGGATGTTCGCCGACGCCACACGACCATTCTACAACTCCGCCGTGCCCTTCCAGCTCGGCAAGCCCCCCGAAATCGAAAGTCGCGCCTTCATCCGAAACCGCTTCCAAACCTGCGGCATCCGCGCCAACGACGACGCGGTCGAGACCATTCTCGCCGCCTCCGAAAACATCCCCTTCTACCTGCAGGCCCTCTCCGCCACCATCTGGCGCGCCTGCGCCGAACGCCGCGCCAAGAGCATCACCCGCGACGACGCACAGGCCGGAGTTCAGGCCGTCGTCGCCCAGCGCTGCGACTTCTTCGAGGCCCTCTCCGCCAGCCTCTCAAATGCCCAGCGACAACTGCTCTACGCCCTCGCCCGAGAACGCACCGACGCCCTCTCCGCCGAATATCGCGCCCGACACGGCATCGACATCTACACCACTGCCGCCAGCGCCCTGAAACAACTCCTCGACAAGGGCCTCGCCGAACAGGAAAACCGACAATACCGCGTCGCCGACCCGTTCTTCGAACGTTATCTCAGGGCCCCCGCCGCCACTGTCCTGGACTGACTCCGTCGGCAAAAACGCCCGCCCATGGCGCGATGAAATGGATCGTAACGTAAATTTTCGTTACGAAAAATTACGTTACGAAAATTTTCGTAGCATTCCACCCTCGGATCATGTCGTTTTTTTGCGTCTTCGCTACTCCACGGCATCTGGATATGTCCTGGTCTCCCCGCGAAAGGTGCGGAAGATGAGGCGGCGTCCGTCGCGTTTCAGGAGGTAGTCGGGCGAGACGGGGACCTTGCCGCCGCCGTCGGGCAGGTCGATGACGAAATGCGGGCAGGCGAGACCGCTGGTCCAGCTGCGCAGGGAGCGGATGATCTCGACGCCCTTTTCGAGGGGGGTGCGGAAGTGTTCGGTGCCGTAGACGAGGTCGCTCTGGAAGATGTAGTAGGGGCGGACGCGTGCCTGGAGCAGTTTGTGCATCAGCGCCTTCATCACCTTGGGGTCGTCGTTGACGCCCTTCAGGAGCACCGTCTGGCAGCCGAGAGGGATGCCGCTGTCGGCGAGGCGCGCGAGCGCCTTCACGGCGGCGGGCGTCAGTTCGTCGGGATGCTCGAAGTGGACGTGGACGTAGAGCGGATGGAACTGCTTCAGGGTCCGCGCGAGTTTCACGGTGATGCGCTCGGGGAGGGTGCAGGGTGTGCGCGTACCGATGCGGATGATCTCCACGTGGGGGATCGCGCGCAGCCGCCGCAGGATTTCCCCGAGGCGTTCGTCGGTCAGCAGGAAGGGGTCGCCGCCCGACACCAGCACGTCGCGGAGTTCGGCGTGCGTCTCGATGTACTGGAAGGCAGGCTCCAGGTTCGACGTGTCGATGCCGCCGCACGCGCCGAACTTGCGCTTGCGCGTGCAGAAGCGGCAGTAGGTCGCGCATTCGTTCGAGACCAGCAGGAGACAGCGGTCTGGATAGCGCTGCACCAGGTTCGGCGCTGGCGAATGGCGCTCCTCTGCCAGCGGGTCGTCCATCAGATCCGCGTTGCCCTCCAGTTCCGCCGGGTCCGGGATGCACTGGCGGTAGATGGGGTCGCCCTTTTCCCGAATCAGCGAATAGTAGTATTTCGAGACGCGGAAGCGGAAGGCCTCCGCGACCTCCCGCAGCTTCGCCTCGTCGAGGCCGAAGCGGCGCGCGACCGCGCCGATGTCGGTCACCGCCTCACGCAGGGATTTCTGCCAACGCTCCATACCAACCAAAAAGCCTAAAGCCTAACGCAATGCCCAAGTCCTGGGTCCTGGGTCCTGGGTCCGGGGTCCGGGGTCCGGGGTCCGGGGTCCGGGGTCCGGGGTCCGGGGTCCGGGGTCCGGGGTCCGGGGTCCGGGGTCCGGGGTCCGGGGTCCTGGGTCCTGGGTCCTGGATCCGGGGTCCGGGGTCCGGGGTCCGGGGTCCTGGGTCCGGGGTCCCTTTGCCAATTTTCACCCATCCAGCGCGAGCTGCAGTTCCGCGAGGCGGATGGCGCCCTCGCGGATCACGACAGGCGTCTCCGCCAGCAGCGAGACCACGGTCGAGGCCTGGCCACCGGTGACGGTGATGACGCCGCCGTCGATTGCCACATCGGGTTCGCCGTCCAGGTGCGCCAACGCGTCGGCAAGGTTCACGGCAGGGGGCTCGCCGGAGCGGTTGGCACTGGTCGCGGCGAGGGCCTTGCCGCAGCGCCGCAGCAGCGCCAGCACGAACGGGTGGTCGGGGACGCGCAGCCCGATCGAGTCGGTCTGGTCGCGGTTGGGGGCCACCACCGTCAGCGCCCCAGGCCAGAAGCGCGCCGCGAGGCGCTTCAACTGCGGCGTCGCCAGCACCCCGTAGCCCTCGGCCGCCTCCAGCGACGGCGCCAGCATCTGCAGCCGCTTCGTCGCAGGGCGCTTCTTCAACTGGTAGATGCGTTCGCGCCCCACCTCGTTGTCGTAAAGCGTCAGGATGCCGTAGACCGTCTCCGTCGCCACCACGGCGACGCCCCCGCCCAGCAGGCACTGCGCCGTCTCCTCCAGCGCCCCGTCCTGTTGTTCCAGCAGCAATTTCATCGTCGACCTCTCATTTGGGCTTCCAGCACTCTTCCGCGACCGCCTCCTCGATGGCGGCGCGCAACTTCGAGGACATGTCGTCGTGCCCGTAGAACCGACGCATCAGCCACGGCACCGCGACCTCCGAGTGGAAACTGTGCTGCGAGGCGTCCACGTTCGCGTATTCGAGGTACTGCCCCGGCGTGAGCCCGCGCATCTCCCGCAGATCCTCGTGGTCATGGATGCGGCTGGACGGATCCGCGTATTTCGGGTAGTAGGTGATCTGGAGATTCTCCGGATGCCCCGAGTACCCATACGCCTGCACGATCTTGTCCAGATGGCCCTTCCACGGCCCGCCCTCGTCCAGCAGCAGCGGCTTCGGCGCCAGCGCCGCCATCAGGTCAGGCTGGATGTCGAACCACTCGTTCGAGGCAATGCGGGCGCTCGCCAGCGTCGGCCCCGTCGCGGTATCCGTCGTTGAAATCGTGCGGATGAGTGCGGAGCAGACGAAGTCGTTGTAGACGGCCGCGGCGATGTCGTCGCTCATCAGCGCCGCGTAGAGGACGCCGCCGCAGCCCAGCGACAGCCCCGAGACCGCAATGCGCTTCGCGTCCACAAACGGCAGCCGCTTCAGGAACTCGACGACCATCAGGCGCTGCTCGGTGACGAAGCCCTGGTAGTTGCGGCCCGTCATCGCCAGCAGCGAGAAGAAGCGCGTCTGCACCTGCCCGTATTCGATCTCGGGCTCGCTGTTGAAGGCCGTCGCGGGGTTCTCGATCGCGACGCCGACCATCCCCGCCTGCGCGTAGAACCACGCCTGCTTGTTGCGCTTGCGGTAGCGGTTGAAGCAGCGGTCAGGCTCCCCAGCCAGCGAGTTCAGCCCCGCCGCCGAGCCTGGCGAGCAGATCACCGCGGGCACCTTCGCGCCAGGCTGCCGCGCGCAGTCCGGCACCAGCACCAGAATCGGGATCACCAGCCCTGGCTCAGGGTAGAACTCGTAGCGGCAGAGGGTGTAGCCGTCACGCGGCTCCTCCGAGAGCAACTTGAACTCGACCACGAGCTCCTCGCGCATCCTCAGCAGTTCCCGCAGCTTCGCCTTCACCTTCTCCCGCCACGGCCCGAACTCCTCCGCGCACGACACCTGCTCAAAGCCCAGTTTCGGCCGCATCCGACGCAGATAGTCCATCACGAACCCCAGCGACCGCTCGAAACGCCCATCCGCCCGCGTCGGACGGTAGTTCTCCTCCGTGAACTGCTCCTTCATCACGCCTGGCGGCGCCCAATTGCAAAACTCCTGCTCTTTCATCTCTTGCCTTGCCTCCCTTCGCGGTTATCCCTTCAATCCCTTCAATCCCTTCAATCCCTTCAATCCCTTCAATCCCTTCAATCCCTTCAATCCCTTCAATCCCTTCAATCCCTTCAATCCCTTCAATCCCTTCAATCCCTTCAATCCCTTCTATCCCTTCAATCCCTTCTATCCCTTCAATCCCTTCTGTCCCTTCAATCCCTTCGCGCTGCTCCCTTGCCCCTACCCTGGCATCCGCTGCAGCAGGAACTCTGTCTCGGTGAGGCGGGCGGCGGGCGTGGCGCCGTAGAGCGCGGGCACCTTCCCGCCGATGCGGTAGAGCCCGTGCGCGGTCTCGGCGACAAAGCGCCCATGCGTCACGGCGAGGCGCAGCAGGTGCTTCTGGCGCGCCAGCGCCTCGATGCGGTGCTGCGCCAGCAGGTTCACCACGCATTCGGGCAGCGCTCCGAAGCGGTCCTGCAATTCACGCCCGTAGGCGTCCACCGCCTCGGGCGTCGCCAGAGCGCGGAAGTGCTTGTAGGCGTTGATGCGGGTCGCCTCGTCCTCGATGTATGCAGGAGGCAGCGTCGCCTGGAGGCGTCCCGCGACTGGCGTCAGGGAGTTGGTCACCATCTCCAGTTCCACCTCGACGGGCCGCAGCGCAGCGATTGGCTGCTTCTCCAGCCGCGCCACCGCCTCCTTGAGCAGATCGCAGTACAGGTCGAAGCCCACCGCCGCGATATGCCCGGACTGCTCCTGCCCCAGGATGTTCCCCGCGCCTCGGATCTCCAGGTCCTTCATCGCCAGGCGGAAGCCCGCCCCCAGGCTGGTGAAGCGCTTGATCGCCGCCAGACGCTCCCGCGCATTCTGCGGCAGCACCCCCATCGGCGGCAGCAGCAGATACGCGTACGCCTGCCGGAAGTAGCGCCCGACCCGCCCGCGCAGCTGGTAGAGTTCCGAGAGGCCGTAGCGGTCCGCGCGGTCGATGATGATGGTGTTCGCGTTCGGGATGTCGATGCCGCTCTCGATGATCGTCGTGCAGACCAGCACGTCGAACTTGTGCGCCACGAAGTCGGTCATCACCGCCTCCAGCTCATCCGTCCCCATCCGCCCGTGGCCGATGCAGAAGCGCACCTTCGGCATCTCCGCCTGCAGACGCTGCGCCACCTTCCTGATGCTGCCCACACGGTTGTGCAAGAAGAAGACCTGCCCCCCGCGCTCCACCTCCTTCAGGATCGCCTGCCGCACCAGATCCTCGTCGTAGGTCGCCACCACCGTCGACACCGGCATCCGATGCTCAGGCGCCGTCATGATCGTCGACAGGTTCCGCAGCCCCGACAGCGACATGTACAGCGTCCGCGGAATCGGCGTCGCCGTCATCGTCAGGATGTCCAGGCTCGTCCTCAGCTCCTTCAGACGCTGCTTCGCCTGCACCCCGAAACGCTGCTCCTCGTCGATGATCAGCAGCCCCAGGCTCGCGAAGCGCACGTCCTTCGACACCAGACGGTGCGTCCCGATCACAATGTCCACCTCCCCGACCGCCAGACGCTCCAGAATCTCCGCCTGCTCCTTCGGCGTCTTGAAGCGCGACAGCATCTCCACCCTGACTGGATACTCCGCCAGACGCGACGTGAAGGTCTGGTAGTGCTGCTGCGCCAGCACCGTCGTCGGCACCAGCACCGCCACCTGGCGGCTGTTCATCACCGCGCGGAAGGCCACCCGCAGCGCCACCTCGGTCTTGCCGTAGCCGACATCGCCGCACAGGAGCCGGTTCATCGGCTTCGGCGACGCCATGTCCTTGTAGCACGCCTCGATCGCCGCCTCCTGGTCGGGCGTCAGTTCATACGGGAACGCCCCCGCGAACGACCGCTCCCACTCCACCGCGGGCTTGAACTGGAAGCCTGGCGACGACGCACGCTCCGCCTCGACGCGCAGCAATTCCGCCGCCAGATCCCAGGCGGCCTGCTCCGCCTTCTCCTTCGTGTTCCGCCACGCCGACGAGCCGATCCGCGAGAGTTTCGGCGCATTCTTCGTCCCCCCGACATAGCGGCTCACCAGGAAGGCCTGGTCGAGCGGCACGAAGATCCGCGCCTCCTCATCGAACTCCAGTTCGATTGCCTCCACCACCTCGCCGCCGACGGTCTTGTTGTGGATGCCGTGGTATTTGCAGATGCCGTAGTTGACATGCACCGCATACGCCCCCTCCTCCAACTCCAGCAGCGCCTCCCCGCCCGCCGCGTCGAGACGCCGCTCGGTGCGGTATTCGACATGCCTGCGGCGGCGCTTGACGGGGTCGCGCCCGAAGATCTCCTGGTCGCTCAGCAGCGCCAGCCTGCGCGTCGGGAAGAGCAGCCCCATCGCCAGCTCCCGATGCTCCAGGCGCAGCCGCACCCCCTGCATCGACGCATCCTCCTTCAGCATCTCCTTGAAGCGCACCAGTTCCCCCTCCCCTGCGCAGCACGCCACAATCTCATAGCCGCTCTCGTCCCAGCGCTTGAGTTCGCTCTTGAGCTGCTGCCAGTGCCACAGCGCGGCGCCGCCCTCCCCCAGTTCCGGCAGCGCCGCCGTCAGTTCCTCGCCAAGCAACGCGACATCCAGTTCAGGGACGGGCGCCACCCCCTGCGACGCCAGCAGCGCCTCCGCCTCCAGCCGACCTGGCGCCGCCACTGGTGCCGTCTCCAGCCGCACCACCGTCGGCGACGCCGCGACCATCGCCCCCCAGCGCGCCGCATCCCCCTCCGCCCCGAACTCCGCCAGATGCGCCGTAATCTCCTCGGGGTCGCACAGCACCATCGGCACCTCCGGCGCGAAATACTCCCGCACCGCCGTGCGCTCCGCTGCGTTCGCCTCCTCCAGCACCGCCGCCCCCCGCGGAATCACGCGGAACTCCTTGATTTCCTGCGTCGAACACTGACTCTCCGCCGAAAAGAAACGCATCGATTCAATCTCGTCCCCCCAGAATTCCATGCGCACTGGATCCGCATACAACGGCGAAAAGACATCCAGGATGCCGCCGCGACGCGCAAACTCGCCAGGCACGGTCACCTCGATCTCGTTGTCGTAGTCCAATTCCACCAGCCGCTTCGCCAGCGCCTCAGGCGCAATCTTCTGCCCGACCTTCAGGCTGAATACGCGCTTCCCAAAGCCCTTCGGGGAAAGCGTCTCCGACAAGAGCGTCGCCGCGCTCGCGATATACAGCGCAGGAGTCCCCACCCGCGCCTCCTGCAGCGCCGCGCATCGGCTCGCCTCGTTCTCGGGCATCCACTGCCGACGCCCTGGAGCCACCTCGGGCAGCGGAATCACCGCACGCCTTTCACCCGCCAGTTCCCGAAGCCCCGCCCAGGCATTCGCCAGATCCTCGGCCGCCGCCGCGTCCGCCGCCACCGCCAGCACCGCCCCCGACGGATGCTGCGCCATGACGCGCGCCAGCGCCACCGCC
>JAEEXV010000155.1 GCA_016287975.1 Lentisphaeria bacterium | reverse complement strand
GAAGGGGACGCGCCAGCGCCGCCGCGTCGCGGGCGTCTGGGGCACGGGGATGGCGACGCGCAGTTCGGCGGCGGGCCGCCTGCCCTGCGCCGCCACGATCTCGTAGGACTTGTTCCAGTGCCGCGCGTCCAGGCAGGCGGCGTAGAGGTTGCCCGTGCGGGAGAAGGCGGCGAAGCACTGGAAGGGGTAGAGCGAGCAGCGCACGGGGGCCGTGAGGAGGCCGCGCTCCCAGTCGCGCAGGGGGCCGCTGACAAAGCCGACGTCGTGCGGGACCATGAGGCGGTCATCGCCGTGCGTCAGGCGCAGCACTGGGAAGACGACCTCGTCCACCTCGAAATCGCCGGCGTTGGCTTGGTAGCGGAGGCGTCCGCGCCATTGCGCGCCGTGGCGCCGCCACTCGCAGACGACCTGGAAGGCACCGCCGAGGCGGGGATGCCCCTGCCAGGACTGGACGAGGCGGTCCTCCTGGAGCGTCTGCGCGGCCGTGCGCAGGTCGCGCGGCCGGACGGCGAGGCGTTCTCCGTTCCTGGTGCAGAGGAGCCTCAGTTCCCAGGCGACGTCGTGCCCTGCGAGGGCGAGGGTGCCGTCGGCTTGGAAGCGGGGAGTTGCGGGCGTGCGTTTCATTCGGGGCAGATGACGTATTTCCAGCTGTCGCATTCCCAACGGTGGGTGCCTGGGGCGGAGTGCTGGTCCACCTTGGCGAGGGTGACCTCGAAGTTGCCTGTCTCGCGGTCCTCGAGGAGGCCGAAGTTGGAGAGCTGGAGGCGCGGGGACTCGTCGGGGCGGCGGTCGTCGATGACGGCGAGCGTCTCCTTCTTGAGGACGCCGTCGTCGTCATCGACCTCGCAGATGCAGAGCGGATGGCGGAAGTCGTTGCCGTATGATTCCGCACCGGTGGCGTTTCCGATCCAGTAGAGCTTTCCAGTCTTCGTGGAGCGGATGAAATGGGCGATGCTGGCGGGGGAGTAGAGCACCTCGCGGGTGTCGAAGTGCCACGGCACGGGATCGCTGAAGGTGCGCCCGCCGTCGTCCGACAGGCTGTAGTAGCGGTAGGGCGGGGCGGAGGCGGAGATGCGCGTGCGCCAGCGCGGGTTGCGGTAGTTCGAGCCGCGCATCGCGAGGAGGATGCGTCCCGACTTGAGGGTGGCGAGCATCGGCTCGTCGAGGCAGCGGGAACTCATCAGGTCGGAGATGACGAGCGGCGGCGCGAAGGCGATGTCGTAGCGGCCCTGCATTGGATTGTAGGTGGCGCTGGCGATCATGACGCCGTGGACGAGGTCGGGGCAACTGGGGAAGAGGCGCTCGACGTTTGCGCCGAGCAGTTCGCAGCATTTTCGGACGAAGGGATTGGCGGGGAAGAGGAGGCGTCCGTCGTCGAGCAGGATGTAGTTGCTGGCGGAGCGGCAGAGGCTGCGGGCGAGGTATCCCTCCGCCTGCGGGCGGTCGGGGTCGAAGGCAGGGCAGTCCTCGTAGGCGACCAGCTGGCGGGTGGCCTCGCCGTCGATTTCGCGGCGCGTGACCAGATAGGTGTGGTCGACCATCCAGCGCTCTCCATCCTCCCAGTAGCGGCGGTAGACCTCCTGGTGGTCGAAGGGGAAGATGCGCTCCGTGCCGACATGCACCCAGTGGCGGTGGACGGGGTGCCACAGCGGGACGTTCTCGGTCGTCGGGACCACCTCCATCTCGCCGAAGCGCATGGAGACGGGAGTGGGAAGGGTGCGCCAGTCGCTCCAGGTGCGCCCGTTGTCATGGCTGTCGCGCACCTGCTTTTCCTTCCAGTAGTCGGCCTCGCCAGTGCGGCTGCGCATTTCGCGCCTCCATGGCTTCACGGGGTCGATGTAGAATTCCTTGCGGAACTCGTACATGCCGCTGCCAGGTTTTGCGGGGACGGCGATGTCGGCGGAGACCAGGTGGCTTTTCTTCATGGATGCAGTTTCCAACAATGGCGAAATGACGGCGACGCCGAAATGGCGGAATGGCGGAATGGCGAAATGGCGATGACGCCGAAATGGCGGAGTGGCGGAATGGCGGGGTGGCGGAATGGCGGAATGGCGGAATGGCGACGCCGCCGAAATGGCGTCAGGGCCTTCCATCATGGGGAATCCAGCGTCCCTACTTTGCGTACGCCTCGACTTCGGAGAGGAAGACCGCCTTGCCGACGGCCTGCCGCGCGGTCAGTCGGAACCTGGCGGTCCTGACGGGCGGGAAGACGAATTCGACCTCGGGGCGCGCATTGTCCGTGACTTCGCCGACGGCGCGCCAGCCTGCCTCGGTCAGCACCTCGCAGGTCATGGACTTGAGGGAGTTCTGTATCGTGTAGACCTTGATCCGCCCGATGGTCTGAGGCTCCTGGAGTTCGAAGAGCAGCCACGCGGGGAGGCGGTCGGCGTTGGCCTGCCAGTAGAAGAAGCCGTAGCCGCCGATCTTTTCGGGGAAGTAGCCGTCGCAGAGGTGCCACAGCATGCTGTCCTGCGTCGAATGGCTGTAGGTGGAACTCTGGCTGACGCTGGCGGTGACCTTGACGTGGCTGCGGATCAGGAAGCGCGTGAAGAGGAGGTTGCCTGGCTTCTGCTTGGCCCGCCACGCCTCCTCGATCCGAGCCTCCGTCGCGGCGAAGTCAGGCACGCTGGCGGGGGGCCGCTTCACCGAGTAGGCGTGGCCGCCGCAGGGGCGGAAGTCGTCGGCGACGGCCCCGCCGACGACTGGCACGGTGCGGTTTTCTCCGACGACGTGCAGTTCGCGCACGTCGGCGGGCAGGTTCTCCAGGCGGATGGTGAAGCGCCCTGCCTGCATGGAGACGTTGCTGGCGATGAGCACCTGGTTGCCGTCCCACGACTTCCAGATTGCGTGCAAGTGCGGAGAGGATGGCGTTGCGCGCCCCGCGTCGGGCGCGACGGTGTAGGCGCCGAGCCAGGCGGCGAGTTTGACGATGGCGGGGTAGCCGATGGTGAATTCGGGATAGGGGTCGGCGCAGACGTTGAAGGGCATCAGGCCCTTCATGCCGACGGCGAAGGCCATCAGGTTGTGGTCGACGAACTCGCGGAAGGTCGCGATGCGGCCCTCGCGGCCGCCGAGGCCGTAGTCGTACTTGTTGAAGCCGCAGTCCATGAAGATGAAGCAGACCTTGTGGTATTCGTTTTCGAGCATCCGCTGTCCCGCGACCATGCTGGTGAGGATCGTGCGGCAGTCGTTGAAGGGGACGGTGTCCAGCACGAGGGGGTAGGGGTGGTGGACCTGGATGTCGCAGGCGCGGATATAGAGGTTCTGGGAGGAATCCGAGATCACGACGGGATGGTAGGGATCCTCGTCCCGAATGGCCTCGTAGACCTGGCGCAGCGAATCGGGGTGGAGGGAGCGGGCGATGGGTTCGTCGACCAGGTAGTGCCCGACCAGCAGCGGGTGGTCCTTGATCTTGCGTGCCTGGCGGCGGAACAGTTCCAGGTATTTATCGTCGACATGGCCAGACTGGAGGGCGCGGATCAGGCCAGGGTCGTTCTTCTCGGGGAACCAGCAGACGGCCCCCGAGAGCCAGCGCTGGCCAGGGAGGATGCGGGCTGGATCCATGGCGAAGGAGACGGAGAAGTCGGGGTTGGGGCCGTTCCACTGGGTCTGCAGGAAGAAGGGCCTTCCCTCGACGGTCAGGGATGCGTCCCGCGTCAGCCAGGTCTCGCCCTTGCGGTACGGGAGTTTTCGCAGCGGCACGCGGCACTGCGTCAGCGGCACTGGTTTCCCCGCGGCGTCCAGCAGTTCGGCGGTGAGGGAGAATGTCCCGTAGGGAAGGAGGCGGTTGGGGATGGCGACGCGCTGGGTGTTCTGCACATCGGCGAGGACCTGCTCGTGGACGGGGCGGTCGCCGTCCAGCACCGCGACGCGGAGGCGGCGGCCCTTGCGTTCCGCCGCCGCCAGCGCCACGTCGACATCCATCACGATGTTTTCGATGTTCTGCGTCTCGAAGATGGTGTAGCGGTACCAGGGGGTGTCGAGGCGGATGGCGACTGGCGAGAAGACGAGTTTCGCCGTTGCGTCGCGGCAGGCCGCCACGTGCCCCGTGGAGGCATCGACGGCGCGGACGAAGAGCTGGTAGGCGCCCTGGCTGCGGACCTGGACTTCGGGGAGCGCGACGGCCCTGCGCTCGCCTGGCTTCAGGCGGAGTTCGGTGGCGGGGCCGATCAGGATTTCACCTGAGGCGGGGGCGACGAGCCAGCTGTCCAGCGTGAAGACGCATTCCCGCGCGGCGTGGTTTTCGAGGGCGGTGGCGGGGACGGCGAAGAGCTTGCCGCCGTCGGCGGTGCGGAGGGTGCACTCGGGGGTTTTCAGCGTTACGGCGCAGGGCGTGAAGTCGGCCTGGATGCCGTCGAGTTCCTGGAAGAATGCGACGTTGTGGTATTTGCCGCTGGCGATGCTCATGTCCTCGCGGGGGTTGCTGTATTTGGCGCGGCAGACGTTGACGCCCCACTTGCCGCCGAGGCCGCCCTGGCCCGCGAAGTTGTAGAAGGGGATCTTCATTTCGCAGGACCAGAAGTCGGGGCCGACGAAGGTCCTGGCCTGCCAGGCGCCGTTCCAGGAGGGATCCTCCAGGAAGCCGCCCTGCTCGCAGTACTGGTCGGCGAGGGCGCCGTTGGCCGAGACGAGGAAGTGGAAATAGCGTTCCATCGACTTGCCTGGGTCGAGCATGACCTCCACGCAGTCCTGGCTGTAGATGTTGCCGTCGCGCGGCGTGACCAGCCGCTTCATTTCCGAGGGATGGGCCTCCGCGCAGCGGATGCCGACATAGACGGCGTGGTCGTCAAAGAGGAACTTGACCGTGGTGCCCTCGGCGGGGGCGCCGCCCCTGGTCGTCTGGAAGGCGTCGAACGCGGGGGCGGCGGCCCAGGCGGCCTCGCGCAGCTGTCCGTCGAGGTTGAGGGGGGCGGAGAGGCGCACCGCCTGGAGCGTGGCGGCGGAGACGGCGGCGGCAAGCAGGAGAGAGGAGAGGATGAGCGTTTTCATGGCGATTGACTTTTGAGGACGGCAGTCTGGAACTCCGTCTTTTCAGACGGGGGTCACGCTCTGTCGGTTTAGGAGGAGATATGGGAGGACGATGTCCTGGGGGGGCAGGGGTGAGGTGACGGCGGCTTCGAGGAGCCGCGCGGTGGCCTTGGCGACGGCAGGGTAGTCCTGGGTGATGGTGGTCTGTGGCGGGGTGCCGTAGGCGGAGAAGTAGTGGAGTTCCGAGGCGACGAGGGAGATGTCCTGGGGGATGCGTCGGTTGAAGAGGGCGAGCGCGTGGGCGGCGAGGATGCCGCCTGCGCCGCCAGGGCAGAAGAGGCCGTCGATGCCGAGGGCGAGGAGCTGCCCGATCTGCTCCAGATATTCATGGTCGTCGCAGAGGCGGATGAAGGCGTCGCTGGCGGAGAGGGCGTGGGTGCGGAGGGCCTTTCGGATGCCTTCCGCGCGCACGTCGGCGTTGCCGACGCCGCAGTGTCCGTGCACGATGCAGCCGATGTGGCGGCGGCCTGCGGCGTGGAGGGCGTCGATGGCGAGGGCCATGCCCGCGGCCTCGTCGGAGCGCACGGTGTGGACGCCCCGTTCGGGCGCGGGCATGAAGCGGTCGACGAGCACGAGCGGCTGCAGGAACCGCTGCCCCCAGCCGTGGAAGGCGGCGGGCTCGGCGCCCAATGCGACGGCGCCGCAGAACTGGATCTGGCTCAGGCGCTCCTGGTTGTCCATCGGCAGGATCTCCAGGCGGAAGCCATGGCTGGGCAGTTCACGCGTCATCGCCAGCAGCAGCATCTCCACGCAGCACGGCACGGGATAACTCGCGTTGTACGGCATCAGCACCACGACGTTGCGCTGCTTTGGCGCCAGCCGCGGATGGTAGTGGTGCTTCCGCGCCAGCGCCAGCACCCGCCCGCGCACCTCCTCGCTGATCTTCGGATGGTTGCTGAAGACCCGTGAAACGGTGGAGACGGAAAGCCCGAGTTCGGTGGCGATTTGCTTCAGATTCATGGCAGTGGCGGTGGTATGGCGGGATTCCTGTGCAATTTTGCATGTCGTTTAGGGAATATAATGCAACAATCGAAATGTTCTCATGATGATTTTCGGGAAAAAGACAGGTGTTGTTTGGAATGGTTTGGGAGCGGGGTTATATTTGGAAGCGGTTTCGTTTTTGTTTTAGGAATCACAATGCAAAGGAGCAAAGGGAATCGATGAAGGCAGCGTTGATCGTCGGGAAGGGTGAGATGTCGTGGCAGGAAGTCGCGAAGCCGTCTCCTGGGCGGGGGCAGGTCCTGGTGAAGACATGCGCGTCGGCGGTGAACCGCGCGGACTTGATGCAGTGCGACGGGAACTATCCGCCGCCGCCTGGGTGGCCGACGTGGCCTGGTTTGGAGATGTCGGGTCGGGTCGAGGCGGTCGGGGAGGGCTGCTCGGGTCGGTGGAAGGCGGGGGACGAGGTGTGCGCGCTGCTGGGTGGCGGGGGCTATGCGGAGTATTCGGTGATTCCCGAGGGTCTTTTGATGCGGGTGCCGAAGGGAGTTCCGCTGGCGGAGGCGGCGGCGCTGCCAGAGGTCTTCGCGACGGCGTGCCTGGATCTGAAGTTCACGGCTGGGGTGAAGCCTGGCGAACGGGTGCTGGTGGTCGCGGGGGCGAGCGGCCTGGGGCTGGCGATGATCCAGCTGGCGCATCTCTACGGGGCCAGCGTGATAGCGACGGCGGGCACGCCGGAGAAGGAGGCGATCGTCCGCGAGTTCGGCGCGGAGGTGGTGGTCAACCACCGTCGGCAGCCGCTGCATGAGGCGCTGGCCGAGCATCCCGCGGACGTGGCGGTGGACTGCGTCGGGACCTATCTGGAGACGTGCATCGACAAGATGAACGTGGGGGCGCGTTGGATCCTGGTGGCGTGCATGGGCGGCCCGACCAGCCCGATTCCGCTGGCGGCGATGTACAAGCGCAACCTGACCATCACGGGGATCACACTGCGGAGCCGTCCCGAGGAGATGAAGGCGCGGATCCTGCGGGAGCTGGAGGCGAATGTGTGGCCCGCGATCGAGGACGGCCGCATCCGTCGGCGCATCCACGCGGTCTTCCCGATGTCGGAGGCGAATGCCGCGCATGCGGTGCTCCGCTCCCATGCGAATGCGGGCAAGGTGTTGCTGACGTGCGAATAACATGGAGATGCCGCGGATGCAGAGATGGTGGATGGCGATGGGGCTCCTGGCGGCGCTGGCGCTGGCGGGGGCCGAGTATCCAGTGAGGCGTCTGACGCCCTATCCGAAGGAGTTCCAGCCGTGCTACCAGGGCACTCGCTTCCGCCACGACGGGGGCGGGACGAAGACGCCGTGCCTGTATGGCAGCCTCCGCCTGCCCGAGGGGACGGCGGCGGTGACGCTGTTGCTGGCGTATCGTTGCTCGGAGGGGACCTCGCTGAAGTTCGGGATGAACTTCAGGACGCAGAAGGGAGGCAACGGCAGCGCGGGGCGCGGGCCTGCGCGGGAACTGCCGATGCACCGCGACTTCGCGACGGCGGCGCTGACCTACGAGGTCCCGTCGTCGGCCGTCGGGGCGCAGTTCACCATCGGCATCGCGGGCAAGCCGTCGGAGTTCGAGATCCAGTCGCTGAAATACGAGTTCATCCCCGATCGGGTCGCCCTTGCGCGGCGGGCGGTCTCGGGGAAGCCGTCGTCCTGGCGGGGCGCGGCGGAGCTGCGCCATTTCTACATTGCGGCGGGGGGCGGCGCGGCGAATGCGCAGACTCGGGTGCGGGTGGCCTTCGACGACGCGAACCTCTATGTGGGCACCATCTGCAACGAGCCCGCGATGGATTTTCTGAAGGCGTCGGTGAAGGAGCGGGACGGCGCGCTGTGGAGAGACGACGACGTGGAACTCTTCCTCTTCGACCCTGACCGCAACGTTGGCTGGCAGTTCATCGTGAACGCGGCGAACGTGCAGTTCGACGCGGCGCTGAAGCAGGCGCAGGCGGGCGACCCGTACCGCGCGGACAAGCGGTGGGACGGCGAGTGGCGCTCCGAGACCTGGCGCAATTCGGATTCCTGGGAGGCGGCGATGGTGATCCCGTGGCGGACGCTGGGCTTTGCGGCGCCGCCCGAGGTGCTGACGATGAACTTCACGCGCAAGCGGATCGGCGGCAACGAGGCCAGCCAGTGGAATGCGTTCGCTGGCAATCTCAACGACGTGCCGAAGTTCGCGCGGGCGAGCTTCGGGGCGAAGCCGGAGATCGTGCGCTACCGCAAGTTGGAGACGGCGGGCTTCGTACCGAAGCGCGCGCGGCAGGCGGGGGCGGAGCTGCTGTCGTCGGAGGCGGGCGGCTATGTGGTGGTGGCGGGGCGGCACCACTATTACCAGAGCGACTATCCAGCGGCGCTGCAGGCGCAGTTCACGCCCGAGAGGCAGCGCGAGATCCTGGAGCGCCATGCGAAACTCGGCTCCTGGGGGCCGAAACTGCCGTGGGCGCCGCTGCGGGGGCGCGTGGCGGGCGGCATGAAGGAGCTGCTGCGGCTGAACCAGGAGTTCGGCATGGTCTTCGAGTACGCCATCTACAACTCCTCCGTCTCCCGTGCGGCCATCCGAAAATACCGCTGCCCGCTCTTCTGCGGAAACTTCGTGGAATACGGCACTCCCGAATACCTGAAGGCGACGCTGGACCAGGTCGAGGCGGTGCGGAGGTTCTGCGCCGTGCCTGGCCAGCGTGCGCTGGTGGGGTGCGTGGAGGGCGCCGACGAGCCGACCAACCAGGTGCGGCTCATCTACAACCGCAAGGAGAATCCAGGCATTGCGGCGGCGCTGGATGAAGTGGACGCCCGCGTGAAGCGCGAGACGGGCTTCGGCAAATACGGCCTGCATGACTTCGGGGGGACGCCCGACGCGGACACCCCCTTCCGTCGCATTGCCTTCTGGCGCTACTGGAACAACCGTTTCGCCGAATACCTGAAGGTGGTGGCGGCGGCGGTGCGCGCGGTGGATCCGACGCTGCCGTTCCAGGGCTTCAACCGCAACACCTGCGGCGGCGTCTGCGAGGTCGACCTGGCGCAGATGACGCCGTTGACGCAGGAGATCGGCTGCGACCCGTATCCCACCAGCGCGAAGAGTTCCGCGGGGATGGGGCGCGCCATCTACCACACTGGCTTCTCGGTGAAGCTGCTGCACGACCTGGCCTGCCGCAGCCGCACCCGCGCCACCCTCCAGGGCTTCATCTACCACGGCGGCCGCCCGACGCCCGCCGAGATGCGCGAATGGGCCTCCCAGGCCATCAAGAACGGCGCCGTGCATTTCCGATGGTACGAGTCGGGACCCGCCAAGATCACCATGCCCGACGGCTATGCGGAACTGGAGCGCCTCTGCGGTGAACTCCATTCCCTGCGGCGGCTGCCGCTGCCGCGGGAGACGAAAAGCGCCATCCTCTACAGCGACTACGACCGCTGGGGGCTGGACGACCGCGTGGCGCACGCCGCCTACACCGTCTATGCGCTTTTGGGCGAGCACGTGAAGGCGAACTTCCGCTTCGTCTCCCCGACTGGCCTCGCGAACGGCGTCCATACGCTGGACGGCATCGCCGTCCTCTATGTCCCCCGCATGCGCTACACGGATCCCGCGACGACGGCGCGGATTCTGGCGTTCGTGCGCGGCGGCGGGCGGCTGGTGGTCTTCGACCCGACCGTCTGGAGCTGGAACATCGACGGGACGGCGGTGCCCGAGCGCGCGCTGCTGACGGGGGCGGTGAAGGAGCGCACGGCGATCTCGACCCCGCTGGCCTACGGCAAGGCGGAACTGCCGCTCGCGGCGGCCGCGAACCTGGGGCGCGAAACTGGCAAGGTCGACGCCTTCGACTTCACGGAGGCGGAGACGGCGGTCGTCGCGCGCTATCCAGACGGTCGGCCCGCCGCCGTCGAGCGGCGCCTGGGCCAGGGCACGGTGCTCTTCTTCGCGGCGCAGCCCTTCGGCTGCTCCGACGCGGCGCTGGATCCCCAGGGCTGGACCGCCTTCTTCCAGGACGAGTGCCGTCGCGTCGGCGAGAAGACCGACCTCGCCGTCTGGGATTTCGTGCTGCCTGGGAATCGGCAGTGAAGATGAATGCAGAGACTGAAGGGAAACGGGCGGAAGCCCGCAAGCAAAGCAACAAGGAGAAGTGAACGATGAGCGTGAAAGGAAAGGTTCTGGTGCTGGGGTCGTCTGGCGCCATGGGGAAGCATCTGGTGCCGCTGCTGGCGGAGCAGGGCTGGCAGGTGGACGCGGTGTCGCTGGACGGGGCGGGGCCCGAGCATCCGAATGTCAACCGCATCAAGGGCGAAGTGGTGCAGGACAAGGCGCTGGTGTCGGAACTGCAGTCGCGCACCTACGACGGCATCATCAACTTCATCAGCTACTCGTCGCCATGGCTGCTGGACATGCTGGAGTGGACGCGCAACTGCGGGCACTACTTCTTCCTGTCGAGCTACCGCGTCTACGCGGACAAGGAGCATCCCGTGAAGGAGACCTCGCCGCGCCTTCTGGACACGGGGGACGACGTGCTGCTGTGCAACACGGACGACTACTGCATCTACAAGGCGCGCGGTGAGAACATCCTGCCGACGCTGGAGCGGAAGAACTGGACGATCGTGCGTCCGTCGATCACCTATTCGCTGATGCGCTACCAGCTGGTGACGCTGGAGGCGGCGAACACGGTGGGGCGCGCCTTCGCGGGCAAGTCGGTGCCGCTGCCTGCGCAGGCGAAGGATGTGCCCGGGACGATGACGTGGGCGGGCGACCAGGCGCGCTTCTTCGCGGGGCTGCTGGGGAAGCCCGAGGCGATGGGCGAGACCTACTCCTTCACGACCGCCGAGCACCACACCTGGGGCGAGATCGCGGAGTACTACCGCGAGATCTGCGGCCTCAAGGCGGTGTGGATCGACGCGGAGGAATATCTCGACATGATCGCCACCAGCCCGAAGCGCAAACTGCTGCTGCGCTGGCAGTTGGAGTATGACCGCCTGTTCGACCGCACGATGGACAACACGAAGGTGCTGGCGGCGACGGGGCGGAAGCAGTCCGACCTGATGCCGTTGTACAAGGGGCTCGAATACGAGATCGGGCGCTGCCCGAAGGACTATGCGTGGCCAGTCAACGAGGCGATTGACCGATTCCTGGCGTCGAAGGGGATTCAATAGGACATGAAGAGCAGGAAGCTGATCTTCTCCGCGCCGCGGCAGGCGGAGTGGCAGGAGTGGGAGACGGGGCCGCTGGCGGAGGACGAGGTGCTCGTGGAGACCGAGTACAGCGCGGTCAGCGCGGGCACGGAACTGGCGAACTACGTCAACGCGCCGAACACTCCAGGAGGGTATCCGCGCTCGCCTGGATACAGCGCCTGCGGGCGCATCGTCGAGATGGGCAGCGCGGTGCCTGGGATGCAGCTGCACCGCTGGCACCACCACAGCGACCCCTTCCGCAACGAGCCGCTGTGGACGACGCTGGCGGTGGGGGACCGCGTGGCGACGCACTGGCGTCCGCACGGCTGGCACCAGAAGATGCCCGCGTCGGAGGTGGTGAAGGTGCCTGAAGACGTGGATCCTGCGGAGGCGGCGTTCAGCCATATCGCGACCTTCCCGATGCTGGCGGTGCGGCGTCTGGAGATCCGTCTGGGGGAGGCCGCGATGGTGCAGGGGCTGGGCGTGCTGGGGATGCTGGCGGTCCAGTTCGCGCGCCTTGCGGGCGCCTGCCCCGTCATCGCCGTCGACTTCGACGAGGAGCGCCGCCGCAAGGCGCTGGCGCTCGGGGCGGATCTGGCGCTGGCGCCAGACGACCCCGAGTTCCGCGCGAAACTGGACGCGGCGACGGACGGGCGCGGCCCGCAGGCGGTGGTCGAGGTCACGGGCAAGTGCGCCGCGCTGGTGCAGGCGCTTGAGAACTGCGCGTGGAACGGCCGCATCGCGCTGCTGGGATGTACGCGCGTCTCGGACGCGCCCGTCGACTGGTACCGCCATGTGCACCGCCGCGGCGTCCGCCTGATCGGTGCGCATACGATGACGCGGCCAGTGCTGGAGTCGTCGCCTGAGGCGTGGACGGAGCTGGAGGACATGCGCGTCTTCCTGAACTTCCTTGCGTCGGGGCGGGTGAAGGTTCGTCCGTTCCTGTCGGGCGTCATTTCGGGCGAGGAGCTGCCGTCGCTGTATGCGCGGCTGGCGTCGGAGGCGCATCCGCCAGTCGGGTTCGCAGTGCAGTGGAAACAGAATGGATAGGAGCAAGAGCATGGAACGTTTGAAAATCGGTCAGATCGGTCGGCACCACGAGCACGCCGTCTCCAAGTTCGGGACGCTGCGGCGACGGATGGAGGATGTCTTCGAGATTGTCGGGGTGGTGGAGGACGCGCCCTTCATGAAGGGGCTGACGTACAAGGAGTACGAACTGGCGCCCTTCGAGGGGATTCCGCGGCTGACGCTGGACGAGATGCTGAACTATCCTGGGCTGGACGCGGTGATGGTCGAGACCCCCAACGCGGACCTGGTGCCGATCGCCACGATGGCGATGGAGCACGGCCTCGCGATCCACATGGACAAGCCGACAGGCGCGGACGTCGGGGCGTACAAGCGGCTGCTGGAGGGGTGCGCCGCCAGGGGGCTGCCCTTCCAGATCGGATACATGTACCGCGGCAACCCCGCCGTGCTGTGGTGCCGCGAGGCGCTGAAGCAGGGCTGGCTCGGCGAGATCCAGCAGTTCGAGGGCAGCATGAACCACAACTACGGCGGCGAGCCCTACCAGGGGTACCTCGGCGCGCAGCCAGGCGGCATCCTCTACAACCTGGGCTGCCACATCGTCGACGTCGCCGTCGGGCTGCTGGGCAAGCCGCGCGGCGTCTACACCTACCTCACCTCGGTCGCGGGCTACGACGAGACGACTGGCAACAACGCCGTCGCCGTCCTCGAATACCCGCACGCCTTCGCGATCATCCGCGCCTCCTCCAAGGACCCCGCCTCCAATCCAGGGCGCCGTTTCCGCGTGGTCGGCACCAACGCGACCGTCGACGTCTGGCCCGCCGAGCGCTTCGACGGCAAGCCGCTCGTCATGGAGCTGACCCTCGCCAACGCCATCCCCGGCTACGACGCGGGACACCATGTCGTCGACTTCGGCGTCACCCCCGACCGCTACGACGTGCAGCTCCGCGAGTTCGCCGCCATGATCCGCGGCGAGGCGAAGAGCTCCTACACCATCGAGCACGATCTCGCCGTCGCCGAGGTCGTCGCCGACTTCATGAAGGGGACGGGGCGGATCGTCTGACGCCGAAGGTTTCGGCGTTTTTCCCGTCTTGTCAACTTGAAAACGTCTGAAACGGGATTATATTAAGCATTCGCATTTTTACACGAAGTGTTGTCCATAGTCATCCAAGGGAATTAAGATGCCCACCATCAATCAGTTGATTCGTAAAGGCCGTTCCGAGAAACCCCGCAAGAGCCGCGTGCGTGCACTGGCGCAGTGCCCGCAGCGCCGTGGCGTCTGCATGCTCGTCGGCACCCGTACCCCGAAAAAGCCGAACTCGGCGATGCGCAAGTTCTGCCGTGTCCGCCTGACCAATGGCCAGGAAGTCAACGCCTACATCGGCGGCGAAGGCCACAACCTGCAGGAGCACAGCGTCGTGCTGGTGCGCGGCGGCCGTGTCCGCGATCTGCCTGGCGTGCGTTACCACGTGGTCCGCGGCCACCTGGACACCCTGGGTGTCGAGAAGCGCCGCCGCGGCCGTTCGAAGTATGGCCAGAAGCGCCCGAAGCCAGGTGCCGACGCCAAGAAGAAGTAGTCGGATTTTGCTCGACAGTTAGGAAATAGAGAAGAAACATGAGAAGACGTCAGGCATTCAAGCGCGCGCTGATTCCGGATGTGCGCTACAACAATGAACTGGTCGCGCGGCTGATCAACACGATCATGACGCGGGGCAAGAAGTCGCTGGCCCAGTCGATTGTCTACGGTGCATTCGACATTCTGAAGGAGAAGAAGGCGGACCAGGAGCCGCTGGAGGTCTTCCTGAAGGCGTTGGAGAACGCGAAGCCCCGTCTGGAAGTCAAGAGCCGCCGCGTCGGCGGCGCGACCTACCAGGTCCCGCTGGAGATTCCGGCGAACCGTCAGGTGGCGCTTGCGATGCGCTGGATCGTGACCTACGCGCGTGGCCGCAAGGGCATGGACACGAAGGACGCGCTGGCGGCTGAGCTGCTGGACGCCTTCAACGAGACCGGCAACGCCATCAAGAAGCGCGACGACGTGCACAAGATGGCGAACGCGAACAAGGCGTTCGCGCACTACCGCTTCTAGTTTTCTGGTCTGGATGGTGGCTCCGACCGCTTGAACGAGCGTCGGGGCCGCCTTGGTGTTTTTGCTTTTCCATGCAATGGGTGCGGGCGATGCCATCCGCAATCTGGGCATCATCGCCCACATCGACGCAGGCAAGACGACGCTGACCGAGCGCCTGCTGCATGAAACGGGTGCGCTTCGCTTCTGCGGGGCGGTGGAGGAGGGGACGACGGTCAGCGACTACCTCCAGCAGGAGCGCGAGCGCGGCATCTCGATTGTGAGCGCGGCGGTCACCTGCTGGTGGCGCGGGGTGCAGATCAACCTGGTCGACACCCCTGGACACATTGATTTCACGGCGGAAGTCGAACGCTCGCTGCGGGTGATGGACGCCGTGGTCGCGGTCTTCTGCGGCCTCAGGGGGGTTCAGGCGCAGTCGGAGATGGTGTGGCGGCGCGCGGTCCGTTACGGGCTGCCCGCGCTGGCCTTCATCAACAAACTGGACCGCGACGGCGCGGACTTCGCGCAGGTTCTTTCACAGACGAGGGTGCTTTTGGATTCGGCGCGGCCGCTGGCGGTCGCCGTCCCCGTCGGGGGTGGCGCGAAGCCGCTGGCGGTCGTGGATGTCCTGGACGGCCGCGTGGACGGCGAGGCCGCGGCGGCGGAGATTGCCGCCGCGCTGTCGGCTGCCCGCGCGCAGTTGCTTGAAGGGCTGGGCGAACTCGACGACGAGGCGATGGCCTGCTACGTCGAGGGGCGCGAGCCCGCGTCGGAAGTGCTGACAGCGGCTTTGCGCCGCACGGTGCTTTCGGGCAAGGCCGTCCCCGTGCTGTGCGGCAGCGCGGCCACGGGCTGCGGCGTCCGCTTCCTGCTGGACGCGATGGCGCGGCTGCTGCCGTCGCCCGCCGAGCGGCTGTCGTCCCCTGCGGGGCGTCGTCTCTTCGGGATTTCCCCCGCGGCGTTGAAGTCGCCCGAGGCGGGGCGGGATTTCGCGGTGCTGACGGTGATGAAGGTCTTCCGCGGCGCGTGGCCAGGGGACTACGCGGCGGTGCGGATCTACAGCGGCGGGCTCAGGCGCGGGATGCGTTTCCGCGACGTGAACCGCGGGACCTGCGGCGTCGTCGGCCCCGTCTATCGGCTCAACGCGGCGGAACTTGCCGAGTTGCCTGACGGGGCGTCGGCGGGCGAGATCGTGGGCTTCGGCCCGACCGAGGGCGGGGAACTGCCGCCGATGTTCACTGGCGACACGCTGGTGGAGGAGGGCGGCCCTGAACTGCGCCTCATGCGGATGCGCTTCCCCGAGCCAGTCTTCTCGCTGTCCCTGGCGGGCGTCTCCGCCGAGGACCGCCGACGGCTCCCCGAGGCGCTTCGGCGCCTCGCCGAGGCCGACCCCACCCTCCGTTTCCGATTCCACCCCGACACTGGCGAATGCAGGCTCTCGGGCATCGGCGAACTTCACCTTGAAGTCGCCCGCGAGCGCCTCGTCACCGAGGCTGGCGTTCACACCCGCGCCGGCCAGATCCAGGTGGCCTACCGATGCACGGTCGCCTCCGCGGCGACCGTCGAATCCGAGTTCCGGCGGGTGCTGCCCAACGGCATCACCCTCCAGGCCAAAGTCCAGCTTCAAATCGAGCCGCTGCCCCGCGGCAGCGGCCTCGTCGTGGATACGCCCTTCCGGGAATCCACGGAACTGCCGGCGGATTGCCTCGACGCAATCGACGCCGCGGTTCAGGAGAGCCTCGCCAGCGGCAGCCCTTCGGGGACGCCGCTGACGGATACGCGCGTCACAGTTCTAGGTGCCTCCACCTCCCAGGCGGAGGCTTCCGAACCGGCGTTCTTAAGCGCGGCCAGGATGGCCATGGGCGATGCAGTCGCCCAGGCAGGAGAGGTCGTGCTGGAACCTGTGATGCGGCTCGAAGTGAGCGCTCCGCTCAACCAGATCGGCAATGTGATGGCCGATGTGACCGCCAGACGCGGCCGCATCCTCCAGAACGAGCCCCTGGCGGCGGGGAATGCTCGCATAGTCGCCCTGGTGCCTTGCGCCAGCCTCATCTCCTACGCCACCCAGCTGCGGTCCCTGACCGGCGGCCGGGCCGAGTTCACCGCTGAACCGGCGTGCGATGAGCCGCTGCCCGCGGGCGTCCCAGGGCCCAAAACAAGGTGAAGAACATGGCAAACGCGCCAACCATCCGAATCCGGCTCCAGGCATTCGAGAACTCCATCCTGGACCAGTCCGCGGCGGACATCGTCGGGACCGTCAAGCGCACCGGCGCCCAGGTCGCCGGGCCCATCCCGCTGCCCACCAAGATCGAACGCTTCTGCGTGAACCGCTCCCCGCACGTGGACAAGAAGTCCCAGGAGGAGTTCGAGATCCGCACGCACAAGCGGGTGCTCTATATCATCAACCCGACGGGGAAGACGGTCGACGAGCTCAAGAAGCTCTCCCTGCCCGCGGGTGTCGACATCGTCATCAAACTCTAACGCCAGGAGGGCCTGAACCATGAAGAAAGGTCTTATCGGCCGCAAACTCGGGATGACGCAGGTCTACAACGACCAGGGCGTCCTGATTCCCGTCACTGTCATCGAATGCGGACCGTGCACGGTCATCGCCGCCAAGACGGTGGAGAAGGACGGCTACAGCGCGCTGCAGCTGGGCTTCGGCTCCCGCAAGGTGAAGAATGTCAGCAAGGCGGTCCTGGGCAACCTGAAGCCCGCCGGGCTGGACGCGAACCCGCCCGCGATCATCAAGGAGATCCGTCTGGACAGCGACCCCACCGCGAAGCCTGGCGACGTGTTGGGCGCGGATGTCTTCGCCGCGGACGAGTATGTGGATGTCACCGGCACGACGAAGGGCCGTGGCTTCCAAGGCGTGGTGCACCGTTTCCACGCGCAGGGCGGCCGTGAGACGCACGGCGGCGCCTGGACGCGCAGGACGGGTTCGATCGGCTGCCGCGAGAAGCCCGGCAAGATCAACCGCAACCACAAGATGCCTGGCCACATGGGCGACGTCACCCGCACCACCCAGAACCTGAAGGTGATCAGCGTGCGCGCCTCCGAAAATCTGCTCTTGGTCAAGGGTGCGATTCCCGGCGCCAACGGCGGTTACGTCTTCCTGAAGAACGCCGTCAAGAAATAACCGGGAGGGAAGTCAACATGCCTACCAATCTGAATGTGAAGAATCAGCAGGGCGCCGACACGGGCGCCGTTGCGGTGATTGAGGACGCCTGGCTGGAGCGCGAAAAGGGCGAGCAGGCGGTGAAGGATTCGGTCGTGGCGTTCCTGGCGCGGCAGCGTTCCGGGACGGCGTGCACCAAGAACCGCGCCGGGATGAGTTCCCGGTCGCAGGCGAAGCCGTGGCGGCAGAAGGGCACGGGCCGCGCCCGTTCGGGCGGCGCCTCCAGCCCCATCTGGCGTGGCGGCGCGGTGGCCTTCGGGCCGGTTCCGCGTTCCTACGAGAAGCACGTGAACAAGAAGGTCGAGAAGCTGGCGCTGAAGCGCGCGTTCACCGACCGCCTCGACGAGGGCGTGGTGATCGCGGTGGACGACCTGAAGTTCGACGAGCCGAAGACCAAGCAGATGCTTGCGTTCCTGAAGGCGGTCGAGGCGGGCGACGACGCGCTGGTGCTGGTGGACGAATACACCGAGAATGTGGACCTGGCGGCCCGGAACCTCCCCAATGTTCTGGTGCTGAAGGCCACTTCGGTGAACCCCTACCTGCTGCTCCTGTTCAAGAAGATCATCATCACCACCGCCGGCCTCAAGGATCTCGGCGTGCGCCTGGCGTAAGGAGGGTTTCACTCATGAGCAACCAGTTCAATCCGTATGATGTGGTCTACACCGTGCTCATCACCGAGCGCGGGACCATGTTGCAGGACAAGTTCAACAAGTACCTGTTCAAGGTCAATCCCGCCAGCAACAAGCCGTCCATCAAGAAGGCGGTCGAGGCCATCTTCCCAGAAGTCAAGGTCGCGGACGTCAATGTGATGAACATGCTGGGCAAGAAGAAGCGCATGCGCAGCGCGCGTGCGGGCAAGCGCCCTGACTGGAAGAAGGCGATTGTGACGTTGAAGGAAGGCAAGATCGAATTGCTGTAGTCCCGGCCGCGGCAACCACCGAACTTTAAGAGAGGAATTCCACAATGGGAACGAAAGCATACAAGCCGACCTCGCCTTCGCGGCGTGGCATGGTGGTGAGCGACTTCAAGGAACTCACCCGTCGGACCTCCGAAAAATCGCTGACCGTCGGCAAGCGCTCGACGGGCGGCCGCAACAACCTGGGCCGCATGACGGTCCGCTTCCGCGGGGGCGGCGTCAAGCGCGCCTACCGCATCATTGACTTCCGCCGCAACGACAAGGACGGCGTGCCGGCGAAGGTGGCGGAGATCGAGTACGATCCCAACCGCACCTGCCGCATCGCGCTGCTGCACTATGCGGACGGCGAGAAGCGCTACATTCCGTGCCCCGTCGGTCTGAAGCAGGGCGACACCGTGATGAACGGTCCGACCGCCGAGTTCAAGCCGGGCAACAACATGATGCTGAAGGACATTCCGGACGGCATCAACATCCACTGCATTGAGATGGTTCCTGGCAAGGGCGCGCAGCTGGTGCGCGCGGCGGGCCAGTATGCGATTCTGCGCGCCAAGGAGAACGGCTATGCGCAGATCCGTCTGCCGTCTGGTGAAGTCCGCCTGATCAACGAGAAGTGCCGCGCGACGATCGGCCAGGTCGGCAACGTGGATCACAACGAGATCAAGCTGGGGAAGGCCGGCAAGAAGCGCTACCTGGGCTTCCGCCCGCACGTGCGCGGTGTCGTTCAGAACCCGGTCGACAGCCCGATGGGTGGTGGTGAAGGCCGCTCCTCCGGCGGTGGTCATCCGCGGTCTCCGTGGGGCCAGCTGGCGAAGGGCTTCAAGACCCGCCGCAACAAGTTGCATTCGGATCGCTTCATCATTGAACGGAGGAAGAAATAATGGCGAGAAGCATCAAGAAAGGACCGTTTGTCGACGACTCGCTGCTTAAAAAGGTCGACAAGGTTGCCGGCAGCGGCAAGAAGGAAACCATCAAGACCTGGTCCCGCCGTTCGGTGATTCTTCCCGAGTTCGTCGGGCAGACCTTCGCCGTCCACAACGGCAAGGCCTTCGTCAGCGTCTTCGTGACGGAAAACATGGTCGGCCATCGCCTCGGCGAGTTTGCCGCCACCCGGTTGTTCCGCGGCCACGGCCAGATCTCTGGCAAGTAGTCCTGCCCAGGACATCCTCATTCGCAGACGCCCCGCCAGGCGCAAAACCTGGCGGGGCGTCTTTTTTTCTTCTTGCGCCTGGCGAAGCGGACGCAGCCACGGCGTCCGCCGTGGCGGTCCGCCGAGCGTGCGGTGACCAATCAGGCCCGCCACAAAACACAGCCAATGCTCCAGAATCGGCTGCCGCCCATTCACCGAGCCGCCCATTCGGCGGGGCCGCCGTGGCAACCATTTGGGGGCCCAAAGAAAGATGGATGTCGGGGCCGTCGTCGCTTGATTTTCGGGATATTTGTATTATAATATTCCCAGCACCGCATCGGCAGGCCTTGCCTGCCTGGATGCCATTCTGGAAGCACAGACCACTTGCGGAGGATTTCCCCCCTGCCGTCATTTTTCCACGACCATGCCTTCTTCTTTGTATGACAAAACCAAGCAATTGCAGCCCGAGAAGCCATATCGGCGCGCGGACGTTTCGGATTTGATCCTGGACTACATCCTGGAGAAGAAACTCGGGGTAGGGGACAAATTGCCTACGGAGCAGGAGCTTGTGCGTCGTTTCGGATTGAGCCGCATTCGGATTCGGGAGGGCATCCAGGGGCTGAAGTACCTGGGCATCCTCTCGGCGGCGACGCGCGGCGGAACGACCATCCAGAGCCTGAACTTCTCGCAATTGGGGCGCACGGTGCGCTTCCAGATCGCCATCAACCACGTCGACTGGCGGCATCTTCTGGAGGCGCGCTTCGCCATCGAGCGCGCAGTGCTGGAGAATCTGTCAGGGCGCCTCACGGCGGCACAACTGGAGGAACTGCGCGGCTACGCCAACTGCAAACTGACCGCGAAGACGCAGGAGGAAATGCGGCTGAGTAACGTGCGCGACATGCAGTTCCACATGAAACTGGCCGAGGCCACCGGCAACCCCGTCTTCGCCGCCTACCAAGGCATCCTGCACTGTTTCTTCGAGAACAATCCCATCTTCCTCCTCGCCATCGACTCCACTCCCACCGACGAACATCTCCAACTGCTGCAGGCCCTGGCGGAGAACAACCCCGCCCTCGCCTGCGGCATCCTCCGCCGCCACCTCGACCGCTACTATAACCGGACGACGCCGTTGGCAAACCGTCTTGACTTGGTCACCCCCAAAAACAAGGAAAATCCCACCCCATGACTACCCCCATCCGCAAGGACTTCACGCTCATTGAACTGCTGGTCGTGATCGCGATCATCGCGATTCTGGCCAGCATGCTGCTGCCAGCGCTGTCGAAGGCGCGCGAACGCGCCAAGTCCATCAGCTGCACAAGCAACCTCAAGCAAATAGGGCTCGCGCACAATCTCTACGCTATGGCGAACGACGACTTCTTCCTGCCCCTCAAAATCAACAACTCCTTCAACTGGTGGACGGTTGTGGAGGCGGAGTCGCGCGGCGTGACCTACGGATCGCTCAACGCCCCCTCCACCAAACGCCGCAGCAACACGCTCATGTACTGCCCGACGATGATCGGCATGGGCTTCGACCGCCCCAACACCCTCGCCAGCAAGCAGGACACCACCTACGTCGCCAACTACGACATTCAGTACACGATGCCCGGAGCGGTCGGTCTCCGCATCACGCAGATCCGCAGCGCCTCCCGCTCGCTGCTGCATGCCGACTCCTGCGGACGACCATCAGACGCCCATCCCCAGAACCGAGCGCTCGCAATCTCGCACCCCATCAATGTCACCCCGAACGCCAACTCCGGCTCGCTGGGCTTCGTGCACAATGGCGGCAACTACCTGGCGACCAACAACTACGCCGGCAACTGCAACATCCTGTTCGTCGACGGCCACGTCAACGCCGTCGGCGCGCGCGAACGCAACGAGCGCAACATGACCCCCATCGCGTACAAGGATTTCGTCAACATCAACAACGCGCTCATGTGGGAATAGCCGATGCCGCGCCTCGCCGCTTTCCTGCTGCTTTCCGTGCTGCTTCCGCTCTCCGCTTTCGACCTCGGCCAGTGGCAGGCGACGGGCGCGCAACCCGCCGCCACGCCGATGCGCGGCGGCTGCCGCCTCGTCCTGCCCGACGGCGCCGTTCCCAAGGCGCCCGCCACCCTGGAGATGGACGATGGCGTCGCGCGCATCCAGCGCCCCAGACCGCAACTCGTCCTCGCGCGGCGCTTTCCCGTCCGCCCCAACACCGTCTATCTGCTGAAACTCACGGCGCGCTCCGCCAACTCCGTCGTGGTGCGCTGCGGCGCCCGTGCGATGGCCTATTCCACGCCAGGCGAGGCGCAGATCCTCTGCGACCTTGTCAAAAGCGGCCCCGCGAAGGAACTTGAAGTCCGCATTGAACTCGGCGGCCTCCCTGGCGAATCCATCTACGACCTCTCCGGCTTCGAATTCCGCACGCCCAAGCTGGCCGCGGAGGTCCCTGCGCGCCCCGTCCTCGGCGAGACCCTGCTGGACGAGAAGAGCGCCATCATCCATCCCGAGGGCTTCGAGGAAGACGCGCGCGCCCTGCAGGCCGCCATCCGCGAAAGGTGCGGCCTTGCGCTGCGGATCGTCCCAGAGGCGGAGGCCGTCCACGCCGACCGCCCTGAACTGCGCGACGAATGGAAGCGGCGGCATCTGATCCTCCTGGGCAACCTCAACAACAACCGCGCCCTCTGGGCCGCCTACGGCAAGTTCCTCGCCGCCGCCGACGGCTACTACCCTGGCGCGGGCGGCCATGTCCTGCGCACTGCGGCCGACGTCTTCGGCAACGGCCGCAACCACCTCATCCTCGGCGGCAGCGACGACGCTGGCGTCCGCGCGGCCATCGCCGCCTTCCGCAAGCGCCTCGCCGGGCCCAAAATCCCGTTCCTGCTGGAAGTCGAACTCGGCGGCGAGTGCAGGCGGGCCTTCGACGCGGATGAACGGCTCTGGGCGACCAATCCCGCCGCCGCGGGCCCAAGGCTCCTGGAGCCAGGCTACGGCAAGGTCGTGCGCTGGTATGTCAATGTCATGGGCTACTATTGGAGCGGCCGCGAATCCTACCGCGCCCGCGCCCGCCAATATCTCAAGGAACTCCTGAAGGACCGCGCGTACACGCACCACTACATCCTCGAGTTTTTCGTGCGCGCCTACGACATGGTCGACCACAGTCCGCTCTTCACCGCCGCCGAGCGCCGCCAGATCGACGCCCTCCTCAAGCAGAACTTCCTCGACTTCGGCATCACCGACCTCACCTGGATGCCAGGCTACAACCGCCCCTACGAACTCCACGTCATCCTCAACCGCCACGTGATCGCCCCGCTGATGGCCGACCACGCCAACGCCGAATTCCTCCTGCGCAGCATCCCCCTGAGCCCCGATGAGGCCGCAATCGCGCGCTACCGCCACGCCGAGAAGGACGCCTTCCTGCGCCATTGGAGCGCCACCACCTTCAACCCCAGCCTTCCGCGCAGCATCCCCGTCGAGCAGGAGGAGGCCCTCGCCTCGCTCGTCCGCTACGCCCTCGCCAACGAGCGCTTCGAGACCTTCACCTCTGGCAACGCCAGGCATCTGCTGCGCCTCTGGGAGATGTCCCCCGCGCGCCCGCTCACCCGCGACGACCGTTTCCTCGCGGGCGTCCTCGCGTGCTACTACCGCGACCCCGGCTTCACCTGGCTGCAGCGCCATCTGCCCACGGTCAAGGAGCACTTCCAGATGCGCTATCTCTGCGGCGTCCACCGCTACGCCCCCGCCCCCGACGCGCCCGAGGCCGAGCCGCGCGAGTGGCACGGCGTCTTCCGCACGCGCTGGCAGCCGCAGGACATCCTCCTGTGGAACGGCCTGAAGTTCAAGCGGCACCGCTCCCCTGACTTCCCCGCGCGCGAGGGCGCCGAGGCCATCGTCTTCCGCAACGGCGGCGACTATCTGCGCCTCTCCGCCTTCGGCGAGACCACTGGCGCCATCACGGAGTTCTACCACGACGGCCGCCCGCTCTTCCAGCATTCCTCCTCGTCCACCTTCGGCCTCGGCCGCGCCAACTACTACGACTACAACGCCGTCAGCATCCAGCGCCTCGACCGCCTCGACGACGATCCGCAGCCCTACGCAGGCGCCGCCCGCGTCGAATCCTTCGAACCCGCCGACTGGTCCGCCTCCATCGCCATCCGCCCCTTTGCGGGCTGCGCCTGGCAGCGCAGCGTCGCCTTCACTGGCAAGCCAGGGTGCATTCTGGTGCGCGACCGCATCACCGCGCTGGAGGCAGGCGACTATCTCATCCAGATCGGCTGGCGCCCCCAGGGCATCCCCTCCTTCGACGGGCGCGTCTGGACGGGGCTCAACGGCAATCTCCGCTTCCACGTGACCTCGCTCGGCGAGGGCTTCCGCGTCGTCGAAAACCTCGCCGACTACCAGCGCAAGAAGGCGCCCTTTCCCGAATACCACCACGTCGCCCGACGGCGACTCGCCCCAGGTGAAGGCGTCACCGCCTACACGCTCCTGGAAACCACGGAGAACGCCGCGCCCACCCGTTTTGAACTCGGCGAAGACGGTCGCCTCCGCATCGGGGGCGACGACCACTGCCAATTCACCGTGGACGGACGGCTGGTTGACACCGACCCCGAAAAAACCTTCCGTCCGCTGACCGTGGCTTCGGCGGCGGTCGCCCCAGCCACCCCCGAGGCGCCGCGCCTCCGCCCCGTGCGCCGCAACGGCGCGCTTCAACTCCCAGGCCGCCTCGGCTTCACCGTCCAGACCGTCGGCGGGGCGCGCGTCGTCGACTTCGGGCGCGTCGTCGCCTTGAGTGAGATCCGCAACGCCCGTTCCCTGCGCTTCTGGGCGGAACTGCCGCTGCCAGCCGACCTGGAGTATTCCGCCGACGGCAAGGTATTCCGCAAAATCGCCTCGGAACGGCGCTGGCTGCCTGGGGTCAGGACCGCCAACTACGGACAGGCCGACCCCCGCGAGCGCTCCCACCAGACCACCTTCCCCGACGTCCAGGCGCGCTATGTGCGCGGCACCGACGCCACTTTGCTCACCTACTACTCCGCCGACACGCCCGCCGCGCGCAGCACCCTGGAGATCGTCCCCGCAGGCGACGGCTTTCTCGTGCAGAGCGCGGTCTTCCCGCGCTATCTGCGCGACCGCCGTTCCGAGGACTACCTCTTCGCCATGCTCGACCGCGACTTCGGTTTGCGATACGCGTGGCGTTCGCCCGCCGTCGTGCAGGATAGCAAGTTTCTCTCATGGCCCGACGCCACGCCGCGCCTCGTCGTGATCACCGACGACGCCAAGATCCGTGTTCTCGACGAGCGCGGGCAGGTCGCACGCGTCATCGACCTCTACCGCCTCCAGGCCGACTTCCATCACCAATACGGCAAGCCCAACACCCGCCAGCCCCTCGGCGGCTTCACCCTGCCGTTCAGCCTCGGCGTCTGGCGCCCCAGCCCGAAGGAGGCCCCGCTGCTGGTCGTCGGGCGCTACTGCTACTACTCGTTCGTGAGACCCGACGGCACCCTCGCGGGGCTCCTCCAGTCTGGCGAATACTGCCTGGGGGCGCTCCTCGACCGCGGCGTGCGCGACAGCGGCGGCAACGAGGCGCTCTACGGCCTGGGCCGCTTCAACCTGACCCGCCTCTTCGGCCCCGCCGACCCGCGCCGCGTCCAGAACTGCCCCGTCATCTACCACAACGAGAATGTGCGGCTGCCCTCCTACGGCGGCAGCGTCGAGGGGGACCGCACCCTCGCCTTCAAGCCAGTCGGCGACGGGCTCCTCGCCATCGCCCGCGAATCCTTCCTCGGCGTCTTCGACACCCGCGCCCGCGCCTGGCGCTTCGCCTGGAGCGCCCCCGTCGGCCTCGACGCCCTCTGCCTGGCGGGCGAGCGCACCATCGTCGCCGCCAGCCCCGACCGCATCCTCCGCCGAATCACCTTCGCCCCCGACTGGAAGACCGTCGCGAAGTGCCGCAGCATCCAACTCCCCAGTACTGCGCGGAACCTCCGCCACTACCACGGGCGCACCCTCGTCGCCACCGCCGACGGACTCTACGAACTCCAGGGCGACGACAGCCTACGCCTCCTCGTCGCAGGCGACTGCCGAGACGCCGCGCTCAACCGCGAAGGAAAACTCCTCGCCCTCCTTGACAACGGGGAGCTCCTCCTCTGTGAGGAGGCCGCACCGTAAGCCCGGCGCCGCAAGCGGCGCCGCACGGGGGCGGGATCCCGCCTTCAAGTCAAAACTCGCAAATCATGGAAAAGCTCGAAAAACTCACCCGCCTCGTCGCGGACGGCCGTCACAATGCCTTTCCCGCGCTTGCGCGCCATCGGGGGCATCTCTACCTCACCTACCGCGCCTCTGGGGGCCACGCCCAAAGCGACGGCGGAGTCGTGCTGATGCGCTCCGCCGATGGCGGCGCCACCTGGGAGCGCCTGCCGGCGCCGCTTCCCGACGACCGCAACTACTACGAGGGCTTCCTCGTTGAATGGAAGGGACGGCTGCTGATGTTCTGCGGCGCCTTCGACAAGGACCGCCCGGTACTCGCGCAGCTTTCCAGTTCTTACGTCATCGCGAGCGAGGACGGCATCCACTGGACCCAGCCCGTCCTCGCCGGCGAGGCGCAGTGGCGCTTCTGGCGGCCACGCGCGGTCGAAGGGCGCCTCTACGCCGCGCGCTACCGCCTCACCACGCGGGCGCACGTCGATGCGGCCGGCGTCTTCCCGCCGGAGGACTGGGAGGTCGACCTGGTCGTCTCCGACGACGGCTTCCAATGGTCGAAGGTCGCCGAGCTCTCGCGCAACGAATCCGGCAACGAGACCGAACTGCACTGGGACGGGGAGCGCCTCACCGCCTTCATCCGCCGCGAGAACTGCCCCGCCACCCTCGCCATCCGGCACGCCGCGCCGCCCTTCACCGAGTGGAGCGCCCCCGTCGACTTCGGCGCCTGCATCCAGGGGCAGCGCGCCATGACCTGCCATGGCCGCCTCTTCCTCTTCGGACGCTATCGCGCCGCCTCCCCCGCCATCGGAACCATCTACTACGACCGCCGCGAAATCAGCTTCCGCGGATACCTCTATCTGCCCCAGATACAGCGCTTCCTCGAATACATCCGCCTGCCCGGCGCCCAGGACTGCACCTACCCGGACATCCTCGAACTCCCCGACAACCGCATGCTCATCGCCTACTACTCCCAGCACGAATACCCAGACAGCACCATCAACACCCCAGCCGACATCTTCCTCGCCATCGTCCGCACCGACGGCGAACCCGAACTCGCCCCCGCCGTCGCCGCCCGCCTCCGCAAGGAAGGCATCGTCTGACAACCGCCCAGCCATACGGTATATTATGCCTGCCAGAAATTTCCCCTAACAGGCATCGCCTGACCTTCCTCGATTTTCAATCCCCTTTCCACACTCATTCTATGTCAGCCGATTCGTTCATTCCACCAGTTCGCACCATCTCCTATACAGTCGATGAATCAAGTTACCGCGGTAACCCATGGAAAGTGGATCATTATGCCTACCAGAATCGATGCCTCACCGTCCTTCTTCTCGGCTGTGGCTCGATCATGGAGTTCCACTCCGCCGCCCTGCAGCGCCTGCCCAATCACTACCGCGTCATCGGCGTCGCCGACCTGGATCTGGCGAAGGCGCAGTCCGTCGCCGCGCGCTTCGGCGCCGAGGCAGGCACCGACGGCCTTGCGATGGTGCGGCGCATGCAACCCGACGTCACCCTGGTCGCGCTGCCGCATCTGCTGCACCTGGAATACGGCATCGCCGCCCTGGAGAGCGGCTCCCACCTGCTGCTGGAGAAGCCCATGGCGGTCTCGTCCGAGCACTGTCGGCGGCTCATGGACTGCGCCGCGGCCAACAAGCGGTGCCTCATGGTCGGGCACACGCACTCGTTCCGACCGCATTTCCGCAAGGCGGCGCAGATGATTCGGGAGGGCGTCATCGGCGAGGTGCAGATGATCCTCGACGAAGGCGCTGCCTACTACGACTTCGAGCATCGCCCGCGCTGGTTCCTGGATCCGAGGATGGCGGGCGGCGGCGCCCTCTTCAACCTTGTTCCGCACCAGGTCGACCACCTGCTCTCCCTGCATGCCGCCCCGATCACCGAGGTCACCGCCAGGCTTTCCCGCCTCTATCCTGGGGTCGAGGTCGACACCGAATGCGCCGCCTTCCTCCGCTATGCCGACGGCGCCGTCGCCACCCTCAGCACCTCGGTCGGCAACCGCCTCATCGAGCCTCTGCGCTATACGTGCCGCGTCTTCGGCACCAAGGGCTCGCTGCTGCTGACTCCGTTCAAGACGGAGGTCGTGCACTGCATCGGCAGCGAGCGCGAGGTCATCGACTGCTCGGAGGGAACCGAAGCCGTCGAACTCGAATGGCGCGAGTTCCACAGGCATATCCTCGACGGCACCCCCATCCAGGCCGACGGGCGCTTCGGTCTACGTGTCGTCTCCATTCTGGAGGCCATCCGCGCCGCCTCCGAATCCAACCGCCCGCAGCCCATCCACCTGCCCTGAGACATTGGACGCGGGCGCGGGCCGTTCTCGGCCCGCCACGGGACGGCGGGGCTTGCGTGTGTCGGCGGGGCAATGGGGCGCGGGCCGTCGACCCGCCACGGGACGGGATGCCCGATATAGTTGCCACGGCGGCCTCGCCGTGGCGGTCCGCCGAGCGCGCGGTGTCCAATTCGGCCTGCCACAAGATGCAGCCAAGGCTTCGGAATCGACAGTCGCCCATTCACCGAGCCGCCACGGCGAGGCCGCCGTGGCAACCATTTTCGGGGCAGGTGCCGACCATCATGGGGAACAGCGCATTTGACAACGCTTGTTCCCCATAAGGTGGCAATCGCCGCCATTTCCATGCCCGATATAGTTGCCACGGCGGCCTCGCCGTGGCGGTCCGCCGAGCGCGCGGTGTCCAATTCGGCCTGCCACAAG
>JAEEXV010000154.1 GCA_016287975.1 Lentisphaeria bacterium | reverse complement strand
CAGGGCCGCGCGGCCGCGCCTGCATGGGTTGCGTCCGCGCCTTCGGCGCTCCCTCCACCCCTGGCCACGGTCCTTCCGCGCTTTCATGGCTCTGGAAAACAGGAACCCGCCCCCAGGGGTTCCGGGCGCTGCGCGCCCTCCACCCCTGGCTATGGTCCAACGCCCTCCCGGGGCTTTCCCAGGCAGGAATGCCGCGCATCTTTTCGGGGATCGCACCCACCCCACAGGCTTCTGGCGTGTCTGCATTATGAGGGGCTGTTACCGCCCCTCTTGGGGAACATAGCGTTTGACAAAAATGTAATGCGGTGGGGCGGGGGTTGTACAATTTCGGGTCATGGCGTGTCGGTGGGGCAGGGGGAGTCGGCTTGGCATGGGCTGTGCTTATGAAGCGGCGGCGGGGGCATGGAAGGAGCGGAGTCGGCGATGGACGGAAGAGGCTTGTCATATCCAGTGGAGCGCGGGTTGTACAGTTTCCGCAACGAGCATGATGCGTGCGGAGTGGGGCTGGTGGCGAATTTGAACGGGCGTCGGGAGCACGCGACGGTGAGCCGCGGGATCGCGGTGCTGAAGCGGCTGATGCACCGCGGGGCGTCGGGGAGCGACGAGCGCACAGGGGACGGTGCGGGGATTCTGCTGCAGCTGCCCGACGAGTTCTTTCGTCGCCAGTTGCCAGTGGAGCTGCCGCCGCCAGGGGAGTACGGGGTGGCGATGGTCTTCGGCGGGGAGGGGGCGGAGGCGCGCCTGGCGGAGGTGGTCGCGGAGGAGGGCGGGCGGGTGCTGCACTGGCGGCGCGTGCCCGTGGAGGCATCGTGCATCGGCGAGGCGGCGCGTCGGAGCTGTCCCATCATTCGGCAGTGCTTCATCGAGCGCGGGGCGATCCCCGCGGAGCGTCTGGAACTGAAGTTGTATGTGATGCGGCGTCGGCTGGAGAAGGAACTGGGGGAGGCGGCCTATTTCCCGAGTTTCTCCAGCCGCACCATCGTCTACAAGGGGCTGCTCCTGGGCACGCAGCTGGAGGAGTTCTACCCGGAATTGAAGGAGCCGTCGGTCACGAGCGCGCTGGCGCTGGTGCACCAGCGCTATTCGACGAACACCTTCCCCACGTGGCGGCTGGCGCATCCGTACCGCTATCTCGCGCACAACGGCGAGATCAACACCCTGCGCGGCAACCTGAACCAGCTGCGCGGGCACGAGCCGTTCCTGGCGTGCGAGGCACTCGCGGAGGAACTGCCGAAACTGCTGCCGCTGATCGACCCAGGCCAGAACGATTCCGCGTCGCTGGACAACATGCTGGAACTGCTGGTCGCGGCGGGGCGGTCGCTGCCGCACGCGATGCTGATGCTGATGCCGCAGGCGTGGGGCGCGGACTACTACATGGGGCGCGACGTGCGCGGCTTCTTCGACTACCACTCGGCGCTGATGGAGCCTTGGGACGGGCCTGCGGCGGTCGCCTTCACCGACGGCGTCAACGCGGGCGCGATCCTCGACCGCAACGGCCTGCGGCCTGCGCGCTTCACGGTGACGGACGAGCAGTTGTTCGTGCTGGCGAGCGAGGCGGGGGTGCTGGACATCCCGGAGGAGCGCGTGGTGCGCAAGGGGCGCCTCAAGCCAGGTCAGATCCTGTGGCTGGACCTGGAGCATGGGCGGCTGGTGCTGGACGCGGAGGTCAAGAACGCGATCGCGCGGCGTCGTCCGTATCGGCGCTGGGCGGCGGAGAACAAGATCGAGATCAACGGCCTCTTCGATTCGGTCATGGCGGCGCGGGTGGAGGGCGGCCTGGCGGAGCGTCAGCGGCGGTTTGGCTGGAGCCAGGAGGACATCGAGCGGATCGTGCGCCCGATGGCGGCGGAGGGGCGCGAGCCGCTGGGGGCGATGGGGAACGACACCCCGCCTGCGGTGCTCTCGCGGCGTCCGCAGTCTTTCTTCAACTACTTCCACCAGATGTTCGCGCAGGTGACGAACCCGCCCATCGACCCGATCCGCGAGGAACTGGTGATGAGCCTGACGACCTACATCGGCAACCAGGGGAACCTGCTTTCGGACGAGGGGCAGCGCGCGTCGCTGATCAAGCTCAAGCGGCCAGTGCTGACGGCGGAGGACGTGCGGCGCATCGAGCAGACGCACGAGACGCACGTCTCGGCGCAGGTGCTGCGGCTGGCGTGGCAGGGGGATCTGGGGGCGGCGGTCGAGCGCCTGCAGGCGGCGGCGCTGGCGGCGGTGCGGGCGGGGCACAACATCCTGGTGCTCTCCGACCAGGAACTGGGCGCGGAGGATCTGCCGCTGCCGTCGCTTTTGGGGACGGCGGCGGTGAACCGCGCGCTGACGGAGGCGGGGCTGCGTCCGCCAGTGGGGCTGATCGTGCAGTCGGGCGAGGTGCGGGAGGTCGACCATTTCGCGCTGCTGCTGGCCTTCGGGGCGACGGCGGTGCATCCGTATCTGGCTTTGGAGACGGTGAGCGATCTTGCGGCGCATGGGAGACTGGGCCCCGTGGCGGCGGCCGCCGCCAGCGAGAACTACATCAAGGCGGTGGACAAGGGGCTGCTGAAGATCATGTCGAAGATGGGCATCTCGACCTTGCGCAGCTACCGTTCCGCGCAGATCTTCGAGGCGCTGGGGCTGGACGGGGCGATGGTCGCGCGTTATTTCCCCGGGACGGCGAGCAGGATCGGCGGCCTCGGCCTCGCGGAACTGGCGCGGGAGGCGCTCGAACAGCGCGCCGAGGCGGGGCGCCTGGCGGCGGCGGGGCGCCTG
>JAEEXV010000153.1 GCA_016287975.1 Lentisphaeria bacterium | reverse complement strand
GCGGGTCAAGATCCAGGATTCAAGATTCAAAGGCGGGTCAAGATCCAGGATTCAAGATTCAAAGGCGGGTCAAGATCCAGGATTCAAGATTCAAAGGCGGGTCAAGATCCAGGATTCAAGATTCAAAGGCGGGTCAAGATTCAGGATTCAAGATTCAAAGGCGGGTCAAGATCCAGGATTCAAGATTCAAAGGCGGGTCTTGCCATAATATAGCGCCGTCTCATCTGTTTTCCATAAAATCGCCGACTATTCTGGCAATTTTGTAATGAAATCGCCGACTATCTTGGCGATTTTCGACATTCTGCTGGCTGCCGTGCAACGGGCATCCATTCTGTGATTCCATCATGATAGCGCCATTATGCTAAAAAACAGCATTTCCGTCCCGATTCAACCCAGCGGAAAGGCATATATTAGAGACATGGACGGAGGGGTGCCTGGTTCGGGATGCAAGCCGTAGGAGAAGCCATGAGAAGAGTGTCGTTGTGGATTGGGATGTGGTTGGCGCTGGCGCTGCTGGCGCGCGGGCAGTCGCTGCCGAATCTGGCTGAGGTGAAGTGGGAGAAGGCGCGGAACGCCGACACGACCATTGCGCGCTTCGAGACCGTGGCGCAGGACGGCGCGATTGCGCTGCATGTCACGCAGGAGACCCCGAAGGGCTATTCCTTCTACCGCACCGTCACCAGACTCGCCCCAGGCGACTACACGCTGAAAGTCAACGTCGGCGGCAAAGCCGAGAAGAGCCTGCTGATGCAGTGCTATGCCTTCGATGCGTCGAACAAGCCCCGCCTCATCTTCTACAAGCCGATCCCAGCCGCCGACCTGGCCCCGCAGGATCTCTATGTCACCTTCACCGTGCCCGACGGCTCCGTCTCGCAGCGCTTCGACCTGGGCATCGCGGGCAACCGCGGCGAGGCCATCTACCGCGCCCCCGTCCTCTTCGCGGGCAAGGTCAACGCCCGCACCGCCCCCAAGGCTGCGCCGCAGCCCGCCGCGCAGCCCGCCGTCTCTGCGGCCGCCGTGGCGGATGCGCTGCCGCCCGTGAACTCGGAGAACTGGAAGCCGGCGCGCAATGTCCAGGCCGCCGCGCGCTTCGAGATCGTGAAGGAGAACGACGTCCAGGTCATGCATGTGACGCAGACCAGCCAGGAGGGCTATTCCTTCTACCGCGCCGTCACCAAACTGCCCGCGGGCGACTACACCCTGAAGGTCAACCTTCGCGGCAAGAGCGAAAAGGGCCTGCTCCAGTCGTGCTACAGTTTCAACCAGGCCAACAAGGACAGGCTGCTCTTCTTCCACCAGGTGCCAGGCGGCGTCACCGAACCCGACGAACTCTACATCACCTTCACCGTGCCCGCGGACTCCGCCTCCCTGCGCTTCGACCTGGGCATCGCGGGCAACCGCGGCGAGGCCTTCTACTGGGACCCCGTCATCCTCAAGGGCAAGGTCAAGGCCCCACCGAAGAAGAAGCAGGGCTTCGGCGCCATCCCCGCCGCCAACCAGTGGGTCGCCGAATGGCTCTGGTTCGAAAACGACCCTGGCGTCCCCGCCATGGACTTCACCCACTCCTTCACCCTCGACCGCATCCCCGCCACCGCCATCTGCGAAATCACCGCCGACAACGGCTATGAACTCATCCTCAACGGCAAGAGCGTCGGCGCCGACGTCGACTGGAAGTCCGTCGAGGTCTACGACCTCACCCCGTTCCTCCAGAAAGGCAAGAACTCCATCCTCATCCACGCCAGGAACACCGACGGCCCCGCCGGCGTCATCTTCCAGGCCGTCATGCTCGACGACACTGGAAAGGCCACCGTCGTCGTCACCGACAAGAACTGGACCGTCACCCACCCCGACGGCCGCCCCGCACCGCTCAAGTGCTTCGGCGACAAGGGGCCCTGGAAGATCCCCTTCCACAAGGTCAATCCCCCCAAGACCCTCTCCGTCAAACCCGTGCAGGCCACCCGCACCGTCGCCGCAGGCAAACTCCTCTCCATCGAGTTCCCGCTGCCCAAGGAACTCGACGTCAAGCCCGAGGTCCCCTTCCCTGGCCTGGACCTCAAATACACCGACGCCAAGACTGGCGAGGACATCGGCCTCTCGGGATGCCCCGTCTTCTCCCGCTGCGTCTACGGCGGCCGCAGCAAGCAGCTCTTCGTCGAGCAGCTGATCTCGGTCTTCGCGCAGCCCGGCACCTACCGCGTCGAGGTCATCGGCCCCGACTTCGTCATCCACGCCGGCGAAATCACCATCACCCCGCCCGCCACCCCCATCGCCAAGCAGCCCCTGAAGTTCCCGAAGCCCTCGCTGCGCAACGACATCACGGTCGGCGCCGACCGCCAGTCCCTCTACACCTTCGCGCCCCACGTCGCCTCCCGCGAACGCTTCACCTCCTGGTCCCACATCGGCGGGCATCTCTATGAACTCGGCGTCGCCACTGGCACCTGGGCCAAGGAGATGCGCTACGACATGGCCGCCATTGAAAAGCGCCTGCTCGACATCCTCGAACTCGACCCGCAGGCCGCCGTCATCCTGAAGTTCCGCATCGACGTCCCAGGCTGGTGGGTCGCCGCCCATCCCGACGAAGTCTACCGCTCCAAGCAGGGCCGCTCCGCGCAGCAGTCCTTCTGCTCCGACATCTGGGTCAACGACTCCCTCCAGACCGTCGTCAACTCCATGGAATGGATCGCAAAGCGCCCCTGCGGCGCCGCCGTCTCAGGCGCCCTCATCATGGGCTTCCGCGGCGGCGAATTCCAGCTCTGGGGCGAGGACGTCGGCGAACGCGACGTCTCCCCCGCCGCCCGCAAGGCCTTCGAGCAATACCAGAAGGCACGCGGCATCTCCCCGCTCGTGAGCCTCGACGACCCCGCCCTCGACCATCCCTGGAAACCTGGCGTCTCCCCCGCCGCCGCGCGCGCCCGCGACATCTTCTTCCGCTTCGTCGCCGAACGCCAGGCCGACAATCTCGCCGTCCTCTCACGGGGCTTCAAGAAGCACTTCGGAGACCGCTTCATCTTCGGCTTCTACTTCGGATACGGCATGGAATACGCGGGCTCCAACACCCGCATGCTCCTCGCAGGACACCTCGGCGTCGAAAACCTCTACGACAAGGGCACCTTCGACCTCGAATCCTGCCCCATCTCCTACGGCCTCCGACGCCTCGATCGCTCCCATGCCTTCATGTACCCCGTCGAGAGCGCGCGCCTCCACGGCATCCTCCCCATCGGCGAAAACGACGTGCGGAACTGCCTGAACCCCGACTATGCCGACGGCTCTGGCGTCTCCCGCCACTCCATGCTCGCCACCGTCCAGGACAACCGCCGCATCCGCCTCTTCGCCGCCGCCCACGGCGCCCTCGTGCGCTATCTCGCCCTCCACGACACCGTCAACTGGTATGACCATCCCGCCCTCTGGCGCACCATCCGCGAGGACGACCGCGAAGTCCGCGACCTCCAGGCCAATGAAATCGCCGCCGACAGCCAGATCGCCATGGCCGTCAACTTCCTCGAATTCACCCGCGCCTGGCGCTTCCCCGATGCCCAGGTCGGCAAGTTCGCAGGATACAGCCGCGACTACCTCATGCGCACTGGCTACGGCATCGACTTCGTCACCCTCCGCGACTTCATCCAGCAGCCCCTCAAGTGGAAGCGCGCATACATCCCGCTTCCAGGACTCCTCACCCCCGCCCAGAAACAGGCCCTCGCCGCCAAGTACGCACCCCTCCCCGCCATCCGCGAAAACGACGGCGCCCTCCTCTGGAAGGACGGCAGGTGGTCCATCCTCCCCGCCACCGCCACCCCGCAGGACATCTGGCGCGCCTTCGCCAAGCCCGCGGCCCTCAAGGCGGGCTTCGACACCGTCTGGTACCAGGGCGGAAACTTCCTCCACACCTGGGACGGCACCACGCTGAAATAGCGTCTAAGGAAAGGGATTCAAGGGATCAAAGAGATTCAAGGGATAGCCGGGGGAGAGTCGGCCCATCCCTTGAATCCCTGTATCATCCCTTGAATCCCTTTGATCCCTTTGATCCCTTTGATCCCTTTGATCCCTTTGATCCCTTTGATCCCTTTGATCCCTTTGATCCCTTTGATCCCGTGAATCCCTTGAATCCCTTTGATCCCTTTGATCCCGTGAATCCCTTGAATCCCTTTGATCCCTCCGCGCCATGAACTACTTTGGCCGCAATCTTCGCCCCTACAAGGCCAACCTGCACACCCACTCTACGGTCTCCGACGGCGACTACTCCCCCGCCGAGGTCATCCGCCTCTACGCCGAGCGCGGCTATGACCTCCTCGCCTTCTCCGACCACAGCGTCGCCAACCCCGTCTCCACCTACGACGGGCGCGGCATGACCCTGGTCAGCGGCATGGAGATCCACCCGTGGGGGCCGCGCGGAGAGCGCTGGCACCTCCTCGCCCTCGGCCTCCCCGAGGACTTCCCCGACCCCGTCACCAGCGACGACACCCCGCCCCAGCACTGCATCGACGCCGCCAAAGCCGTCGGCGCCTCCGTCTTCTGCGCCCACCCCGTCTACTGCGGCTTCCGCCACGACGACGTCGCCCGCCTCCAGCGCCTCGACGGCATCGAGGTCTTCAACAGCGCCTGCCGCTTCGCAGGCAAGGGCTTCAACATGCAGATCTGGGACGAACTCGCCGACGACGGCATCCTCTACAACGCCATCGCCGTCGACGACATGCACCGCGCCCCCGACCTCTTCAACGGCTGGACGATGATCCTCACCGACCAGCCGCTCACGCAGGAAAGCGCCGTCGCCGCCCTCAAGGCAGGCGACTTCTACGCCACCCAGGGCCCCGAAATCCACTCCATCACCTGCCAGGACGGCATCCTCGAAGCCGACTTCTCCCCCTGCACCGAGGTCGTTGGCGTCTCCACCAAATGGCGCGGCTACCCCGCGATGTGGGAGAATCTCACAGGCCCCGACGACGGCATCCGCGAAATCACCCACTGCCGCCTCCGCCTCAAATATGACATCCCGCACAGTTATGTCCGCCTCCAGCTGAAGGACCGCCTCGGCCACTACGCCTGGAGCAACCCCGTCCGCTTCAACTGGCCATGAACGCAGACCTCCCCGCCGTCATCCCCTGGTGGACCCTCAACGGCGCCATCGCCGAGGACGAAGCCCGCCGCCAACTCGACGACTTCCTCGCCAAGGGCATCCGCGAGTTCTTCCTCTACCCGAACTTCGGCCTCGAATCCCCCGATTTCCTTTCCGAAGAGTGGTTCGGCTTCATCGCCTTCCTCCTGCGCGAATGCCCGCCCCGACGGATGCGCTTCTGGCTCTATGACGAACTCAACTGGCCCAGCGGCTCCGCCGCAGGCCGCTTCCTGCGCGACTTCCCCCAGTACCGCATGCGCACCATCCGCCGCCGCGAGCACACCCTCGCCCCAGGCGAAACCTGGACCCCCGCCCCAAACGCCGAATATCTCTGGGCTGGCGTATTCCACGCCCCGCCCTGCGCCGCCCCCGCCGAGCTCCCCGCCGACCAGCCTTACGCCAACCGCTCCGATGCGCCGCAGCGCCTCGTCGCCCTTGAGAAGTGGCTCGTCGACGACCATTTCCTCTGCTCCATGGGCACCAGCGGCACCTGGAACCAGCCTGGCATCCTCGACGCGCTGAACCCCGCCGCCGTCCGCGCCTGGATGGGCTACAACTACGAACCCTACCGCCAGCGCTTCCCGCAGGAACTGGGCCGCACCATCCGAGGCTTCTTCTTCGACGAACCCACCATGGTCTCGCCCTTCCACACCTGCGACGTCCCCTGGACGCCTGGCCTGGAGGCCCTCTTCCGCGAACGCTACGGATACGACTGCCGCCCGCTCCTCTGGGCGCTCTTCGAGCCCGCCCCCGACCACGCGCAGTTCCGCTACGACTTCTGGCGCCTCGCCAGCCGCCGCTTCGCCGACGCCTTCACTGGACAGCTCGCCGCCTGGTGCCATGAAAACCGCGTGCTGCTTTCAGGACACTGCTGGCCAGAGGAGCCATCCTGCCAGCGCCTCATGACCACCGCCACTGGCGACATCCACGACCTCCAGCGCCACCTCGACCTGCCTGGCACCGACTTCCTCTACTGCGAAAACAACTTCGCCGCGCGCGCGGGAATGTGCCCCGACACCCCTGGGTGGGCCCGCAACCTCATCTATTCCGCCAAGCACGCCTCCTCCACCGCCCGCTACAACGGCGCCCGATACACCATCTGCGAATCCTCGGGCATCGCCACCCTCGGCGACACCCCCGCGCCGCCCTCCGCCCAGAAAACCGCCTTCGACTTCCTCTACGCCATGGGCTTGAGCGTCATGAACCCCGCCCGCCCCTACGACATGACGGAGTTCCGCAAGCACGCCTGCGCCCCCGACGCCGCCCAGCCATACTGGAAGCACTACGCGCGCCTACACGGCTACATGGAGCGCGTCGCCGCCTTCAACGCCCGAGGCCGCGCCGACACCCGACTCGCCGTGCTCAACCCCGTCAGCGCCAAGTTCGCCCTCTCCGACATCACCCCCGACACCTCCATCCGCCGAGAACACACTCCCCTCCCGCCCCACGCCGACTGCGCCTCCGCCATGCTCGCCACCATCGACGCGCTGGTGCGAAGCCACCGCGACTTCGAGTTCCTGTTCGAGGATGTCCTGCTCGACAGCCCCGTCTCACCCGACAGCGGCCTCCGCGCCCCCGAAAGCGACTTCCGCATGATCCTCCTCCCGCAATGCCATGCCCTCGACGACGCCGTCTGGACCAGGCTCCAGGAATTCGCCGACGCAGGCGGGCATCTCCTCGTCATCGGCGAAGCCCCGGCGCTCCCCCTGCGGCATGGCCGCGCCCCCATCCCCGTCCACCCGCTCCCAGCCCCCGCCCTCGCCTGGGACGCCCCTGGCTTCGCCGACCGCCTCGACGCCGCCATCGACGCCGTCCTCCCGCGCGAAGTCCGCCTGGACGGCGGCGCGGAGGTCCTGTCGCTGCTCCGCCGCGACGGCGACTGGCAGGCGCTCTTCCTCGCCAACGCCACCCCTGGCGAAAAGCACGTGCGTCTCCTCGGCCCGTTCGCCGACCGCGCCGCCTCCATCACCGACCTGCAGACTGGCGCCGTCTCGGCGTGGCGTCCAGGCACGCCCCTGCGACTGATGGAGACGCATTCGTTCCTCCTCTCCACCGATGCGCCGCCCGACGACGCCCGCCCATTCACCCAGGAACGCCGACTGCTGCAGGAACTCCCCGCGGCTGGCTGGCGCTTCGCGGGCACCGTCCGAAACACCGCTCGCGTCCGTCTCGAATGCAGTTGCGACGGCGACTTCCGCCCCATCGACGGCAACGGCGCCGCCGACTTCCCGCTCGACCCCGACCAGACGCCCTCCGTCACCCTGCGCGGCACCTTCGAAATCCGGGGCGCCGTCCCGCCCGACCTGCGTCTCTGGTTCGACCACGACGGCTTCACCGACCTCGTCGTCAACGGCGCCGCCGTCGCGTCACGCACCCAGGAACCCCTCCTCGACCCCCGCAATGCCGCCGCCCCCGTCGCCGCACACTGCCACCCGGGCGAAAACACCTTCACCGTCACCGCCCCCCTCACCAAATGGCTGAAGGCGCGCTACGGCATCCGCGAACACTTCACCACCCTCCTCCAGGGCCTCACGCCCCCCTTCCTCATGGGAGCCTTCCGCATCGTCGGCGACGCCGCCGTCGCACCGCTCCCCGACACGCTCGCCTGCGGCCCGCTCGAAGCCCAGGGCTTCCCGCAGTTTGCCGACGAACTCGCCGTCGAGACCCGCTTCGACTGCGGCGCCCCCGCCGAAGCCGTCGAACTCGGTCTCGACGCCGCTCCGCTCCCCGTCACCGCCATCCTCAATGGCGTCTGCCTCGGCACCCGCCTCTGGCGCCAGGGCGCCCTGCCCATCCCCGACGGCCTTCTGCGCCCGCAGGGCAACCGCCTCGGACTCCGCCTCTGCGGCGACATCTGGAACCTCCTCCAGCGCCGCTGGCTGGGCACCCCCATCCCCAGCGTCCCCTTCACCCTCCCCAACGCCCGCATCCTCACTCGGCCGTAGCAAGCTCCGCCCCCTGTTACTCCCGATCACATCCCATCACATCCCTTGAATCCCTGCTTATAGCCCCCATGTTAGACAAATCCCTCCCCTACCAGGGCTTCATCATGAAGATGCGCCGTGAAAAACTCGCGGCGCTGCAAGTCCCCGCGCTGCCGCCAGGCTACCGCTTCCACCTCTACGAGGACGGCGACGAAGCGCATTGGGCGCGCCTGGAATCCGCCGTCCTGGAGTTCCCAGACGCGGAGAAGGCGCTGGCCTATTTCAACCACGACTACCGCGATCCATTCCGCCAGGAGTTGCACCGCCGCTGTGCCTTCGTCTCGACCGACGCGGGACTGCCCGTCGCAACCGCGACCGCCTGGTTCATGGAGAGTTCCATGGGGCACCAGGCGTGGCTGCAGTGGATCTCCACCGATCCCGCCCACGCGGGCAAGGGCCTGGGCCGCGCCGTCATCGCCAAGGCCCTCTCCCTCTACCCATCGACTGGCCCCGCCACCGACATCTACCTGCACACCCAGACCTGGAGCCACAAGGCCGTCTACCTCTACCACCGCTTCGGCTTCGAGTTCTCCCTCATGCCCGCCATCAAGACCGCCTGGCACCTGCCCCCAGGCTACCGCATCATGTCCAACTCCCCCGTGGAGGCACTTGAAGTCCTCAAGGCCGTCTTCACCCCCGAACTCCTCGCCGAACTGCGCGCCCAGGCCGAGCCGCCCACCCCCGAGGAACTGACCGAACACCCCGTCCAGCCACCCTTCCCGCCAGACTACCTCCCGTAGAGAAAACGCCATGCCCTACGACGGCACCTATACCCTGCATTCCTTCACCAAGCGGCTCAACTCGAGCCCCGCCGAATACCCCATCGCGGTCTTTCCACGCCCTTCAGGCGAACAGGGTTTCTACAACTTCCACGAGCACGATTCGATGGAACTGGCCATCATCACCGAAGGCCGCGGACAGCACATCATGGACGGCGCCTCCGCCGACATCGAACCAGGCGACGTCCTGATCATCCCGCCCAAGATACGGCATGGCTACGGGCGCCCCAAACAGCCAGGCCCGCTCCTCGGCCTCTACAATGTCATGTACGATCCGTCGCGCCTGCCGCTCCCCGTCATCGACGGTGCCGAAATCCATCTCTTCCACTATTTCCTGCCGACCTCCCACGCCGAACTGCCCGCCTCCCCGCGCCCCATCCTCCATCTGCCCACCCCCGAAAGCCTCGCCCGCATCATCCGACTCGCCGACGAACTGGACCAGGAACTCACCCGCAAACTCCCTGGCAACATGTTCGGCGCCATGGTAAAGTTCCTCAACCTCATCCTTGAACTGCTCCGCACTGGCGACCCCCTCGTCCAGCAGGAAAAGCCCAAGTCCTTCCCCGTCGGCGAAGCCCTCCAATACATCGACGCCAACTTCACCGACGACCTCACCCTCGACCTCCTTGCCCGCAAGTCCTGCCTCTCCAAGCGCAGGTTCCAGTTCCGCTTCCGCCAGGCCACTGGACACACCGTCACCGACTATATCAACCGACGCCGCATCGCCCTCGCCGCCACCCTCCTCAAAAGCCGCGAAGGCGACTGCCTCTCCGTCGGCGCCATGTGCGGCTACCACAGCGGAAACTATTTCGCCCGCGTCTTCCGCAAAATCATGGGCGTCTCCCCGCGCCAGTACCAGCGCGCCGCCAACGCCGCCACTCCGACCGCCTGACCCGCCCCCGATCTCGGCGCAGGTATTATATTGTCTTGTTTCCACTACCCCTCCACTCTGACCAGGAGCATACCACCATGTCGGACATCATCACCATGGGCCCCAGCGGCCTCGTCGTCGGAAACCACCCCGTCGTCCCATTCATCGAGGGAGACGGCATCGGCCCCGACATCTGGAAGGCCACCCGCGCCGTCGTCGACGCCGCCGTCGAAAAGGCCTTCGGCGGCGCGCGCGCCATCGAATGGCTGGAACTCCTCGCAGGCGAAAAGGCCTTCAAGACCACTGGCGAGTGGCTGCCGCAGGCCACCCTCGACGGCTTCCGCAAATACCTCGTCGGCATCAAGGGGCCCCTGACCACCCCCGTCGGCGGCGGCATCCGCAGCCTCAATGTCGCCCTCCGCCAGGCCCTCGACCTCTACGTCTGCCTGCGCCCCGTGCGCCACTTCGCGGGCGTCCCCTCGCCCGCCAAGCGCCCCGAACTCGTCGACATGGTCATCTTCCGCGAGAACACCGAGGACATCTACGCGGGCATCGAGTTCACCGCAGGCTCCGACGACGCCGCCAAGGTCCTCGACTTCCTGAAGCGCGAGTTCCCCGCCCGCTTCGCCAAGATCCGCTTCCCCGAGGAGTGCGGCATCGGCATCAAGCCCGTCTCCCGCGAGGGCACCCAGCGCCTCGTCGAGGCCGCCATCGACTACGCCATCCGCGAGGACCGCCCCTCCGTCACCCTCGTCCACAAGGGCAACATCATGAAGTTCACCGAGGGCGCTTTCCGCGACTGGGGATACGCCGTCGCCAAGGAGAAATACGGCGCCGCCCCCATCGACAACGGCCCCTGGTGCTCCTTCAAGAACCCCCGCACTGGCACCGTCATCACCGTCAAGGACTGCATCGCCGACGCATTCCTCCAGCAGATCCAGACCCGCCCCGCCGAATACAGCGTCGTCGCCACCCTCAACCTCAACGGCGACTACATCTCCGACGCCCTCGCCGCCGAGGTCGGCGGCATCGGCATCGCCCCTGGAGCCAACATCAACTACCGCACTGGCGCCGCCATCTTCGAGGCCACCCACGGCACCGCCCCCAAATACGCCAACCAGGACAAGGTCAACCCAGGCAGCCTCCTGCTCTCCGCCGAACTCCTCCTCCGACACCTCGGCTGGCGCGAACCCGCCGACGCCATCATCCAGGCCCTCGAAAAGACCATCGCCCAGCGAACCGTCACCTACGACTTCGCCCGCCAGATGGAAGGCGCCACCCTCGTCTCCTGCTCCGGCTTCGCAAAGGCCATCATCGACAATCTCTGACGCCGATCGCCGAAAGGCCCCCGGAAGACCCGGATAATCCGGAAACCCCGGAAAATCCGGCGCATTTGCGGCCGTAGCCACGGCGTCCCGCCGTGGCGGACCGCCGAACAAACCAGCACCCGCTTCCGGAAAACCCGGAAACCCCGGAAAATCCGG
>JAEEXV010000152.1 GCA_016287975.1 Lentisphaeria bacterium | reverse complement strand
GCTATTCGTGAGCTGTCGTTCCAATTCCGACCGCGACAACGCGGGTTTATACAGGTCCCGGCACTTCGCCAGCACCGCCTGGACCGTTGGATCCTCCTTGCGAATCTGGGCAAAGGTCAATTCACGGCCGTCCCGCTCAAAAACCTCTTCCGCTTCATCCACCCGCCCCTCCAGAAAACTATAAGCCAACTGCACGGAGGTGACGTATTCCGACAGCCGTTTCCGATAATAGCATGTCTCCATCTCGCTCATAGCTCTATCCCCCGATCCAATCACGTGCAAAATGCAGCCGCTCCATACATGTCCCGCCGCCCCCCTCCTGCCCCCGGCCCCCTCGCGTCTCCTGGGCTCACCTGATTTCTCTCCAATCTACCTTCTTGAAAATAACGCGTGGCTGAACTTCCGTGCGTCTTCCATTATACAGAATGACGAGGTGGCAGTCCCCTGCCACCTCGCCCTCCCCCGTCACTTTTGCTCAGTCTCCTTCTGAGGCTGCGAATCCTGCGTCTTCTTGTTCCAGAACTCTTCCTGATCTTTGCTCAACTTCACAATTTGCTCTTGAGCATCAGTAAGCAACTTTTGAAGTTGCAATTGCTTATCGCGTTCAATGCGGTAGATCCGCGAATGCTCTGCATTCAGTTTGCCCACCATCGCATCGTACTCCGTCTTGCTCTTCTCCAACAAAGCCTTCAACTCAGCCGCCATCTGATTCCGAATGCGTTCCAATTGCAACCGCGCCTCGTCGCGCTCTCTCCGCGCCTGGTCGCGCTCTTCTCTTGCCTGCTTTATTTGTTGCGCCGGGTCGGCAACCTTCGGATCCGCGCCTGGTTGCTGAGGAGCGCCAGATGGATTGGGCTGACTGGGCGTTATCCTACCCCGCAAATCGTCGCGCTCCTTCCGTGCTTGATCGCGCTCCACGATTGCTTGATCGCGCTCCTTCTGTGCCTGGTCGCGCTCTTTCTGTGCCTGTCCACGCTCCAGTTTTGCCTGGTCGCGTTCCTGCTGCATCTGGTCGCGTTCCGCCTTCATCTGGTCACGCAGTTGATTTGCCTGGTTCAACTGCTGATTCAACCTAACCACTTCTTTTTGCGAATCCGCAAGTTCTTCCCTTGCACGATCCAACTGCTGGTTCGTATTTGCGAGTTGTTGACGCGTCTGAGCCAACTGTTGCCGTGCCTCATCACGTTCGATCTGCATCTGCCCCAACTGACTCCGCGCCTGGTCGCGCGCCTGTTTCGCCTGGTCGCGCTCCTGTATCGCCTGGTCGCGCGCCTGTATCGCCTGGTCGCGCTCCTGTATCGCCTGGTCGCGCGCCTGTTTCGCCTGGTCGCGTGCATGCTCGGCTTCCTCAGCACGGGCGACCGCCGCATCACGCGCCTTCTCAGCCGCAGCCTTCGCCTTCTCAGCATCCTCAGCACGGCGGTTCGCATCCGCAAGCTGCCCTTCGGCCTTCTTGACACGGGCAATCGCTTCGTCACGCGCCTTTTCGGCATCGGCCCTCGCCTGCTCCGCCTCCTTGACTTTTCGATCGGCATCCTTGGCACGGGCAATCGCTTCGTCACGCGCCTTCTCAGCCTCCTCAGCACGGCGGTTCGCATCCGCCAGCTGCCCCTCCGCCTTCTCGGCACGGGCAATCGCTTCGTCACGCGCCTGCTCGGCCGCAGCCTTCGCCTTCTCTGCCTCCTCCGCACGGGCGACCGCAGCATCACGCGCCTGCTCGGCCGCAGCCTTCGCCTTCTCTGCCTCCTCCGCACGGGCGACTGCATCATCACGTGCGTTCTCGGCCGTGGACTTCGCCTTCTCAGCCTCCTCCGCACGGCGGTTCGCATCCGCCAACTGCCGTTTCGCCTCCTTCAGGTTCTCCAACGCCTGGTCGCGTTCTTTACAAACGTCTTCGAACTGTTTTTGTAATGCGGCTGTGCTTGAGGTAGTATCCCCTGTTTTTATCGCAATCAGAAGTTTTTCAATCTCGGATTTCTTCTTCGCGACCTCATCCTTCAGTTGCAAATTCTCAGCATCTTTTTCCCGCAGCAAAGCAAGGAAAGTAGGCACCGTCTTTTTGCCAGATGACAAATGCTCCCCGCATTCCGCGCATCTGACGGGACAAGAGCCTTTCACCAACTTCTGCCCATGAATCCAGCACTTGCCGAACGGATTGAGTTTGAAGAGGAGCATCGCCAGCAGGACGAGCACCACGACGGCGATGCCAATCCACTTAAGGAGTTTCCAGTAATTCAAGGAACTGCGAACAAGTCTACTGCCCAGGATGTCTTTCAAATCCACGCGCTCTCCAGCATCGCTCCAGGAGGCCGAAGTCATCGTCAACGGCAAGACCGTGCCGTTCTTACCAGATTCATAGCCCCACAGCACGATCAGGTGCCTGGTCAGCCCATCGGTCACGCGCCAGGCCTCGGGCATGTCCGTCGGACTGGGGACGCGGAATGAGCGCAGGAACTCCCGCTTGTCGGGCATGGTCTTTGGATCCTCCGCCAATTTATGGAGTTGATCCAGTTGCTCGATGAACCGATCCAGATCCTGTTCAGGAATGCATGCAGAGGACTTCGCAAGTGAAACCGACTTGCCACATAGTTCAGCGCTATTTTTCGCATTCAGGAAAAATAGGGTCTCAAATGCCTTGCCCTCGCTATCCTTCAATTCGACCTTCGTGTCCGGGCAGAAGTCCCCCAGGTTTTGCTGGACAATGTTCGAGTATTGCGTATCCCAGTAAAGCGTCCCGCCTGAATTCAACGGAGCGCCGTCCTGTTCCGTAATCTGGATCCCATGCTTTTTGATGACGTCCATACCGCTCAGTTCTCCTTGGTCTTGATTCCTTGACTATTCGACTTCGGCAGTGCACTTCAGCCCGTTCTCATTGTGGTAGACCGCCCAGGTCAGCACGCGTGCGACATTGGTCGTTTGCTTTTTGGAAGAATGCATGTAACTGGTGTCATACGGCGCCCCGATCATCGGAATCTTCAAGGAAAAATCGCACTTCCCCTGCGCCGAGAAAAGCACCAGGAACTTGTTCCATTTCCTCAACTCCTCGACGATCTCCGTCTCGCTCCGCTTGACCTCGCGCAAAATGCCCGTGATCCCCTGCGCCAGAATCTTCAGGGCGTGCGCCCAGATATTCGCGTCCAAAGACTCACGTACCGCAAAGGTCTGCAAGGCCGCCTGCACCATGGCCGCGCCAGCATGCCCTTGCAAACGCCATTCCTCCACTTGCGCTTTCAATTCCCCAAACTCTGGGCGATCCAGGAATTCCTGCGGATACCGCGCCGCATCCATCCCAGCCTGCAACTCCGCAACCTGCGCAGAACACTTCTCTACCTGCTGCGACAGTTCGTCAGCCTTCTCGCTCCACTGCTTGGCCGATTCCGTCTGCCGTTTCACCTCGCCTTCCAGGACATCAGACTGCGTCCGCAGTTTTTGGTTGGCAGCTTCCACCTGATTTTTAGCGCTCTCCAATTCGCTGTTGGCATTCTCCAACTCGTTGATTTTCACCGTTGCCGCAGCCACCAGCTGTTTCTGCCCATCCAGGGCCTGCCTCTGCTCTTCCAATGCCTGTTTCTGCGTCTCAAATTGACGCGCCTGCCCCTCCAAATCCCTTTGCAGTCGCGCCGCAATCGCTTTCTGCTCTTCCGCATGACGCTTCTCGTCCGCCAAACGACGCTGCTCCTCGGCGACACGATTAAACAATTCGTCCGCACGCTTCTGCGCCGCGTCCGCACGCTGCTTCTCTATATTATACTGTTGCGTCAACCTCGTAGCCTGCATTTCCAACTGCGACGCTTTCGCCTGTAACTCTTTTTCCTTTTCTGAGACGACCGAAGGCGCAGAAAGTTTACTCTGAAGCGTAGCGATGGACTGTGACAGTTTCTGCAACTCATCATTTCTTGCATCTACCCGCGAAGAAAGTTGCGTAATTTGCTGGGTAAGCGGAGCCAGATTCACACCTGGCATCGGTTTGGGGGCCGATGGCATTGGAGATTTCCCCGAGGCAACCGAATCACTCAGTTTCTTGACAATCTCCTCAGACATGCCAGTCAACTCTTTTTTCAATGTCATCGGAGTAATGCCTGCTGAACTCGATTGGTTGCGGGACAAAAATAGAACAATGAGCGAAACAACTGAAATCAGGAAACATAAAGCCAATACAATAGAACAGAACAATTTACTCGTAAACCAAGAAACTTTTTCCGCTTCTTCCCCAGTTTTCTTAATCTCGTTGTTTCCAGTCCTCTGGCCTTCAATTACCTTGTTGTACGCGGCTTCAAGTTCTTTAATCCTGTTTTCAAGTTCTCCATTCTTGTTTTGAAGTACCTTTTTTTCCTTGCCAAGACGACCATTTTCGCCTTCCAAACGATTAATTTTGCTAGTCAAATCACTAATGTAACCATCAGCGTGCGTCTTATGGTTCATCAAAGCATTTATACTTGTTTTAATTTGATTTTTTATTATTTCAATTTGAGTAATACTTTTTTCCAGTTTTTCTACAGGACCGTCAGAACCTGATAAAGAATTATGCAGCCTATCATAACTGCCCTCTGGGTCCCTATCGCCTATAGTTTTTTTCAATTCATTAATTTGACTTTTAAGGTTTTTAACTTGACCTTCAAGATAATTTTCGCTTTTATTTTCAGCCTTAGCAATAACAGCATCGTATAATAGACCTATCTCCTTTCCAATATTATCATAACTTGCTTTGTTTTTTGGGGCACCTTCCTTGGCCCCCAGGACGGGGCAGAGCATGGCCATAGCGAAGAGGATTCCGCACGCAATCAGGGCGTGTATTCTTGAATGAAAGCGACTCATGGTGATACTCCTTTTGCTCATTCCCGATTCCCTTGCATCATGATTTCAGGCTGTTCAAGCGCCCTCCTCCAGATGCCGCCCCCCCCTCTTTCGACGGCACGGATGGGGCATTCTGTCCCCCAGCTGCAGTTCACGGCGTGTTGAAGATACCCTGCTCCTGCCAGAAGTTCAGGCCAGTGGGATCCTCGCTGGGCCAGAGTTTCAGTTCAAAACGATCCATGGAAATTTCTTCACTGTCAATTGATTCAATGACCAGTTCCTCGTTTTCGCCAGTCTGGACGCGCTTCAGAGTCACCTGCACAGGACGATTGAAGTCATCCTGGTGGCAGATGAATTTGTAGACTGGCTCTGGACTGCTGGCCCGATTCTGTCGGCGCCCGATGATGGTATTGGGGAGCAGCGGCACGGTGACGGATTCCATCTCCCGCGACAGGAAGACCGTCTTGTCAGGCTGCTTCATCACATTCAGCTGCCCCCATTCATTGGTTTCGGCGAATCGCGGCTTGGCCTGAATCGACCATCCGGCAATCAATCCGGCCGACAGCGCATAGTAGAGGGCGGCGCCGACAACCGTGACGGTCTTGGCATCCGAAATGCAGCCGTTGTCGTCGGTGAACGGATACCATGCCCCGGCCTTAAAGCCCTTGGCGAAGATCATGCGCACATCGTCGACGGGAATGTATTTCTTCGCCATGGAGCGGATGTAAGGCAACTCGGAAGGCTTGCCGCTGAAGATGATCAGATCGATGTCAAATGCCGCGGCATACATCGCGCAGTTCCGGAAGAGCCCCTCGAACAACTCCTCGATCAGCACGTTGAGTTCCTGAACATCGCAGTTGATGCACTGAAGATTGAAGGGCAGATCCGCCCCGTCTTCGGCGACTCCAAGGAACTCCTGCAAATCCTGCCAGTTGTTGGGAGCGACATGAGCATCCTCGGCGGAATACTGCAAGGAGCCGCTTTCACCCAGATTCGCAAGACAGTAGGTCGCCAGCGGAATCAGGCAGGTGCGGATCACCCGCGTCCGCTGCGCCTGGTCCGCATTGTTGTTGAACGGCTGGGTGAACTTCGCCCGAAGCAGTACCTGCCAACTCGGACGCGCGGCAATGAAACTCGGGAAGATGAACTTCTCAATGATTCTCTGCACCAGATTGTCCCCCGCGATGTTCTGCCCGTCCTTGAACAGCAGCGATGTCGTCAGGTTGTTCATCTGAACGCCCGCGTTCGCAGGAATCGAATCGGTGTATTCCACAATGGAAATGTCCGTCGTCCCGCCGCCGATGTCAAAGTTCATGATGCGGACGGAGTCGACGCCTTCGCGCTTTTTCCCGACCCGCGACAGCCACGTCCGCGTCGTCTGGTTCGGATAGCGGATGATCTCGCTGAAGACAAACGGCAACTGGCTCGCCACCGCCTCGTCCGGAGTCTTCTCGCTCGGCACCAATTCCAGCTTCATCGGGCTCGCCAGCCCATGGTAGACATTGGTATGCGAAAAGATGTCCAGGGCCTGCTGGCAGCGCTGATGATAGATGGAGACTTCCTTGCTCGTCCATCCCGACGGATAGGTGAGAAGCACGCGGTGCAGCCGATGGGGAATGAACTGCGCCCCCTTGTCAAAGGAGGTGTTGCTCTGCGCGTAGGCGGTCTCCAGCAACTTCAGCACAAACCACGTCAAGGTGGTCTGCTTGGGATAGTTCGGCTCACAGGGGAAAGGCGTCGGCTGGCGGGCGGGCCCCACCTCTTCCAACAAATTGACCAGATCGCCATTGGGCTTGATGAAACGGAGCATCTCCCCCTGCAGGTTCGGCAGCCCGACCTTCGGGTCGATCTTCCATGCGGGATCCCAGTCGTTCAATAGCATATTCCAGTAGACGCTCACGGGGCTGTCATCCCAATAGTAGCGCTTGGGAGAGCTTTGCTGCAGATTCGCCCCCTTCTCAATAAGTGACTTCGCGTAGGGAAGATTGAACTGGCGCTCCGCCCTGTCCCCCAGCAAAACTGGCGACAACTGGGTGAACATCTGCGGAATGCGCTTGATCACCCTGGAGTCTCCCGTGACGACGGTTTTCGTTCTGCCAAACCACCCTCCGATGCCATCTTCTTTCTGCTGTTCCACCTTCGCAATGTATTCATATTCCAGCAGAGCAGGCTCCTTGAGGTTGGTTTGCGTCAAAGGGTAGTATTTCTGGTGGTCGAGTTCATGCAGGACAAACCACGACTGGACGATCCCAGCCTCGACATCCCCGACGGAATCATACTCGCCGGAGTTCGGGTCGGGCTTGATCCGAAGAATCTTGAACGCCTGCTTGAAGGCCGCGGGGTTGATTTGCATCTTGGGAAGATGGTCGAACAGCAAGCCCGCCGTGCGGGTGTTGCCCAAATCCAAAATCAAATCGACATCGCGCACATCGCCGCCAGGAATTTTGATCACCAACTCAAAGTCAACGTTTCCCCCCAGCAACGGATTCCAGTCCACCACGCCGTCATCCCCTGGATCCGCACCTGGCGTGGACGATTCCTTCATCTCGACCACAATCGGTTTCTGTGCACCAATACTATACGGGATGTATGGAGAAGGATGCTCATCGGTATTTTCGTAGGGGACTATCCCCGCATCCTTCTTCAGTTCCGCCGCACGGGCCAAAACCGCCTCCTTTTCCGGGTCATTCAGATTATCCTTGCGATAAAAGTAGCCCCGGTCATGGCCTTGCGCGGGCGACTTGTTCGCATCCTCGCGGCTGGTATTGGTCTCGACCAGGAACCAAAGGCCGATCAGGGTGTAGGAGTTCCCGTTGCGCAGATGCCAGGTCTTGTCCCCAAGACGAGCCCGCACAAACGTCGAATCCTTTACCCGAACCTCGCGCTTGTCCGCAAACGCACTCTGCAACTCAATCTGGAGATCCTGAGCCCACTCCTGCGGGATGTAGTTCTCCCAGAGATCCTTCACCTCATCCACCGCCTTCTCCAAATCCTCGGGGGCATTCCGCGGCAGCGTGTCATTCGGATCAAACAGCGGCACAAACTTCTTCTGAAGCCCCGTGTCCAAGAAAACTGAAATTTCCTTCTTCTGAGCCATCGTCGTGGTTCCTTATGCTTAGCAGTTGAAATCCTGAGCCAAGAGCGTATCCAGCAAGTGCTGCAACTGGGCATCGCCTGGCTGGGGCGGGCGCTGATGCATCTGGGCGACTGGGTTCTCCACCATCTGGTTCAGCAGATCCATCATCGGACGGATCATGCGGTCATAATGCGGATAATCCCCGCGGCAGCAAGTCGTCGCCACATCGGCCGAGATGTAGCGTTCCAGCGCATCTGGATTGCGTTCATCCAATGCATTCTTGCCGTCCCGCTCGGCCCGTCCCGTCTGCAGCACATTGCTGAAGGCCACGGCGAATGGGAAACGCGCGTCCAGCGCGAGTTCCCGCTTCTGGAACTGGCCGTTCCTCTGAATGGTCTGGGCGAGTTCCCCGACATGGGTGTTGGCCAGATCCCGCAGCATGCCCAGCAGCGCCAACTGCTGGTCCGTGTTCCAGAGTTCGGAATTTTCCACCAGCTGCCCCGTGCGGTCATTGTACCAGCGCTGGATCTGTTCCTTGCAGAACTCCCGCAGCACCTTGGGATTCCGCACCGTCTGCACGGAGGCCGTCGGCAACGCATCGAAAATCAATGGATTGACGGAGAGCAGCTGCTTGATTTCATTCGCGTACATTTGGAATTTATCTGGCTCGAACTCCATTTCCGCCACCGTCAACGCATCCTCCAGGCGATCGCGGCACTTTTCAAGGTCAAGTCGCCGTGAGGTGGCGGAAACCTCCTCCTCGGACGGCAGATGCCTCCGCATCAATTCAATGAATCTCGCCTTGTTCTGCGCCAGAATCTCGCGGCACTTGGACTGCCGCTTCACCGGGTCGATCGCTTCGTTGATGTTGCGCAGCATGTAGCCGACCCCGCCGTCCTCGCCGAAGACGGGTTCCAGATTCTCCTCGCCCATCCCCGTGGAGTCCAGGAATCTTCCTTCCTCAAGAAGCTTCGGAATAATGGATTCCGCGTTGCCAGTGACGATCCGTCCGTCTGGGAACTGGGGATAAGTCGTGCAAAAGAATCGGGCGCATCGCTTGTCGGCGCAATTCAAGGCGCTGAACATGGCGTAGCAATTGTCCAACCCGTTGGCGACTCCGTTTAGCCCCACGTCATTCAGCGCCTTGCTGAAGAAAGTCATATCCAGGAAAATGGGCAACGGCGCAGCCGCCCCCCGCTTCCAGGATGGATCGAAGGAGCGCATCCACTTGCCGATGCCGTCGTTCAACTGGGAAGTCTGGCTGGTAGGCCGATCCGCGCGTGTCAGGATGATAAATGCGTCAATGCCATATTGCTCCGCGTAGTTGTACACAAAGCACTGTGTCTTGCCGCGCTTGAAGATCTTGCAGAACAACTCGACATCCGTGCAGTCATCCAAAACAATCCGCTGATTGTTTCCCTCGGCGATGTTGTTTCCAGGATTGAAGTTGCTGACGCCAGGGAAATCCAGCACGTCGCATTTTTGCAGCAGGGGCAGGAAATCGTCTTTGTTCGTGCGTTTCTCCAACTGCTCCTGCTTCAGCGGCGCCACCAGCTCGGAACAAAGCGCCTGGAAATAGCAGAACTCGTCGCCGCTGATGCGGGGATTCCCCGTCGCTCCGACAAAGAGGTGGATCTCATTCCCCTCGCGTTTGCAATCAAGGCAGGAGACCTGCTGGTGAACCTTGTATTCGGCGTCCGCCGCATTCGGATTGTCGCGGTAGGACTTGAAGGAATCGATGTCCACCAACAGCGCCGCCACCTCCAAGGAGGCGAAAATCCGGCACCCCTGCCACTCCGAGGACAGGGCTTGGAGTTTCGTCATCAAGTCTCGGTAGGCCCTGCTGAGTCGTGAAACGCCGTCCCAGTCATCCCAGAAGAGTCCCTGGAGCATCTTCTCGCAGTTGGACGGATTCGCGAGCAGTCCTGGCGCGGAGATCAACTGGCGGCGATAGGTGCGTTCCCACTCTCCACGCTGCCGGAACAGGCTATTGAAGCGCTGGTCGCCTTTCAACTGCTCAAGAATACTGGCGATTTCCTTCAGAAGGGAATAGGCCTCCGGGTCGATCGGCCCGCCCGAAGCCTCGCCGCAGAGTTTGTTCAAGTGCATCTCCAACTGCGACCAGTCGTAGTTGAGATTCTGCGTCTCGCACTCCGAGGCATAGCCCAGCGACAGGGCCTCGATCAACTGCGCCCGATTGGTCAACTTGATCTCCACTGGGAATTGAGGATTGACCCCATCCCGCTCCGATTTCAGCACGAAGCGCGTCACCACGCCCGAGGCATCGGTGCCGAACTTGAAGGGATTGAAGATCAAGGCGTCGTTCGCCGCGGTCATGCCATCCTTGGGCGGCGAGAAGCGCGTGCGGAGTTCCGGACTCCAGGTCAGGGCGGAATCGCGGCCGAACTCGTCATCGCCGTCGATGAAGCCGCTCAACATGGTCGATTTCCCCGCCGCAGACGGTCCCCAGAGCGCGACGCAGGCCTTCTGGGAGAAATGCTCCCGGATCGCGGCGCTCTTCTCCAGAATGGCCATCAGTGGATCCAGCCATTCGGCGACAGTGATTTTCCGAAGCGCGCAATCGGGATCCGAAGGATCGTTGCCTCGCGTCACACCGTACTGCAAATACCAATCCAACAACTCTGACATGTTCTCTCCTACGAACCAGGACTGTCCTTATCCACTATGACGGCGACGGGAACCCGTGCCCGAACACCAGATCCAAAAAAGCGGTCACCTCCCTACTACCCTGGCTTCGGAGAAATCTTACACGCCTATACAAAAAAAACGCGCGCCCTGTTCCGTGGTCTGAAAGGCACTTGCAAGCCTGGCCACACATCGAAACAGAGCGCGCAAAAGGACGGGCGGGCGCCAAAAGGCGCACGCTCCCCTACGCGTTCGGAATCGAACTCACGGTGGCGAAAAGTTGCAAGTTTCTTCAGACCAGGGTTCTTTTTCCGAAGACGGAAAGTAAAGATGGAAGATTGCCGACGCGGATCCCGCGTCAATTGCGGTAATATAACCCCTGTGCCCGATTTTTGTGTGACGCGCTGTTCCCCAAGATGGTCGGCGCACTCACCAAAGCGGACGTAGCCACGGCGTCCCGCCGTGGCGGGCGGGAGAGCCACACAGGGCTTGCAAGCGGGCTGCGGAATCGTTCGCTGCGGCGCCCGTCGGGGCGGCCACGGCGAGGCCGCCGTGGCTACCATTTTCGGGGCGCTCACCCAGGCAATCGCCGACTATCTTGGTGAACAGCGCCACAACCAAACGCGGGTTCCGCCCAAGACGCCTCCTGGTGCAAAGTTGTGTGCCAGTTACCGGAAGTTTGCACTAATAGACACCCTCCGCACAACGTTGATGAATCAAATCACTTGCGCCACATCGGCGTCGGCATGACGGCCGTCGGGATAGCGGAAAGCAGGGGCAATCCTCCTACAGGGGTTATATTAAGGAAAAGTAGCGCGGCGGGTTTTCCCCGCGCGCCTCGCATTCGATTCCCCTGAAGAGAAGCGCAGAATGGATTTTTACGGCACAGAACTGAAGGCGTTCAAGGCGAACCTGCACATGCACACGACGCACTCCGACGGGAAATACGAGCCGTCGGAGATCATCCGTCTCTACCAGGAGGCGGGCTACGACGCCGTCGCCTTCACCGACCACCACACCACCAACGACACCGCCTCCTACGACGGCCTCGGCATGACCCTCCTCTCCGGCGCCGAGATCCACCCCGTCAACCCGCGCCACGGAAACCGCTGGCATCTGCTCTGCCTCGGCGTCCCGCACGCCCTCCGGTGCCGCGACTACTCCACCCCGCAGGAAGTGATCGATGCCGTGCACGCCGTTGGAGGCCTCGTCTACTGCGCCCACCCCTACTGGAACGGCTTCGGGGCCGACGATGTCGCCGAACTCCAGGGCATCGACGGCATCGAAGTCTACAACACCTCCTGCCGCTACATCGGCCGCGACTACAACATGCAGGTCTGGGACCAGCTCCTCGGCGAAGGCTTTCGCTACCCCGCCCTCGCCGTCGACGACACCCACACGGAGCGCGACCTCTTCCACGGCTGGACCACCATCCTCGCCCCCGAAAACACCCCCGAGGCGCTCCTGGAGGCCCTGCTCTGCCAGCGCTTCTACGCCAGCCAGGGCCCCGTCATCCACCGACTCTCCTGGAAGGACGGCGTCTTCGAGGCCGACTTCTCGCCGTGCGCCTCCGTGACGCTCGTCACCAGCCGCGAACGCGGCGCCTGCCTGCGCCTGCCCGAGGACAACGGCCCCCTCGCCACCTCCTGCCGCTTCGAGCCTGTCCGCGAAGGCCTGCGCAAATGGCACCGCTATTTCCGCCTGCAACTGCAGGACGCGCAGGGGCGCTACGCCTGGAGCGCCCCCGTCTATCTCAAGGAGTAGGAACGCGAGCCATGCCCATCGCCCTCCTCTATGCCTTCGCAAATCTGGCCTGCGCCGCCACCAACGACCTCGTCTTCAAGGCCTTCACCCGCACTGGACGCTCCCACGGCCTCTTCATCGCCGTCATCGGCATCGTCGGATGCCTGACGGTCGCCTGGGGCATCGCCCCGCACGCCGCCGTCGCATGGCGCCCCACCCTGTTCTGGGGAATCGCCGCAGGCGTCTTCTCCGTCGGCGGGAACCTCCTCCTGCTCGCGGCGATGAAGCGCCTCAGCGGCGGCGTCTGCTCCACCATCTACCGCCTGAACCTCGTGCCCGTCGCCCTCGGCGCCTGGCTGCTCCTGGGCGAACGCCTCTCCGCCCTCAAATGGTGCGGCTCCGCCTGCGCGATCGCCGCCGTCCTCTGCTTCATGCCACGACGCGACGCCACCCGCGCCGACGCCTCGCATCGCGCCGAACTGGCCGCCTTCGCCATGGTCGTCGCCGCCGCGTTCATGCGCGCCGCCCTCGGCCTCGCCAACCGCCACGCGCAGACGAGCGCGGGCGTCGACAGCGCCTGGCTCGCCTTCATCACCGAGGCCTGCTGGATTGTCGGCGGGCTCCTCTACGCAGCCCTCGCCGAGCGCGGCCGCCTCCGCCCCGACCGCCGCCTGCTCGGCTTCGGCCTGCTCTCAGGCCTCCTGGTCGCAGGCATCATCAGCACCCTCGCCCTCTCCACCAGGCACGGCGAGGCCGCCGTCGTCCTCCCCATCGAGCAGATGAGCTTCCTGCTGACCTTCACCGCGGGCATCCTCTTCTTCCACGAAAAGGCCACCCCGCGCAGCTACGCCGCCCTCGCCTGCGGCTGCGCCGCCATCCTCCTGCTCTGTCTCGGCTGAAACCATGCACCAGTACCTGAAATTCCTCTTCCTCCTGACCCCCTTCTTCGGCCTCTCCATGTTCCTGGCGATGACCGCCGAATGGAGTTCCTCCAGCCGCAAGAAACTCGCCCTCAAGGTCGGCGTCAGCGGCCTGGTCATCAGCCTCATCCTCCTCTTCTTCGGGCGCTATCTCTTCCGCGCCTTCGGACTCACCGTCGACTCCTTCCGAATCGGCGGCGGCGTGCTGCTCCTCCTCTCCGCCATCGGCCTCGTCACCAGCAAGCCCTCCGACAAACTCAGCCCCAAGGGCGGAAACGCCAGCGACGAGGACGAATCCATCGCCGTCGTCCCCCTCGCGATGCCCACCGTCGTCGGCCCCGCCACCATCGCCGCCCTGCTCATCACCGCCGCCGAGCAGAACTCCCTGCACGAACGCCTCATCGTCACCGCCGCCCTCGCCGCCGCCTTCCTCACCATCACCGCCATGTTCTACGCCGCCGACTGGCTCAAGCGCGTGCTCGGACACCTCGGAATCGCCATCCTCTCCAAACTCACGGGGCTCATCCTCGCCGCCATGGCCTCCGAAATGATTGTCACCGGCGTAAAACACATCCTGTTCCCATGACCCACCAGCGGGCAAGCCCGCCGGCACACGCAGACCACACGGCGGCCCCCCACCGCCCTCCATCCAAAAGCACCCCATGAAAACCCTCCGCATTGCATTTCTCTGGCTGGCCCTCGCCGTCGCGTGGCTGCCCGCGAAACTCAACCTCAAGACCTCGCCGACACCGCCGTGGAAGAATGCGACGAAGTTGCATCCTGGCGTCCTGCACGTCACCTGGAAACTCTCCGCGCCCCGTCCGATGAGCATCCATGCCGTGCGCGTCGACCTGCAGACGCCAGGGCTGAAGATCGTGACCTTCACCGCGCCAGAGGACGCGGGCAAGCCCATGCCCGACGAACCCAAGTTCATCATCCGCACCCGCCGCCAGACCGTCAACAACTTCCTGAAGCAGTTGCGCGCCCCGCATCGGCAGGGCGGACGCCGCCTCAACGCCGTCCTCGGCGTCAACGCCTCGCCCTGGTCCCCCTGGCACGCCCCCTTCACCCACAAGTACGCCGACAACGTCGGCCTCCTCGTCTCCAACGGCAAACTGCTCTGCCCCAGCAACGGCCGCCCTGGCCTCGCCATCACCAAGGACGGCAAGGCCGAACTGCGCGAGTTCCCCAAGGGCGCGGTGGACATCGCGCCCTACCAGCTCGTCGTCTGCGGCTTCTTCACCATCCTCCGCAACGGCCAGATCCTCCACCAGGACAATCCCAAGGACCTTCACCCCCGCACCGTCTTCGGCCTCGACGCCGAAAAACGCCATCTCTACATCCTCGTCGTCGACGGCCGCCAGAAGGACTTCTCCATGGGCGCCAACATGTTCGAACTCGCGCAATTGATGCAGTCCCTCGGCGCCACCGACGCCATCAACATGGACGGCGGCGGCTCCACCACCCTCGTCACCTGGGACCAGAAGGCCGACGCCCCCAAGATGCTGAACCGCACCCCCGGCGGCAACGGCACCTACCAGCGCACCGTCGGCTCCGCCATCGCCATCTGCCTCCCGGGCACTCCCAAGCACCACAAAGCCAAATGACCGCAATGGACTTCCCCGAACTCCTCCGCCAGCGCCGCACCATCCGCCTCTACCAGCAGCGCCCCGTCTCCGACGACGACCTCAAGGCACTCCTGGAGGCCGCCCGCCACGCATCCTGCGCCACCAACCGCCAGCTGCTGCGCTATGTCGTCGCGCGCACGCCTGAAACCGTCGCGCGGATCCTCCCGCACACCGCCTGGGCCGCGATGGTCGCGCCGCACCGCACCCCGCAGCCTGGCGTCACCGCCCCCGCCGCCTTCATCCTCGTCACCGCCCCCGCCGACACCGCGCCAGGCCTCATCCAGGCCGACGCAGGCGCCGCCATCCAGTCCATCGAGTTCGCCGCCGCCGACCGCGGCCTGGGCTGCTGCTGGATCGGCTCCATCCACCGCGATGAAATCCGCGCCATCGTCGGCCTCCCCGCCGATCGGCAGCTCCTCTACGCCGTCTCGGTCGGCCACCCCGCCGAATCGCCAGTCCACGAGGATTCCACGCAGGTCAGATACTACCTCGACGACGCGGATGTCCTCCACATCCCGAAACTGACCGTGGAGGCCATCTCGACCTGGCTCTGACCTTCCACCATCCAAGCAACCTTCCGACACAGGAGAAAACATGCGGTTATTGTCCGGAAATGAGGCAATTGCTTTAGGCGCCTGGGAGGGCGGCGTCAAGACCGCCTTCGGCTACCCTGGCACGCCGTCCACCGAGATTCTGGAGAACCTGGTGAAATACAGGGAGCCGCGGGTCTACTGCGAGTGGTCGCCGAACGAGAAGGTCGCCATGGAGGCTGCCGTCGGCGCCTCCCTGGGCGGCGCGCGCGCCGTCGTCACCATGAAATGCGTCGGCCTCAACGTCGCCGCCGACCCGCTCATGACCCTCGCCTACATCGGCACCGAGGGCGGCCTCGTGCTCGTCGTCGCCGACGACCCGGGGCAGCACTCCTCCCAGACCGAGCAGGACACCCGCCTCTACGCGAAACTCGCGCACATCCCCGTCCTGGAGCCCTCCGACTCCCAGGAGTGCCGCGACTTCATGCAGGCGGGCCTGGAACTCTCCGAGAAGTGGCGCCTGCCCGTGATCCTGCGCACCACGACGCGCGTGGCCCACTCCCGCAGCCAGGTCGAGGAACGTGGCCGCCAGGAATCGCCGATGCCCATCGGGTTCCTCCAGGATCCCTCGCGCCACTGCCCGCTCCCCGTCTGGGGGCGCAAGATGCGCGTCGCCCTGCAGGAGAAGGTCGCCGCCCTGCAGGAGGAGGCCGCCGCATCCCCCCTCAACCGCATCGAATGGCGCGGCCGCGGCCTCGGCATCGTCACCTCCTCCATCGCGTACCAGTATGTCCGCGAGGTCTTCCCCGAGGCCTCCGTCCTGAAACTCGGCTTCGCCTTCCCCTATCCCGACCGCCTCCTCCGCGAATTCGCCGACGGCGTCGAAAAGGTGCTCGTCGTCGAGGAACTCGACGACTTCCTGGAGGAGCACATCAAGTCCCTCGGCATCGCCTGCGTCGGCCACGACCTCGTCCCCGTCTGCGGCGAACTCTCCACCGAAGCCCTCCGCCGCGTCCGCCAGCAACTCGACGGCACCCCCGCCCCCGCCGCCCCCGAGCGCTTCCCCGTCGCCACGCTCCCTGGACGCCCGCCCGTCTTCTGCCCTGGATGCCCGCACCGCGGACTCTTCTACGCCCTCGCGCAGTTCGACGTCCTCGTCACCGGCGACATCGGCTGCTACTCCCTCGCCGTCTTCCCGCCGCTCTCGCGCACCGACGTCATCCTCTGCATGGGCGGCGGCATCTCGATGGCGCACGGCCTCCAGAAGGCGGGCGTCCAGAAGAAGGTCGTCGGCGTCGTCGGCGACTCCACCTTCTTCCACTCGGGCGTCACTGGGCTCATGGACATCGTGTACAACCGCGGCACCTCGGTCATCGTCGTCGTCGACAACCGCACCACCGCCATGACGGGCCACCAGGACCACCCAGGCACCGGCCAGACCCTCATGGGCGAACCCACCTACGCCGCCTCCATCGCGGACTTCGGGCGCGCCTGCGGCCTCAAGCGCATCCGCACCGTCAACCCCTACCGCCTCAAGGAGTGCATCGAGGCCGTGCGCGAGGAGCTCGCCGCCGAGGAGCCGTCGCTGATCATCAGCCGCGCGCCGTGCCCCCTGAAGGAGCGCCGCCCCGTCGGCCCCGCCCTCGCCATCGACCCCGCGAAGTGCAGGAAGTGCCGTTCCTGCCTGAAACTGGGCTGCCCCGCCATCGAGAGCGACGCCCAGGGCATCCGCATCAACCACCTGATGTGCGCGGGCTGCAACGCCTGCGCCGAGATCTGCCGCTTCGGCGCCATCGCCGCCAAGGAGGAGGCAAAATGACGGAAAACACCACCAGCATCCTGATGTGCGGCGTCGGCGGCCAGGGCATCCTGCTCGCCAGCGAAATCACCGCGCAGGCCGCCATCCTCGCGGGCTACCGCATCAAGGCCAACGAAGTCCACGGCATGGCCCAGCGCGGCGGCTCCGTCGTCGCCAACGTCCGCTTCGGCAAGGAGGTCCACAGCCCCCTCATCGAACTGGGCACCGCCGACGCCCTCCTCTCCCTGGAGGCCATCGAGGCCATCCGCTGCCACCAGTACCTGAAGCCAGACGGCGTCGCCGTCGTCTCCACCCAGCGCGTCATCCCCATCACCGTCTCCAGCGGCAAGGCCGCCTACCCCGAGCCCGAACCCGCCCTGCGCGGACTCTTCCCGCACCTCGTCTACGCCGACGCGCTCGGCATCGCCGAGGCCCTCGGCGAACCCCGCGCCGCCAACCTCGTGCTGCTCGGCGCCCTCGCCGCGCATCTGCCCGCCCTCGAAAACGCCGTCTGGGAAACCGCCATCCGAAACTGCGTGAAACCCCGCTTCCTCGACATCAACCTCGCCGCATTCCACCGCGGAATGGAATTGTAGCGAAAAGCCTGAAGCACCAATCGTGATTCCGGCTGTCCCGGAGTTTCCGGAGTTTCCGGATTTTCCGGAGTTTCCGGATCTTCCGGAGTTTCCGGATTTTCCGGAGTTTCCGGATTTTCCGGAGTTTCCGAATCTTCCGGCTCTTCCGGATCTTCCGGCTCTTCCGGATCTTCCGGCTCTTCCGGATCTTCCGGGGCTTCCGGAGCTTCCGGAGTTTCCGGAGTTTCCGGATCTTCCGAATCTTCCAAGCTGCCTGTCTCTGCTGATCCCCCACAAGAACCTGCCTCCTTATGAAAAACCTCACCTACATGCCGCCCCGCGACCAGATTGTCGAGATCATGGGGCGTATCTACGGCAACGGCCTCACCACCACCTCGGGCGGAAACCTCTCGATCCTCGACAGCGAGGGCGACCTGTGGATCAGCCCCGCCAGCATCGACAAGGGGACGCTGCGCCGCGAGGACATCATCTGCGTGAAGCCCGACGGCTCCACCCTCGGCCCCCACAAGCCCTCCAGCGAGTTCCCGTTCCACAAGGCCATCTACCGCCTCCGCCCGGACGTGCGCGCGATCGTGCACGCCCATCCGCCGACCCTGGTCAGCTTCTCGGTCGCGGGGAAGATCCCCGACACCGCCGTCTTCCCGACCGCGAAGTCCATCTGCGGCACGGTCGGCTACGCGCCGTACGAGGTGCCAGGCAGCGAGGCGCTCGGCAGCAACGTCTCGGCGGCCTTCGCGGCGGGGCACAGCACCATCCTGCTGGAGAACCACGGCACCTGCTGCGCGGGGGCGTCGCTGCTCCAGGCCTTCCAGCGCTTCGAGACGCTCGACTTCTGCGCGCGCCTCATCTACCAGGCGCTCCAGCTGGGCACGCCGACCTACCTCACCGACACGCAGCTCGAATACCACGCCATCGACCGCAACATCGACTTCACCGAGTTCACCCCGTCCCGCCATACCACCCTCGAAATCGAGATGCGGCACCAGATGAGCCTGCTCATCCGCCGCGCCTACCGACAGCAGCTCTTCACCTCCACCGAGGGCACCTTCGCCTGCCGCCTCGACAAGGACTCCTTCCTCATCACCCAGCGCGGCGTCGACCGAGGCACCATCCAGCCCGAGGACATGGTCCTCGTCCAGGGCTACCAGCGCGAGGCGGGCAAGCACGTCTCGCGCGGCGCCTGGTTCCTGAAGGCCATCTTCGACGCCCAGCCCGAGATCAACTCCCTCATCATCGCCAACCCGCCCTCCGTCATGGCCTACGCCGTGACCCATGAGAAGTTCGACCCGCGCGTCATCCCCGAAAGCTACATCCTCCTGCGCGAAGTCCCGACCTTCCCGTTCGGGCAGCACTTCCAGGACGTCAAGAGCGTCGTGTCGCGGATCTCCCCGCGCCATCCCGTCATCCTCATCCAGAACGACTGCATGGTGACCTCGGGAGCCACGCTCCTGCAGGCCTTCGACCGCCTCGAGGTCGCCGAATACTCCGCCAAGGCCACCATCGCCTGCAAGGCCCTCGGCGGCATGAAGCCCATCACCGACCGCCAGATCCGCGACCTCATCAAGGCATTCCATCTGCCGAAATAGAACACCGTCCCCGCCGCGCGCATCGCCCGACGGGGATTATATTGGCTTCCGTCTCGGTCGCCCCTTCTCACCGCCCCGCCCCGCCATGACGAACCGCATCATCCCCTGCATCCTGTTCGCCGCCGCCGCCCTGTTCGCCGCCGACTGGTACACCCGCTACGAAAACACCGACAACGGCGCCGTCGCCCACTTCGACTTCAACAACGCCTCGCTGCAGGACAAGGTCAGCCGCAGGAGCGCCGTCGTCCACGGCGCCGCCCAGGCCCCTGGCTGGAAGCCCGCCGCGCGCATCGTATTCGACGGCACGGGCAAAGGCGCGCCGCTCGCCGACGAGAGCGAACCCCGCGCCGCCTTCACCCTGGTCGTCCGCGCCAAGGTCACGGCCCCTGGCTACCTCGTCCTCAAGAAGGGCGAGTTCGGCCTCGGCTTCGACGGCGCCGCCGCCAGCCTCTATCTGCGCCTCGCCAACAAGCGCGACTTCGCCCTCGCCGCACCCGCCACCGAGGGCTGGCACAACTGGATCGTCACCGCCGACGGCACGACCGCCGTCATCTACCGCGACGGCGTCAAAGCCGCCTCCCGCGGGCTCCCCGCCCCATTCGCGCACTCCGACGAGCCCATCCTCCTGGCCAACTCCGGAGGCTGGAAAAAGACCCACCCCAAAGGCGAAATGGCCTTCCTGCGCCTCCTCGACCGCGCCATCACCCCCCAGGAGGCCGCCGCCATCACCGCCGAACTCGCCGACGGGCGGATCCCCGCGCCAGACGCCGCGGTCGTCCTCACCCTGCCCGTCGGCGCCAAGGAGGCCTTCATCAAGGACGACGTGAGCTACGAGGCCAGGGAACTCGCCCTCCACTTCGACGGCAAGTCCGCCTACGCCGTCCTCCCCGACTATCCCGCGCTCCAGAAAGCCGCCGCCCTGACCGTCGGCGCGTGGATCAAGCCCGAGCACACCCGCCCCAAGAACATCAACGAGCAGGGCTACATCGTCAGCCAGAACGCGGGCGCGCACTATGGCTGGGGCATCGGCACCTACTACAGCGACGGCCTCCACGCCAACATCATCACCGACCAGGGCTCGTTCGGCGTCTCCGCCAGCCACGTCCTCGTCCCCCGCGTCTGGCAGCACGTCGCCTTCAGCTGGGACGGCAGGTTCCTGCAGCTCTTCGTCAACGGCCGCCAGGTCGGCCAGTCCGTCCCCACCAGAGGCAAGCTCAAGCCCTACAAGGCCCGCGTGCACCTCGGCCGCGCCGCCGACCGCGACGGCCTCTACTTCAAGGGCGCCATCGACGAAGTCCGCATCATGACCGCCGCCCTCACCTCCACGCCCGATCCAGACCTGGGCAAGCCCGTCGTCACCCCCGCCTCCAACACCGACCCCACGCCGCTGGAAAAACTCCCGCCCTTCCGCGCCTTCATCGGCAAATCCCCCGAGTATCCCCCCCTCTTCGACTTCGAGGACCTCACTGGCTGGACCACCACCGTCTACCACGGCTTCGCCACCGCAGCCCTCGTGCGCAGCCAGGACGACCGCTTCTGGGGCGACTACACAGGGAAACTGACCTTCCAGGCGGGAAGCAACTTCGACCCCGCCCGCAAGGTCGTCCTCGTCAAGCCCCCGCGCCCGATCCCCGTCACCGCCCCCTTCTCGGGCGTCGAACTCTGCGTCTCCGCGCAGAACTGGGGCAGCCCCACTGGCACCAAGATCGACATCGAGTTCCAGGAGGCCGACGGCAAGACCCGCCTCGTCCCCCTCGCCACCCGTGAGCGCCCCTTCATCTTCTGGTCTGGCTGGGGCCTCGCCATGGCCGAGGTCAAGCCCGCCCTCAAACTCCCCGCCGCCCTCACCGCCATCCGCATCCACAGTTTCGGCGGCAGCAAGCCCGAGACCCTCTACCTCGACAACCTGGCCCTCTACCGACACGCCGCCGCCCTCCCCGACATCGAGCCCATCCCCACCTGGCCGCAGCTCGGCGTCCGCCCATGGCCCCAGGCCTCCATGCCCGTCGCCAAAGCCGAAGTCGGATTCACCCAGATCGGCACCACCTACCGCTGGAGCGTCGTCGGCGGCAAGGACCGCATCGTCTATTCCTACACCCCGAAGACAGGCACCCTCTCCGACCTCACCGCCACCTTCAACGGCGGCAGGCCATTCCACCCCCTCGCCAACGGCGGCTTCACCTTCGTCCTCCCCGACGGCACCACCGCCGCCCCTGGCAGCCCGCGCCTCAAAGCCGACCTCAAAGCCGTTCGCCTCGGGGAAAACGGCCTCGCCGTCCGCTGCCAATGGCTCCTCGACGGAAAGCCCTTCGCCCAGACCGAGCTGAAACTCCACGCCGAACGCAAGACCCTCGCCATCCAACTCCTCGGCGGGGACGGCAAGGCCGCCGAACTCACCTTCGGCGCCGCCACTGGCCTCGCCAGCCCCGTCCTCACCACCGTCCCGTACTGGGTCCTGCGCGGCGGCAAGGGCCTCAAGGATCCCGCCCTCCTCTACGCCGACGGCATGCTGATGACTGTCTTCGACGACATCTACTCCTCCAACGCCTCCGAACTCTTCGGCGGCTCCGCCATGCTCCCTGGCAGCGCCGCGCGCCTCAACGGCGGCGCCCGCTACAACCCGCTCACCAACGGCAGGCGCAACGAGGCCGACGAGACCTTCTACCTCACCCTCTCCTCCGAACTCCCCGAGGTGCTCCCGCACATCCCCAATCCCCCGAACCCCACCATGCCGCTCACCCGCAACGCCATCTGGGTCACCCGCATGTGGTATGACAAGATGCCCTGCCCCGACTACTTCCCCCGCGCCTTCGAAATGCTCCGCCAGCTCCACCGCTACGGCGTCCGAAACCTCATCGTCCGCGACCACGGCACCCTCAACCGCCAATACTCCCCAAAGCGCCGCGGCGACGGCATGGTCACCGAAATCCTCCCCGACATCGGCGGCGACGCCGCCTGCGCCGAATACCTCCGCCGCGCCACCGACGAACTCGGCTACCGCATGGGCCTCTACAGCAACTACACTCTGCTCCACACCAACAACCCCGCCGAATTCACCCACGACCGCTTCACCCTCGACGTCGACGGCAATCCCCGCTACGGCTCTGGCGCCACCCTCATGACCAAATACGCCTGCCTGCGCGAAATCCAGCGCCAAGTCAACGGCATCCTCAAGTCCAAGTTCAAGCTGACCTGCACCTACCCCGACCAGTACACCTGCCGCGCCCCCTGGGCCTTCACCGACTACGACGCGCGCGTCCCCGAGGCAGGCAAGTTCTCCCCCGCCCTGCGCGTCCTCGCCGACAGCCTCCTCATCGAGCGCAAGGACTTCCAGATCGCCCTCTCCGAGGGCATCAGCCAATGGCCCCTCGCGGGTTTCTGCGACAGCTACGCCCAGCCTGGCAACGTCGAGGAATTCTACTTCCCTGAGTTCCAGCTGCGCAAGATCCACCTGCTGAGCAACGACTGCGGCACGCATCTGACCCATGTCGCCAAATACACGGCAGAGGATGTCGACCGCCTCCTCGCGGACCAGTTCGCATTCGGCACCATCGGCCACATCTACGGCATCTACAGCCGCGCGCCGCGCCCCGTCACCTACGCCACCCTCAAGAGCCACTACATCCCGCGCCAGACCCAGAAGTGGTACGCGGGCGTCCCCGTCAAGGGCATCCGCTACCACCACCAGGGCAAAATGCTGACCGCCGTCGAGGCCGTCGCCGCCCAGTCCCTCGCCGACAACCAGATCCGCATCCAATACGAAAGCGGCCTCGAAGTCTGGGTCAACGGTCCAGGCGCATCCCCCTGGACCATCGACGTGCGCGGCGCGAAATTCACCCTCCCCCCCTGCGGATACTACGCCGAACTCCCAGGAAAGGTCCTCACCTACTCCGTCCTCCGAGACGGACGCCGCGTCGACTTCTCCCTCGGCGACGAATACCTCTTCGCCAACGGCAACGGCGTCCCCACCGACTTCGGCCCCATCCGCTGCGCGGGCGCATACGCCATCCTCTTCGAGAACGGCGCCCGCGAAATCATCCCGCTGCCAGGCTCCAGGCCCGAGACCGTCTCCATCGACCTGCGGCAGCTCCCTGGCGGCGACTTCACCCAGATCGTCGCCCTCGACGGCCACCGCAAGGAACTCAGCCGCACCTCCGTCACCCTCTCCTCTGGCAAACTCGTCCTCAAGACCGCCCCTGGCGTCTTCAGCTACCTGCTCCGATGAGTGCTTGACGAATCGACGAATCGACGGCTGAGTTAGTCGAAATGGCGAATCGACGAATCGACGGCTGAGTCGAAATGGCGAATCGACGAATCGACGGCCGAGTCGAAATGGCGAATCGACGAATCGACGGCTGAGCCGAATTGACGAATTGACGAATTGACGAAAAACCACTCCCAACAACCCCCACCCGCCATGAAAAAACTCCTCTTCCTCCTCCTCTGCCTCTCCGCCGCCCTCTCCGCCGCCCCTGGCGCCTTCACCGTCACCCCCACCCCCGACGGCGACTTCGTCATCAAGCACCGCGGCAAGGTGCTCGTCTCCTCCGTGCGCAGCACTGGCCTCCCCGCCAAGCCCGCGCAGGAACTCACCGCCGCCGACGGCACCCGCGTCTGGAATCTCTGGAACGACCAGCATGACCGCCGCATCCGCCAGGAAATCGCCCTCAAGGCCGACGGCTCCGAGGTCGAAATCACCATGCTCGGCGAAGCCGCCGCCTACTGCCCCACCCCCGACCGCCTCATCAACATCCACGTGCCCTACGCCGCCCTCGAAGGATACTCCTACGAAGGCCTCGCAGGAAACGGCCGCGGCTGGGATCTGCGCAAAGGCACCGTCCAGCGCCCCAAGCCCAAGCAGGCCGCCAGCTGGCGCTACCTCCTCTTCAAGGCCCCTGAAGCCTCCAGCGGCGTCGTCTTCGACCTCAACCCCATCGGCGCGGGCGACTTCATCTCAGGATACTCCATCGGCGCCGTCCGCGGCCTCTGGTCCATCGGCCATGAAAAGAACACCCTGCGTTTCGTCAGCGGCAACAGCATCGGGGCGGGCGGCGGCCTCACTGGCGCCAAAGTCGTCCTGCGCGAGGGGGCCGACCTCGAAAGCGACTACGCCGCCCACCACGCCCTTCGCCGCTTCACCTACACCATCCAGTTCCCCCCGCAGCGCCTCTACTCCTTCGGCTCCGCCAAGCACGGCAAGGGCTTCGCCACCGCCGACGCCAAGGTCTTCGACGACGCCGCCAGATTCGGCTGGCTCGGGCACCCCGAGCTCGCCCCCGTCCAGGGCGCTCCCGAGGGCGCATACTACTCCTGCATGAAGGGGCGCGACGCGCTCTTCCGCATCACGGGGCTCGTCCCTGGCGTGCATTTCGTCACCGTCTCCTGCGGCAACTACACTGGCCTGCCCAACCGCTTCTCCATCACCGCCAACGGCAAGGAGATGGCTGGCACCGTCAGCGTCGCCAGACAGCAACTCCTCACCGCCACCCTCCCCGTCTGGGTCAAGGACGACGGCGTCGTCGACATCCAGTTCAACGGCGACTTCCTCGTCTCCTCCATCGGCACCTCCTTCCTCCTCGCCAAGGCCGAGGACTTCAGTTTCAACCGCGGCATCTGGGTCTCCGACGGCTACGAGCCCGCCGCCTATTTCCGCAACCAGGACTACCGCCCCGAGGCCAGGCTGGCCCCCTCCGTGCAGCGACTCGCGCTGCCCGTCCCAGGCCAGGAGGCCGTCGGCACCGCCAAGGCCATCCCGCGCCCCGTCGAGCAGCCCGACCCGCACTCCCCGGGCCTCGCCTGGATCCACAACGCCAAGTTCCGCCACCTCGGCAGCAACGCCTCCGACCTCTCCGAGTACGCCGATCCCAAACTCCTGGAGCGCAAACTCGACGAACTCCAGAAGGAAGGCGCCACCGCGATCATGGTCTCTGGCATGCACTCCCGCCACACCTACATCGGCAGCATCCAGCGCGGCCTCGACGCCTTCGCGCAGATCGTCAAGGCCGCCCACAAGCGCGGCCTCAAGGTCATCGACCACCACGACACCACCCTCCTCTGGAACCTCGACGCGGGGTTCCGGGTCATGGCCCAGCGCACCCCCGAGACCGTCCTCGGCCTCGTCGACCTCATGCCCAATCCGCAGTTCTGCATCCTCAACCCCACCTTCACCCGCGTCTACCGCGACTACCTCCTCGCCAATGTCAAAAACGGCGTCGACGGCTTCCAGGCTGACGAACTCACCTTCTACAAGCACGGCTGCGGCTGCCAGCACTGCCGCCAGGCGTTCCACGAGGACACGGGCTGGCAGCTCCCCATGAATGAACTCGACCCGCGCCTCTTCAAGCGCGACAACCCCCTCTGGAAGACCTTCCTCGAATGGCGCAAGGCCAAGGTCGCCAACTGGTGGGTCGAGTTCCGCCGCGAGGCCAGGAAGATCAATCCCGACCTCACCCTCTGCATGTACACCACCCACTACGGCTTCACCTCCAACTACGGCACCCTCGACCTCGGTTTCGACCTCATCGAAATCGCCCGTGCCATCAACTTCTTCGGCACCGAGATCATGACCCGGAACTGCCTCCAGAGCGCACGCGCACTTCTCCCCTACCGCAAGATGAAGAACCTCCTGCGCACCGCCTACGGCACCCCCATCTGGGGATGGATCTACGGCTCCACCCACGCCACCAACTACTTCGGATGGGCCGCCTGCAACATGACAGGGCAGTCTGGCCTCGCCAATGTCCGTGACAAGGGCCCCGACTTCTTCCGCTTCGAGGCCTCCCCCGACAACATGGACCGTTCCAAGGCCGAGAACATCGCCAGGATCGCCATCCTCCTCTCCGCCCACAGCCGCGACTGGCAGTTCGGCATCTCCATGACCGCCGAGGCCTTCGGATGCGCCCAGACCCTCGAGGAAATCCACGCCCCCTATGAGTTCATCGGCGAAATGTGCCTCACCCCCAGGCACCTCGCCAAATACGACGTGCTCTTCGTCGGCTCTGGCACCTGCGTCTCCGACGCCGAACTCCAGGCCATCCTCGACTTCGCCAGGAACGGCGGCACCGTCTACCTCTCCACCCTCGGATGCATGGGCGACGAAATGGGCACCCCCCGCGCCAAATGGCCCTTCGCCGACCTCTTCGGCTTCACCCCTAAGTCCCAGGGCAAGGGCCATCTCGTGAAACTCGGCGCCACCCGCGACGCCAAGGCCGCGCGCCCCGTCGCCTCCCCGCAGGTCGCCTTCCTCCCGCGGAAATACTCCTCCAAGAATTGCCCGCTCTTCGCCTTCGACAGGGCCAACCGCCCCCTGCCCGTCATCTACGAAAAGCCGCTTGGCAAGGGCCGCGTCGTCTACCAGGCCACCACCCTCCCCGCCGCCCTCTACGCCGCCGAAGGCGGACGCATCGGCGACAAGTGGACCTTCGCCCTCGACCAGAACCTCGCCGAAATCTGCCGCGAACACTACCGCAAGACCTTCGCCAAGGCGATGTACTGGCAGACCGACGCCCCTCCCAAGGTCTACACCACCCTCTACCGCCAGGGTGACGCCACCCTCGTCCATTTCCTCAACGCCACTGGCGCCAATCCCCAGAAGGGCACCGTCATCACCCCCGCCGCCCCCAACCCCGCCTGGCCCGAACTCCAGCAGGACATCACCTTCACCATCCCACGCGACAAGGCCAGGGAAGTCTACGCCGTCTCCCCCGACTTCCAGGGCCGCCAGCCCCTCCAGTTCTCCATCAAGGACGGACTACTCACCGCCACCCTCCCCAAAGCCATGCTCCACGCATACACCATCGTCTGGATCAAGTAGCCCGCCAACAGCGCCCCGCCGGCGGCGGCACCCGACGGCAGCCCCCGCCCATGGGTGCCACGGCGGCCCCGCCGTGGCCCCTCCG
>JAEEXV010000151.1 GCA_016287975.1 Lentisphaeria bacterium | reverse complement strand
TCGCCGAACTGGAAGCCGGGGAGGATTTCGTCGTGGTGGGGCATCCGTCCAATGAAGAGCGGCTTGTCCTCCCCCTTGACGAAGAGCCTGAACTCGCCTGTCGTGGCGTCGGCCTCGAAGGTGAATGTATGGAAGGCGTAGTTGGCCTTGAAGGGCACCTTCTCTCTCTTGAAGGCCCCGTTGGCCCCTGCTGTGTCATAGGTGATGTAGTCGTTGGCGAAGGCGAAGAAGGCGTAGAGGGCGCCCTTGGTGCAGGCGGGATCCGGATCGGGCAGCGCGATGCGGCAGTCAAACTGCGGATGCTCCTCCCCCAGATCGTCCAGACGCACGCGGAGTTCGCCGCGCGCCTTGGTCGCCGTCGGAGAGATGACGCCTGCGCGAATGTGCGGGAATTTGTCAAGCCCTTCGCCGTGGTGCTCGAAATGCAGAACCGGCTCCGGATTTTCAGCTATCTCCCTGATTTCGAGACTATTGCCTTCCCGGTTGTAGGCATGCGGGACGAAGCCGCGGGGGATGCTGGGGAGCTTGCCGCTGGCCGCGCTGTAGAAGACCTCGTAGCCCATCCGCTTGTCCGAATCCAGGCGCAGGTCGCTGTCCTTTACGATGTCCAACGTCATGGCGGTGATGCGGGACATGCGCGTCAGGGTGCGCCAGCTGCCGAAATCGCTCTCGTCGAAGACGACGAGGACGCGGTTCGGCGCGATCTCCAGGACGCTGGCGTAGGAGCTGCCCGAGCCGCCGTAGATGCAGTACTGCTGATAGTGTTCGCCGGTGCCCGTGAAGTCGATGAGCAGATAGGTGGCGGGGCGGCCGGTGATGACGACGATGGCGCCGTTCTGGAGGATGGTCGCGGCAGGCGCCACGCCGAAGGGGGCGATCTCATGGTCCTCGCCCCACGTCCTGCCGCCGTCCCTGGAGCGCAGCTGATGGAGGGGCGCGATGCCCGCCACGCGCACGTAGCACAGCAGGTCGCCGTTGGCCAGCTCGATGATCTCCGCCTCATTCGGCCCCTCGGCATATTTCTGCGCCGTATCTTCTAGAATGGTAGATACATATTGCCAAGTCTTGCCGTCGTCCAGCGATTCCACCATGAAGGCCATCCACTTGTTGTGGCCCTGCTTGTGTCCCTTGACCGGCATGACCAGCCGCCCATCCTTGCAGCGCAGGACATTGCGGTGCATCTGGCACCACGACTTGAAGGGCAGCTTCAGGGTGGACTTCTCCACGGCGACCTTGCCGTCCGCGTCCTCGACGGTGCGTGTGATGACGTGCTCGTCACGCTCCTCCTTCGACCAGCAGCCCACGCAGGCCTTCTTCCCGTCCAGCGTGTCGTAGGCGTTGAAGCCGGCCACCAGCCCGGCCGGCAACTTCTGCCATGTCTTGCCGTCGTCCGTGGAGTAGTCGCGGCAGCCGTATTCGGTGACGGTGTGGATGCCCATGGAGTGGCTCATCCGGATGGTGCCGTCCGCGAAGCGGTGGACGAAGCAGAAGTTCATGTGCTCGTTGCTGGCGTGGACGAGGCTCAGGGCCACCGGCACCACGGCGCCTCCGTCAAGAATCTGCGTCCCAAAGGGATACTCCTCCGGCGCCTTGGCCAGCAGGGCCATGGAGACGGTCAGCGCCAGCGCGGCGCCCAGCAGTCGTTTCAGCATGGATCGGTCACTCCTCTTTTGTCTTTGGACAGTGAAAACCTCTCTATACTATAATCGCGTTCCGGCGACAATCACGACTTTTCCGGCAAAAAAGCGCCGGCGGCCCTTGTGGGACATGCTTGTAAGTTATGTCTTGAGCCGAAGCCCGGCGACGGCGAGAATGGGCCACCCCATGCTCGTCGGAGCCGGCGCGGGGCTGAGGCGCATTTCTTTTTGCTTCTTTTTCTTTTGGGCTCTGACGACCGTCAGATTTCGTTTCGCGATTTACGGTAGGCTGGTTTTTCGGAGTTGCTAGCCGAAAAATCACGGGAGATGGCAGTGCCGCAAATGCTGGAACATCAAGTTCGAAACAGAGGAGGCACGCCATCTCCCGCTACCGTGCTTCCGCAGGCCGGACATTACCCGGCGCGGCCGTTTCCGGCCAGCGCGTTTCCACAAGCGCGGCCGCGGAGCACATCCTTAATGTAACCCCTGGAGAGGAAGACATGCAGAAGCAGACAGAAGACATGCAGGCGGCGAAGTGCTTTCCGCTGTGGTTCGGACTTGACGTGTCGAAGGATTCCTTCACCGCGGCGGGCAGAAGCATCCTGCGCGGCCAGGCGACCATGTTCCCGCCGGAGGGGAAGTACACCCTGGACCGCAAGGGGGTGGGGGCCTTCCTGAAGTGGGCCGGCTCGAAGGCCGGCGTCCTCGGGTACGGAATCGCCATGGAGGCGACCGGCGTCTATTCGGGGAGGCTGGCGGACCTCGTCCGCAAGGCTGACCCGGAACGGCACGTGGCCGTCTGCAACGCCGCCTCCGTCAGCCTGTACGCCAGGAGCTTCACCGAGGAGAAGAGCGACAGGGCCGACGCCGCGATGATCGCCATGTACGCCTGCGACCGGAACCCGCGGGAACCCCGCAAGGTCACCCCGGAGGAGGCGCGGCTGCGCGAGATCGTACGCGCAAGGAACGCCTTGGAGGAGCAGCTGCTGCAGGCGCGGAACCGCATGGAGGGGCTGGGGGACCGGGCGGTGCTGAAGATCCAGAAGAGGCTCGTCGCGGCCGTCGAGAGGGCGATCGCCGGACTGGAGCGCGAACTGGAGGCGGCGGTGAAGGCGTCGCCGGAAATCCGCGCGGAGGTGGAGCTGATGGCGACCGCGCCGGGCGTCGGCTTCCTGTCGGCCGCGTGCATCTACGCCGAGCTGGGGTCGCTGAGGCAGTATTCCAGGAAGCAGGTCTCGGCCCTCTCCGGGGTCTGCCCGGTCAACAGGACGTCGGGCACCTCGGTGCGACGGCACACGATGTCGCACCATGGATCCCGCCTGCTCCGGAGGATCCTGTTCCTGGACTCCACGCAGGCGATCCGGCGGATGCCGTCCATGGGGCGGTTCCATGCCCGTCTCCTGGCCAGGCCGGATTCAAGCAAGATGACCGCCAAGTGCGCCTGCATGCGAAAACTGCTCCTGATCCTCCATGCCATGGTGGTCACGAACACCAGGTTCGATCCCGATCACAAATCCGAAAAAAACTTCAAAAAAGTGAAGGAGACGACTTGAAAAACACACATTACCTCTGTTGTGACGAACCCCGTCTTCGGGATTCTGACATATTATAGGTCATCCGTGGCGGAAAATCAAGCGCGCGGATGCATTTTTCGTGGGGAAATCCACCTTGAGGACCACGGGCCTGCCCCCCGCCGCCTAGGTTCTGCGGGAGGCAAGCACCGACCTGCGCGCGACTTAGATCGACTTGACGCTAATGCTGGCCGGGTCGACATAGTACATGGTGGCGACGCCCCACTCGCTCTTCACCTGCTGCGGGGTCATGGACTCCACATGGCCGTCCGTCCAGCCGATGGTGGCGC
>JAEEXV010000150.1 GCA_016287975.1 Lentisphaeria bacterium | reverse complement strand
CCCGGCAATGGCATCCCTTTCCGGGCGCTGGCCTGTCTTCGGCGCCCTTCCAGGGGTTCCGCTCGCCGCTTCGCGGCTCGCTCCACCCCTGGCTATGCTCCGACGCCCCGGGGGCTTTCCCTGGGCAGGAATGCCGCGTCTCTCCACGGTGGCAGCGCATTGCCAGATTTCACGAAGTCGCCTTGCTTTCCGAAATGGCGGTTTTACCGACCCTCTTGGGGAACATAGGTTGGGGTAAAATTCACCCGCGCGCCACGCCTGGCCTCCCCACCAAGGAGGATCTCATCGCGGCGGGCGTCTTCCACCCCAACTGCACCCACTCCTACACCGCCGTCTCCCAGTTCGCCCTCAAGCACGACTACAATGCCGACGGATCCCCCAAGTCCGACGAGGACCAGCAGAAGGCCATCGACGAGAAGAACAAGGCCGTCGACGCCAAGTTGAAGGAGAAGGCCAGGGAGGCCGACGAAGCCCGCCGCAAGGCCGAGGAGGCACGCAAGGCCGAGGAGGAGGCGAAGCGCAAGGCCGCCGAAGCCGAGGCCGCGAGGGTGAAGGCCGAGGAGGAGGCAAGGAAGGCCGAGGAGGCAAGGAAGGCCGCAGAGAAGGAGGCGACGGAACGCCATGTCCAAGTGCAGGCCATTGTCAAGGATTACAGGGGACTTCCCCCCCAGAAAGAGGAAGAGGAGCGTGTGCAGGGATGCCGTGCAGAACGCAACAAGGCGGAAAATGACCATGCAGAGGTCAGGGGGATATGTACAAACTCATCAATGGGACGGAGGAAGAACGCAGGGAAATCATTGAGAATTGGAGAAAGGACAAGTCGGAAAAGAGGGCGATGCGCCGACAGGCTGTCAATGATTATATGGAAGAACATGCGGCAGTCTACAACGAGTATCGGCGTTTGAAAGATGCCAGTGATCGCGGGGAGCAGGTTTCAAAAAGCGAGTTGGATGAAATGGGAACGATCTTGCGTCGCGTAGATCGGAAACTCAAATTGGCGCAATGGGACGAGGACATCAACAGGGCCGCGATGCGCAAGGCCAACCTCGATTACATCCTCCAGTCTCTGGAAGGCGATAGCGCCCATCCCACCAGGCTTGGCAAACTTGGCCGAAAGGACATTTCCACTGCAGTAGCGCATCGAATGCTTGTCCTGCAGGCGCGGCGAATGTCCAGTGTTTTGCGCGACGCCTTCCGCCCTGGCATGGAAGGCATCGCCGCATTGCCGAAAGTAGTTCTGGAAAAGACCGCCAACAACCAGACAAAAGGCGCACATTACAGGGAAAGCGACAACACACTTCACCTTGATTGTCTGTTTGGCGACTGGAACGGTCTGCCTGGAACGGCCCAGCATGAGTTCGGGCACTGGTTCGACTATAAGTTCTTATGGCCGCATCCGGGCGATCGTATGAAAGGTGTCGACGCAGCCAAGTCTGCGGATTTGGATGCACTCTTCCGCAAGCCGGGCAAGAGATCATCTGGTCAGTATTCCGAAGCCGAAAAGATCACGCTTTTCGGGAATGACGACAACAATCGTTCCGGCACCTTCTGGGAATGCAAGAACCTGGAGTTGTTCGGGCACACAAGGGGGCATAATACAGATGAGGAAAACAATGTAATCACTGGCTATGCCGACACCATGGAGAGCCTGACGCAGGGCCGGTTTGGATGGGGGCATGGATTTGACTACGCCCACAGCAAACACCCTTATTATGAGGAGGCGGTCGCGGAGGCGTATATGGCGTATGCGCGAGGAGATTTGAAGTTCCGCGACACCTATCCAGAATTGTGGCGCTATATTACAGAAGAAGTCAAGAAGGTTGAAAAGTCTCAATCTGTCTACAAGGAGAAAAAATAGATGTGTGCTCCAAAAACTGCGCCGACAGATCCAGACTTCTGGATGAGGATTTACAGACCGGAAGACCGGGAGGTGGCGAAGAAATGGGAGGGTAAACCCATTGAACTCATGGAAAAGTATAAGCAGGCCGGATTGCCTGCACCTCATATACTTATTTACGCCTATGATTTCCTCGATCCAGATGCAGACTGGCCTGATTTCGTCAAGTTTTATGATGAAGTCGTAAAGAGCGGGAAATCCAAGGTTGAAATGATAGATGCAATCGTAGCCTACACCCCTCCCCATGGATATAAGCCACTCTCGGAGCGGCCGTCCATGAACCGCATCGTTTGCTGACACGCACGCCCCGCCGAGGTGCGCCGCGACCTGGAGGGGATCGACCGCCTGTGGCGGGAGCAGCATCCTGGCGCGGGGCGCCTGGTCGTATTCGGGAAGCGGCGGGAAGGTTTATATTGACATGGAAGTCCACCCCGAGGCGGGATACAACTACTTCCAGCAGTAAAAAGAAAAGCATGGCAGAGCAGATCGTTACTTTCCCACAGGATTTGACAGATGATGATGTGCGGGCAGTGCTGCGCCGCACTCCATACACCTTCGAGCAGGCCAAGGAGTATGTCTTGCGCTCACATGGTTGGAGTGAATGGGACCAGAGTTGCTGCAATGTAGTTGTCTCGAAAGTAAATTTGTTCCTCAACGGAATCGAGCCATACGCAAGGAAGATGGGCTGGAAGCTGAAGACGGAGGAGGAGATGGCGGCGGAGGAGCCCCCGCCGGAATACATAGTGCGCCCGCACTGGGAAAAGGGCGAAGAGGAGGACGGGATCGCTTTCGGCGCCTGGCCGGCCTGGTCGCCGAAACTGTGCTGCTACAACTGCTGGTACGGATACGAGAACCGCGAAGACGATCCCAAAAGGCCCAATGAACCAGGCAGCACCCTCTGCAACAAGTACCCGGACGGGATCCCGCATGAGATCTACTTCGACGGGGAGATGTGCCCGTTTTTCAAGGAGTTGAGCGAACCTGACTACGACATGTGGGAACGCCGCCTGCGGATGTACTATAAAGGGGAGATACTCGGAGCAATGGTCGATGGAGTCGCGCGTGACCGCCTGACCGCCCTGGCGTTGCGCAAAGCGGAATCGGAAGGAAGCGGGGAGGAGTAGACGATGTGGCTGTTCTGCGAGTGCGGGTATTTCAGCGCGGTGGCGCACAACGAGAAGCCGGACACGATCCTGCTGCGGGCGCGCTTCGCGGGCGACCTGGAGCGGCTGTTCGGGAAGTACGGGAAGTTGTTTCCAGACGGCGTGAAGCCAGAGATCGTGCACACGCCGTCGGCGGACTACGCCTACCGGGCGGAGGTGCCGAAGGTGACGTGGGGCGCCATCGCCGGCGCGGTCGCGCTGGATGTGGACTACGGCAACTTCAAGAACCACGTCCACGAGGGGCACGGGAGCCTTCGCGACAAGGCGTACATGGGCTGCTGGTGGGAACTGCGCCAGGCGCAGGAGGCGCGGAAGTAACGCCGGGCATGTTTCATTTGAGATGATAGACGGCATCACCTACATCTACGTAACGGAGCAATAAAACATGGCATTGTCCCGACTTGACATGAATTATCATAGGGTTTTAGCTCGTGGTCGGTATGACAAACCTATGAGTGAATTACGGAGGAAATTACATGTCGATTGGGGGCTTATTGACAGCGAAGGAAACATTACTCCATTGGGGAAAAAGGAGCATGTTGTGAAGGAGAAACTTCTTGGCACGGAGACCAAGGAGCACTACGAGGAATATCTGAAACACTGGGATGCGTTTTTTGAGAAATGGTTTCGCTGGGCAACTGACGAGCAGATTCCTGAAGAGGAGGAGCCCAAGTTCGACTACGTGGAGACATGGCCTTCGGAGCAGGAGGAGCAGGAGGAACAGCAGCAGAAGAAGCAGGCTGCGAAGCAATGACCATCTTCATTGAGGAATACATCGCGAAAGGCTACTGCCAGTGGCAGGACGGGAAGATCGTCGTCAACGCCACCTGCCCCGCCGAGGTGCGCCGCGACCTGGAGGGGATCGACCGCCTGTGGCGGGAGCAGCACCCTGGCGCCGGGCACCTTGTGGTGGACAGGTAGCAGACTGGCCTGTGGAATGAGCTGGTGTCACAAAACTCCCGATTGGGGCGTTATATTAATACAAGTTTGCAATTCGTCGAGTTTTATCTTCACACCATGAAGCCCAGTCTGTCAACTTTGATTGAGCGCTACTTCGTTGTCCAGTTCCCACCGATGGATGACGGGGACAGATTCGCCCTTGCCGTGAAAGTCGAGGACGGCCTGCGCCAGGCCTATCCTTCCTGTTGCGTCAAGAACGACACAGTATGGTCCTTCAAGATAGTCCCAGACGAGGCAGGGGTGCCGAAACTGGACGGGATGAAGATGGGCGAGGCGACCAACCTGTGGGAGATGGACGACCAAGCGGTGCAACGTTCGGCTTTGTGGCGTGTCAGGATTGAAGCAGGCAGAATCGTCGTCAACTATCGGAAGAACCGCCGCGAGGATCCTGGCAGTTTTGAGGAATTGCAGGCACTTCTGGACCAAACTCTACCGCTGTGCAAGGCGGGACTCCATTGCCAGAAATGGGATGTTGCCTTGCATTATCTCTTCCATTTTGACGGGGACACTGTATCCGCTTCCGGACTGGTCAAGCCAGACAGGATTGAGGTGAGGGAACTGCTGCAGCCGTTCGCGGCGTTGCCTGCGCTCGATGGCTTCAAGATCTTCATTCCCGACTACAGGTGGACGCAGAGGTGGGTGCAGAACCGCAGTGGGCGGGAGTATATCTCAAGCGCGGACATCTCCACATTGAAAGATCCGCATCTGGCAATCCGCCTGGATCTTGCGACGGGGGAAAATGGTCGCCCCGTCAAGGATGCGATATTCAAGGATTTGTTCCTGTTGCTTCGGGACAACGCGGAGAAACTGTTTGTCCCCGGCGCGTGGGAGGAACTGCAGGAGGACTGCGTATGATCATCGGGATGGTTCCTGTCAACATTGCACAAGGGCAGGCCACTCGCCTTGAAAGCCCACGACAATGCCTCATACGCATGGCGGATTCGGCGGCAGTTTCGTCGAACAATCCTTCGCCGTGGGAAGACGAAGAATACTGCCTGGACATGCCGACGACTCCGGCCGTGAAACTACCGATGGGTCAGTCTGGATCACAGAAGCCAGTGTTGTTCATCTTTGGGAAGTTGGTGTTCCAATACGACCGCCGCGCCTTCATCAGGCTTCACGACCCGCTTCATGTAAAAATCACGAATGGGAGATTGGAGATCTCGGAATGGGAGGCGGAGGTCGATCTGCAACTGGCTACTGGGGGGCGGAGTAGCCTGAATGAGGCGATTTCCGCTGCGATCATCCGGCATTTCCAGACATTGTTCCAGGGGGCGGCGGACGACACGCTTACGGCAGGCCAGCGCAGCCAGTGGTTGAAAGTTCTTTCCTCCTTTGACTATCAGGCATTCCAGGCAGGGCTGAGCCATCCAACCTACGAGGAGGGCAAGGTATGGAGCATCAGCAGCCAGACGGTCGTAATCGAGTGGGAAGGCTCCAGACGAGACCAGTGTCCAATACATCTATCCCCATCTTTCCATAATGGGCGTGTCCAGGAAGGCGACCGGATCGGCGCCATGGTGACCCGAGGGGAAAGGGGAGAGGTCGTTGCCATAGACGACATCCGAGTATTGCCGACGCTGGAGGACGCTGTGCCATGGGAAAAGGTGGAAACGGCAACGGGGCAGCAGTGCCATGTGGGTTGACTTCTGGAACATCGGTCAAGGGGACGCGAGTTCCATCTGCTGGGAAGAGGCGGAAGACGGGGTGGAGCATCTGGACCTAATTGACATAGGTCCGTCTGGCACCACTCAACTGTCGGAGTATTTCGTTCCCCGAAGCAAGGTGCGCTCCTGGCAGATTGACAACTTGGTACTCACCCACAATGACATTGACCACATCGGAGGACTGACGTGGCTGAAGGGGAAAGGGGGCTTGGTCAAGATTGGAAAGGTTTTCGTCCTGGACGACTGGCAAGGGAAGCCAGAACGGAAAAATTCGCTGGCCTGGCTTATGAACCAGGTGGGAAACGGCAATCTCAAGCGACTGGAGCATCCCCTGACGATTGCCACGCATGGCGAGTATTCCCTGGAAGTCCTGTATCCATCTTTTCAGGAGAACATTCAGCATGAATGCAACCCTAACGAAACCTCAGGCGTTCTGGCGTTAAAATGGCAGGACAAGCCGCTGGTCGTGTGGGGAGGAGACAACAGACTGAAGACCTTGGCAGATGTCGCCCCCGCAGGATCCGTGTGGCTGTTCGGCCCACATCATGGGGCCCCGCAAGACCGGAACAAGAAAACCTTCTGCGCACATGCGTCTGCCATTGGGGCGCAAAACTGCCTGCTATCCTTTTGCACCAAGAACGGCTATGGGCATCCTTTCCCACAATATGTTGGCGCCTTGAGTGCTTGCGGTTGCAACGTCGTCTGTCTCCAGCAAGCAAGGCAATGCGCGGAGAAAAGGCACACGCTGGGCTTGAACGGCGACGGTGTCTTGGGACTGTGGACTCCTCCGTCCCCTGCAGTGCAGTGTCATGGGCATGTTAGGCTGCAAATCTCCAATGGACTGATACAGGACGAACTGGCGACAGAATTTGAAGAGGTCAAGACGCGATGGGGAAAGCGCCTCTGTGCTCCATGCCTTTCTTCTTGCCGCTGATGATTTCATATCCATTTTAGGCACCTCCAGGCGGTCATTCGGCCGCCTTTTTTTGTGCCTGGAGTTATGGCGCATTGACGTGCTGGGCGTGGTTGCAGGGGCTGCCGAGTTGAAAAAAAGGCAGGCGGGGGCGACGGTTTCCATTTCCCTTTCCCGCCGCCCCCTCCCCGCGCTTTTTTCTCGCCCGGGGCTGTGCTGCTGGGAGCGCGCCGTACTCATTTATCCGGAGGCGCGGAGCCGATTCCCGCCCCCGGGGCCACTTGCCGCCAAGCCGCCATGAAGACCATCCTGCAACGCCATGCGAAGATTCCCGCCGTCATCGGTGTCCCCGTCGAGGGGGCGGTCGTGGATGGCGTGCAGGAGTATGCCGAGGTCGCGGCGGAGGTGCGGGTGCTGGAGGCGGACAGCGCGGTGCAGGACGCGTTCGGCGGGGTGCGGATGCGCAGGCGCATCCTGGTGTCGCCAGACTCTTCCGCGGGAAAGCCCCCTTGCGGGGGCGTTGGACCATAGCCAGGGGTGGAGGGCGCGCAGCGCCCGGAACCCCTGGTGGCAGAGCCCTGTTTTCCAGAGCCCTGCAAGGGCGGAAGGACCGTAGCCAGGGGTGGAGGGAGCGCCGAAGGCGCGGACGCAACCCCTGCGGGCGCGGCCCTGCGGCCCTGTCATGGCTGTCGTTGCCGGGGGCGGAGGCTGCGGTCGGGCTTCCGCCCTCCCTCCGCCCCCGCCCCCGGCAATGGCATCCCTTTCCGGGCGCCGGCCTGTCTACGGCGCCCTTCCAGGGGTTCCGCTCGCCGCTTCGCGGCTCGCTCCCCCCTGGCTATGCTCCGACGCCCCCTTGCGGGGGCTTCCCTGGGCAGGAATGCCGCGTTTCTCCACGGCGGCCGCGCATTGCCAGATTTCATGAAGTCGCCTTGCTTCCCGAAATGGCGGTTTTACCGACCCTCTTGGGGAAGCATCACCGAAAAACATGGCGGGGTTGCAAAACCGCCAATGGCGATTATATTAACCCAACTTCTTTGTTCCAGCTCCCATTGTGTCTTCTGCCTCCGTCTTGTTCCGCACAGTCCCCATAATGGTTCCGCTGAATCGACAATCTATCGCCAGCCATCCAGCCAGCCTTGCATCATATTTGGTTTCAAGGCTTTCGCTGGCGTCTAAGTATTTTAAAGCCGAGTTTAAGACATGGTCGGGGCGGCCATGTTGCGTTTGTTTCGGGCGTTCTGCGCATGGTCGCGGGGCGCCCGTTTTTCGTTTTGCCCCAACTGGAACCCCCTTCCTCCTGGAGAAATAACCGATGGCAACTTACAACTACACCGACAAGGACTATTACTACTACGACGCGACACTGACGCAGACCCTGCTGGATCAGTATGTCAGCACCATCAATCCCGCGAACAGCAGCGGGACCCACTTCGTTTATCTGAACAACGCGGGCACGATGTCGGCTTTCACTGGCTCGCGGCACACGCCCAACCCTGAGGTACATTCCGGCGAGTCCGAGGAGCCCCGTCCCTCCACCCAGACCTCCAACTATGAGAATTTCACCGCGGCCGTCAACGTGAATTTCGCCGAAGCCTGGTCGGCAGCCTCCGCGTTCGGTTCCCAGAACCGGATCCCGAACGGCATCACGCTGATGGACTCCGGCACCTATGCCGCGAATATCACCTTCGCAAACGGCGGCAACGCCACCGCGGAAGGTAATGACACGCGCTTCACGGACCTGACCTTCACCAACGGCGGCACCGTCTATCTGGGCTGGGTGTATGACCGGGACGAGGAGGT
>JAEEXV010000149.1 GCA_016287975.1 Lentisphaeria bacterium | reverse complement strand
CACTGGCGCTGGACGGCGCGGCGGCCAGGCGGACGGGCACGCAGAGTTCCTTGTTCAGCAGCGCCACCTGCACCAGGCCTTTCACGTCCACCATGTCCTCGTCCTTGTCGTCATCGTGCCAAGATTCGACCTGGAAGATGTCGGCGCCCTCGCCGTAGTCGAAGAAGATCGTGCGGCCCAGCTGGACTTCCTCGGCGGGCTCGATGTTGGCGTCGGCCTCGAGGAAGAGCAGAGCGCAGCCGGCGTAGCCGGCGGTCACCTGGTCGGCGTACCATGCGTCGGTCGGGGCCTCCAGCACGTCGTCCACGTTGAAGATCTGCGCCAGCTGCGTCAGGGTGACAGTGCGGGCGCTGCCGCCGTCCCCGGCGATGACGCCGGTGTTCTTCATGCGGTCCTTGACGGTCGAATCGGCCTTCAGGATCGGGAGCAGGCAGGTCGGAACCGCCAGTTTGAGTTTGCCGGGCCCCTTGTCGAGCAGTTCCAGCCCCAGCGCCTCGATGTCGCCCGCGAGGGCGGTCGAGGAGGCGAGGTTCTCGGCGGACTTGCAGCCGAGGAGCGCGGCGACGCCAGCGGCCTCGATGTCGCGGAAGTACGCGCGCTTGCCGCGGCGGGCCATCGCCAGTTCGGCGTGCAGTTTGTCCTTGTAGCCCTTCAGTTCGGTGTACCCCATGCCAATCCTCGCACGCGTCTCAGTGCAGGTAAAGGTGAAGGCGCTGGAGGCCATGTGGGTGCGGTTGATGTTGCCGGGGCTGGCCAGGTTGCGGCCGCGCTGCGCGCTGATGTCGTTCTGGAACTTCTGGTAGTAGAAATTCCCGGCGATCTGCGAGCGCGTGAAGCGCGGCATAACTTTGTCCAGGATGTAGCCGGGGTTCTTGAACTCGGCGTCGCGGAGGTCTTGGCGGATTTCAGTAGCCATGGTGGGGGTCTCCTTATTTGCTGCGGGTGATGATTGCGGAGCGGTGGAGTTCGGGGTTCGCCTGGGCGACCGCGCAGAAGCAGTCGTCGTAGGACATGTCGGGGTGCGCCTTCTGCATGTCGCGGACAGCCTCGGCGAAACTGCGCTGCGGGGGCGCGGGGCGCCGCGCGGGGGCGGAGGCCTTCAGGCCGCGCGTCAGTTTGTCGTTGACGCGCTCGGACTTCGCCAGCATCGCCTTCAGGCCCGCCACCTCCTTGCGGAGCGCGTCGATGGCCTGCGCCATGTCCTCGGGATCCTCCGGGTCCTCCTCGCCCTCGTCCACCGGCTCCTCCTTGGGGGCCGCCGGCGCGGGCTCCTCGCCGCCATCCGGGGCGGGCGCGGGATCGGGTTCGAAGGGAGGGGTGTCATCGTCCTGCGGCTCCTGGGGGGCCGGCTCGGCGGGGATGACGGGATCCTCCTCGCCTTCGGTCTTCTCCGGATCGGCCGGAGCGGGGGCCGCCTCGTTCTTCGGGCGGCGGTTGGTCTTCTTGGTCTTGATCATGTCATGTCTCCTTAGCAGGTTGGTGACTTTTGGGGGAAGGACGGGTGCGGGGGCGCCGTCGGCGTCGAGGATCTCATGCGCCAGCCCGCACGCCAGCGCCTGGTCGGCGTCGAGCCAGCCTTCGCGGCCTGGCTCGAACCATGCGGCGACCAGCGCCGCGTCGAGGTCGGTGACCGCCAGCAGCGCAGTGATCACCGAGCGGTTGAAGTTGTCGAGGAGGTGCATCTGGTCCTCCAGTTGCCGCGCCCCGGCGTCGAAGAGCGTCGTCATCGCCCCGTGGTACATGATGCGGCTGTCGCGGTGGAGGACGACCTTCGCCCGCTTCCGGGGGCACAGGCAGAGCAGCGCCGCCGCCGCCGAGGCCGCCATCCCCTCCACCGTCAGCGTCAGCTGCCGCGCCGGGTGCGCGATGCACCAGTCGGTCAGCGACGCCGTCAGGTCGAAGAGGGCGAAGATGTCGCCGCCAGGCGAGTTGACGGAGACTTCGAGGTCCTCGTCGGGGGCTTCCCTCATCGCCCGCGCCAGTTGCAGGCTGTAGCAGCAGTTGCAGTCGGCGAAGAAACAAGGCTCCTGCAGGAGCGCGCCGGTCACTTCCAGTTTCATTTCAGGTCATCCTCCCTCTTCTCGTCGGGGGTCTCGGTCGGCTTCGCGTTGCCCGCGGCCGTCTCGCCGAACCAGGCGAAGACGTTGGGGTCCACGCCCTTCTCCTTGCAGTAGGCGGTGAACTCGGCGAGGTCGTCGATGACGTTGCGCCAGTTCGGCCCGAGTAGCTCCTGGAACGACAGCCGCCCGCCCTTCAGCTGCGCGTCCCTGGTCTTCTCCGCCTTCTCCGGGTCGATCTCGAAGCACTTGGGCCACTGCACCAGGTAGTCCGCCCGCGGGCAGATCCGCTCCACCGCGTAGTCCACCACCTGCCGCTCCAGCATCTTCTGGTCCTCCTCGAACTTCGCCCACGAGATCGCCAGTTCGATCATCCCGGACGAGTAGGAGTTGTCCGCGCGCCCCCGCGCGAGGCAGGACATGATGCCGAGGCGGTGCCCGTTGATGACCGCCAGCGCATCCAGCCACTGCTGGATCGACTGCGCCGGCCGGTTCGCGTTCGACAGTTCATGCGGCACCGTCCCGTGGTCGACGAAGCCGATGGCGCTGCGCCCCTCCAGCGCCTTCAGGTCCTCCGGGCCGCCGGCCAGCGCCTTCAGCGTCGTCTTCACGTCCGAGGGGTCGAGCCCCGCCGCCTCGACGAGCGCCGTGTCAAGCGCCTCGCCGTCGCCGGCCCCCGCCGTCAGCGCGTCCAGTTTGGCCGACAGCGTGCCGTCGCCGGTGCCGGGCCGCTCGAAGATGAGGGCGTTTTCCGAGAAGTTCTTGGCCGCCGCGACTTCCGCCTTCACCAGGCTGCGGCTGTCGTTGGAGAGGTCGCACGTCGCCAGGATCGGCGGTTCGCCCCGGTACTGCGAGATTTTCGTCCGCGCCCCCACCCGCCGGCAGAGCGACACCGGCAGGAACGTCGCGTCGTCCATCTGCACCGCCGCGCGGTTCCGCTCGCCGGTGACGAAGTAGCCGGCCACCCGGCCAGTCGGCGAGACGACCGCGCCCTCCACCTGGCGCCAGCACCAGTCGCCGGAGGTCGGCAGCCCCAGCGCCGCCCCCCACCGGTCGAAGTCGGAGGTGCTGACCTTGCAAATTTGGTCCGCGTCCCACACCCGCAGTTTGTTGTCCGTGAGGTCGGGGTCGATGAGGATAAGGCAGTCGCCGTGGATCTTCACCGCCCGCAGGATCTGCGACAGCATCTCGGCCCACGCCTCCCCCTCCACATAGCCACAGTGCAGCGCCCAGGAATCCCACAGGCCCTGCCACGCCGTCGCGTCCGCCCCCAGGAAGAACGGCCGCCCGCCCCTCGGGCCCACCGTCAGCCGGACCGCCGTGTCCACCGCCGCCCCCATCGTGTCGTTGTCGTAGATGAAGTCGCCCAGCCAGTACGTCTTAATCCGGTCGTAGTCCCGGAAGAACTGCTCCGTCACGCTCTTGTCCGTCCGGATCTCGGGCTGGCGCCGCAGACGCTGCGCGTCCAGCGCCTCGTACTGCATTCGGATCCGGTTCAGCATCGCCGCCGCCGTCGCGCGCGGGAGCGTGATGAGGTCTTTGGAGTTCTTGCGGGGCTTCGCCATAGTCAGCAGGTCGGGTGGCTGTAGTCGGGATAGACGCGGGTCAGGGTGCCGTTGCCGTCGTTCGCCAGCGCGGCGATCGCGCTGTCCAGGCGCGCCAGTTCCTCGCGCACCTTCTCCGGCGACTGCGAGGTGACCGACACCGACCCGGAGAGGTTGTAGGAGGCCGGCTTCTCCAGCAGGTCGTCGAGGACCTTCTGGAGGGACTTGCGCCGATTCAGCAGGCGCTTCAGCATCAGGTTTGTCGCGGTGTTGTTCATGTCACTTTGATTATACACTTGACAAGAGAACCGCTTTTTGTGTATTCAAATATCCAGTCAAAGCCCCCCCCTCCCAGGGCGGCGTCACCGCCCGCCGTGCTTCTTCTTCTGCTCGGCCAGGACGATCGCCCGCAGGTACTCCGCCCGGATGAAGAGCGGCAGCGCCCCGCGCCGGAACCGCGCCGGCGGGATCGCCGAGCAAGCCACGTCCAGGGCCGCCAGCGCCATCTTTTCCGCATCGAAGTAGTCATGGCGCGCGTTGCCCGGCCCCCAGTACGGGAAGGCCTGGCCGTTCCCGTCCTTCATCCGGTTGTTCGGCTGCATCGACGCCAACTGCTCCAGGTATGCCGCCGGCACCGTCGGCGGGATCGTCCACGCATAGCCCCGCTTCCTCGGCGCCCCGTAGAGGAGTTCGAGCAGTTTGCACTGGTAGTGGATCGCGTTCACCAGCACCAGCCCCGACGCCCCCTCCGAGAACTTCCACGGCGCCCCGGCCAGCGCCAGCGTCGTGTCCGACCCGCCCTTGTAGTAGAGGACGTTCGGGTGGCGGTTCACGAAGGGGTCCGTCGTCTGGGCGTTGTCACCGAAGCCGCCCTGGTCGATCAGCGCCAGCGCCACCGGAAGCCCGTGCCACCGCTGCTCCATCAGCGCGTCCAGTTCCCCCGTCGAGTTCGCCACCCCAGACGCCAGCTGCCACGAGTTCCCGTCCTCGTCCCACCCCCGGATCGCATAGACGTAGTATTTCTGCGCCGCCAGCTGCGAGGCCTGCTGGTCGATGCCGGCGCACACCACCGACAGACGCGCCGCCAGGTCGTGCGGATACGGCGCCTTCTTCCCCTCCAGCACGTCCGGGATGCTGATCGAAAGGTCGCCCTCCCGCACGTGCTTGTACGGCACCCCCTTCACGTTATTCGCCAGCGCCCGCTTCGCCTCCAGGTCCACCGCGTTCTCCTGCGCCTGCGCGATCTCCAGCCAGGGCCACAGCCACGGATTAGAAAGCGCCCCCGCCTGGAACGTCCGGTGCGACCGGTTCTCCGGGTTCTGGTGGACATACTCCCCCGCCCTCGACATCGCCGGCGCCTCCGAATAGGAGTGCGCCCGCCCGCAGGCCGGGCACACCCACCGGATCGAGCCCTCGTCCACGTCCCCCGCCGCCGTCTTCTCCCATTGCAGCCCGGCGAAGGTGCCGTCGGGGCGAGGGAAGGCCAGCTGGTTCGCCGGCGACAGCGCCCCGCACCCCAGGCACCGCAGATGCCACACCCCCCGGCTCCCCTCCTTCCACGCCACGTTCACCATCCCCCCCGGCGTCGTCGGCGAGGAGCAGCCGATCATCATCCGCTGAGGGAACGTGAGCATTCGCAGTTTCAGCGCCCGGCGCTGGTCAATGTTCTTCCCCTCCTCCCCCGTGTTCTCCAGTTTAATCTGGTCCATCTCGTCCAGCGCCCCCCAGTTCGCCGTGTAGGAGACGATCTGCGCCCCGCCGCCGACGAAATACAGGATCGAACGAGCCGAAGGCATGTGGTACGAATCCTTCGTCTTCCCGCCGATCGCCGCCAGGTCCGCCTTCAGGTTCGGCAGCGACCGCAGCAGCGGCAGCACCGTGTCCTTGTTCGTCTTGTTCGCCAGCGCCTGGTTCGGATAGACGATCAGCCCAGACAGGCCCCCGTCGTGAAGGCGCTTCAGCAGCGACAACTTCCAGATGGTAGACTTCCCCAGGCGAGGGCACCACATCAGCGTCACCTCCCGCACCTGCGGATCCTCCGACGCCGACAGCGGCTCCTTCTGGTAGGGATACAGGCGGATGTTCCCCGATGCGGCGCTCGTAAGGTCGTAGTGAAGGTCCACGTGCGACTGCACCCAGTCCACGATCGGCTCCTTCGGCCGCACCGCAAGGCGGTCCCAGAAGGCCCCCTCGCCGAAGGCCAGAACCGCCTCCTCCACTTGTCTCAGCGCCGCGCTAATCATTGTCGTCGTCCAGGTCGTCGTCCTCATCTCCGCCAAGTTCCTCAACGATCTCGGAGGGCTTCGTCGACTTCAGCGCGTCCGCGAAGCGAAGGGCCGCAGAATTCGCCTCGGGGATCCCCGCCACCGCCTTCTGGAACTCGCGGAAGGCCCCGTCCAGGTGCGAGATCAGCGCCGCCGCAAGGTCGCGTCCATACGACAGCCGCCACGTCAGCACCGCCTGCTTCGACTTCTCGACCTGCCAGTATTTCAGGCTCCTCTCAAGGTCCTTCGTCTCGCCCTGCCCCGCCTTGCGGCCACGCAGTTTCTTCACCACCGCCTGCACCGAGGCCTTCAGTGGATAGCGGCCCCCCTCCAGCTGACGCAGCTCCCCCTTCTGGGCCATGCGCGTCACCGCGCCAGGCGTCACCGCCAGCCAGTCCGCCAGCTCGGACCCGTTCACCGTGATCTCGCTTTCAAGACCTGGCAGCATCGACTGCATACTTCTTCCTCCTCCGTGTGCCGTATTTGATCCGCATGTAGGCCTGCACCGATTCCACCAGTTTGTACCCCGTCCTTACACTTCCCTTCAGCAGCCTCCGATGGCCCCACAGATGGATGCAGGCGGGCGAGACGCCCAGGATGCAGGCCAGTTCGGAGGCGGTGACTACCACGTTTTTCCACTGCATCGTTCGACACCTCCTGTCACCCCTATTATACACTTCCACGTTTTGACGTTTTTTTGCCCCCCGCCCCGTGGCAAGTCAAAGATTCCGCCCAAACCCCGCTTGTTTGACACCCCCATTTTTCCGCCCCGCGCAGAAACGGTGCGGGAAGCGCGCCCACCTCGCCTTCCACCCCCTCCCCCTCCGAAAGAACCTATGGGGGGGGGTGCCCCGACGCGAGCCAGGCCGCGCGTGCCCGCGCGCGTAAGAACATGAGGGCAGTGCCATCAGGAAAAAGAGTTCTTGTAGTCGCGCGCCCGCATTGCGCGCGTGTGTACACGTGCGAGGCGGAAGGGCCGGGATAACAACCCAGTCTCGCGCGTGCCCGCGCGCGCATGTATCGGGCGCGCGCGCATAGGGAACCGGGCCGCCCGAAAATCGCTATGCGCATAATGCGCGCGCGCACGCATAGGGCGCCCCGGATGAATATGAAAATCTATGTACAAAGTTTGGGGACGCCCTGGGTTTTTGACACACAATATGCTGTCCTACAATGTGATATATTGAAAAATAGTTTTTGGGACGCCCACTGGTTAGTTATTGGCCATAACTAACCAGTGCCCCCGTCTTCGGACGGGAATATGCCGCCGGTGGTTATGTGCTAACCACCCAAAATCTTGCCTAAAATCATAAGAACAAAGACAACGAAGAAAAGAACAATACTGGCGGCCGTAAGCAGGTAGAACAGCCGGACATATCGCTCCAACTTAGCCAGCAGTTTCTCGGCACGATCCTGCGCTGCCAACGCCTTCGCCTGGTTGTCGGCAATGGCGTGGAGTTCGCGTATCAGCGTGGCGTTCTGCATCGCCGACACGTCGGGGCTCTCGCTGAACGCCGGGCCGCCGCGCGGCGGCGCTGGCGGAGGCGGAGGTGCTGCAACCGGTTTCACCGCGTCGGCGGGGATGAACGGGGTGCCACATTGCGGGCAGGCCGTCGCGGCTTCCAGGTCGCCTTCCTCGCATTCCAGTTCGGCCTTGCACTTCGGACAGATGACGGTAACCATGGGGCGATGCTCCTCTGTTGCGGTTATTTGGTGTCCTGGACAATCGTGAGAACAGACTTAAGGACATCGGCGGGAAGGTCGGCGCGGATCAGCGCGGAGGTGATGCGCGCCCGCAGCGCCTCGGCGTCCGAGGCAGTGGACGGCGCCGAGGTTATGGGGCCGTTCGCCTGCATCACGCCCGGCGAATGGTCGCCCACCGTCTGAACGTTGGTTCCAGGCGAACCATCGAGAGATATGGTGGCGCGCGGGAACATCCGAGAGAACGTACCCAAAGTGATGCCCTCGTAGGTACGCTTCCCATTTAGGAGGTTTGTAATATAACTTGTTGACACACCGTATTTTTTTGCGATTTCATCGTGTGTCGCTCCGTTGTTTCTTTCGGTACGGATCCGTTCTTCGATTGTTTCTAACATGGTCATGGAGGGAGGTTTAAAAAAGTAACTTTGTAACCTTTTAGAATATAATCACTTATTTTTGTTATTGTAAATTAATTTTGCCTTTTTTAACAATTTCACTTGAAATTGTTTCAATAGGCATTATAATATGCTCGTTGACACAACAGAGGAGGCAAGACAACCATGCTGATTGCAATCCATGCAACCGATGAAGAGGTAGCGAAAATAAAGCAACTTAAGGTGCTTTTCCAGCGCCGAACAAACAGTGACTTGCTGCGCTATCTCATTGACAATGGGCAAAAAATTTTGGCTGCTAATGTTTCAATAGGCATTACAGCGCCCGTGCCGGTAGCGTCGGGCGAGCCCCGGAAGGAACAACCCCAGGAAACCAAGGAGGAATGAGACGATGAACGACGAATCGAGGAAGAGCGTGCTGCGGGACGTGCTGGCACATGCCGGGATGCTGGAAGCCGACATAGACAGGATGCTTCCCTTGCACAAGGACAATCCGGAGGAAATCAAGGAGTGGATGCTGCTGAAGGTCGCGATGATAAGCGTCAAACTGAAGGTGAACATCGACATGGCGGAGGAGGAGGACAAGGAGAGCAGCGGCAAATGAAGACGATGATCTGGAAGACGTTGGCGGGGGTGTCGGGTGCGGTGGCGCTGATGGCGTTCGCCGACATCGCGGTGAGCGACCTGGCGCAGATGCCGCCAGCGCTGTTCGGATGGCGGTGCCTCTTCGGCGGCCTCGTCGGGATGTTCGCGGCAGT
>JAEEXV010000148.1 GCA_016287975.1 Lentisphaeria bacterium | reverse complement strand
CGAGACAGGCACTGGCTCCCACTTCTCCTCCACCCCCAGCGCAATGCGCTGCTCACGGATCTTCTCCTCTGGCATCTTCAGCAGCCGCGAGAGATAGAGGTCGCTGAAGCCGTCCTTCTTCGCCTGCACCAGCATCGCGTCAGGCAGCGGGCAGCCGCGGTATTTGCGCAACTCCTCCTCCTCCTCGACCAGTTCCTTCATCTGCACCATGAACCAGTGCTTGATCGCCGTCAGCTTCTCCAGCTCCTCCAGCGGGACGCCCTTGCGGATCGCCTCGTACAACTCGAACTGCCGCATGCTCGACGGCGTCTTCAGGCGCTCCAGCAGCTCCTCCTTCGACAGCTTGTCCAGCCCCTTGTAGAAGCCCAGGCCCGCCGTGCCGCGCTCCAGCGAGCGGATCGCCTTCTGGAAGGCCTCCTTGTAGTTGCGGCCGATGCTCATGACCTCCCCTACCGCGCGCATCTGAGTGCCCAGCTTGTCCTGGACATTGCGGAACTTCTCGAAGGCCCACCGCGCGAACTTCACCACGACATAGTCGCCCGACGGGGTGTACTTCTCCAGCGACCCGTCGCGCCAGTACGGCAGTTCATCGAGGGTGATGCCCGCCGCCAGAAGCGCCGAGACGTAGGCGATCGGGAAGCCCGTCGCCTTCGAGGCCAGCGCCGACGAGCGCGACGTGCGCGGGTTGATCTCGATGATCACCAGACGGTCGTCCTTCGGATTGTGCGCGAACTGGACGTTGGTGCCGCCGATCACGCCGATCCCCTCCACCACGCGGTACGAAAGCTCCTGCATGCGCTTCTGCAGCGCCTCGGAGATGGTCAGCATCGGCGCCGTGCAGAAGGAATCGCCAGTGTGGACGCCGACGGGGTCGACATTCTCGATGAAGCAGACGGTGATCATCTGCCCCTTCGCGTCCCGCACGATCTCCAGTTCCAGCTCCTCCCAGCCGTAGAGCGATTCCTCGATCAGCACCTCGTGCACCAGCGAGGCCTGCAGCCCGCGCGCGGCGATGGTGCGCAGTTCCTCGACATTGTAGCAGAAGCCGCCGCCCGTGCCGCCCATCGTGTAGGCGGGGCGCACCACCACGGGGAAGCCGATGCGCTTCGCCGCCTCGACCGCCTCCTCCACCGAGTGCACCGTCTGGCTCGGCGCCATCCCGACACCCAGCTTGTCCATCGTCTCCTTGAAGGCCTCGCGGTCCTCGCCGCGCTTGATCGCATCGATCTGCACCCCGATCACCTTGACGCCGTATTTCGCCAGCACCCCCTTCTCCGCGAGTTCCGAGGAGAGGTTCAGCGCGCTCTGGCCGCCCAGGTTCGGCAGCAGCGCGTCAGGGCGCTCCGCCGCGATGATCTCCTCCATCCGCGCCGCGTTCAGCGGCTCGATGTATGTGCGGTCCGCCGTCCCGGGGTCGGTCATGATCGTCGCCGGATTCGAGTTCACCAGCACGATCTCGTAGCCCAGGCTCCGCAGCGCCTTGCACGCCTGCGTCCCCGAATAGTCAAACTCGCACGCCTGCCCGATCACAATCGGACCCGACCCGATGATCATCACCTTACGGATGTCTGTACGCTTCGGCATTCTCGATTCTCCTGTGCTTGCTAAAATCACCGACGCCCCCGCCGCCAGCAAAAAATCGCATTAATATAAGCGGTATTCCCAAGACCGCCCCCGCCACGCGCGGGCCTTTTCATCACCCCTACCCGATCCATCCCCCCATGCTGCTCATCGATGTCCAAGCAGGCTTCGGCGGCTTCACGCCAGGACGCCCCGTCCAGGCCTCCGCCGAATCCCTGGTCGAAGAACTGCGCCGCCTCGGCATCGCGCGGGCCCTCGCCCGCATCACCCCTGCGGAGCAAGACTTCGACATCCCCCATTCCAACGATCTGCTCTACGCGGCCTGCGCCGCCCATCCCGAACTCATCCCCTGCCCCGCCGCCGCGCCAGACGCCGTCGGCGACCTCGGCGGCGACGCCCGCCAGGTCGCCGACGCCATCGCCCATGGCGCCGCCGCCGTCGCCCTCCGCCCAGGCCCCGACCACTGGCTCGCCGAACCCTGGGCCTGCCGAACGCTCCTGGAGGCGCTCGCCGACCACGCCATGCCCGCCTACGCCGAGGCCAGCCTCCTCGACTACGGCGCCATCGCCCGCCTCGCCGCGGCCTTCCCGCGCAACCGCTTCATCTACGCAGGCGTCGACTACCGCTCCCTGCGCATCCTCCTGCCTCTGATGCTGGCGCATCCCAACATCTCCCTCTCCATCGGCAACAACTTCAACTTCCACGAGGGCCTCCGCCTCTTCGCCGAGCGCGTCGGCGCCGACCGCCTCCTCTTCGGCACAGGGCTCCTGGACTCCGAAGCCGGCGCCGCCATCGGAATGCTCGCCTATTCAGGACTCCCCGAAACGCAAATCGCCGACATCGCCTCGGGCAACTTCCTCCGACTCCAGGAGGGCATCCGAAAATGAGCCTCATCGACCTGCTTCTCCACGGCCGCCCCCTCGACTGCGGCGCCATCGACATGCACGCCCACATCGGGCGCTACAGCCATGCCATCCCCGACCTCGACCCCGCCTCCATCGTCGCCGTCATGGACCGCCTCGGCGTCCGCTCCGCCCTCGTCAGCCACCTCCAGTGCATCTCCTGGGACGTCCACTGGGGCAACGACCGCGTGCTCGACGCCATGCGCGCCTTCCCTGGACGCCTCCTGGGATATGCCTCCCTCTTCCCCCGCGACCCCGACTTCGTCCGTGAAGAGGCCGCCCTCCGCGTCCGCCAGGGCTTCGCCGGGTTCAAGGTCCACAATGGCAACGGCTTCCCCTACGACGCCCCGGCCTATGCCCCCGCCTGGGAACTCGCCGACCTCCACCGCCTCCCCGTCCTCTTCCACACCAACGGCGGCGAACTCGTCCTGGACCAGATCGCGCAGGTCGCCAGGCGCGCCCCCAACGCCTTCATCCTCCTGGGCCACAGCACCTGCCGCAACTACGATCTGTATCTCCAGATGGCCGAACGCCATCCCAATGTCTTCCTGGAACTCTGCGGCAGCCTCGCCCCGCGCGGCGCCATCGAATATCTCGCCGACCGCGTCGGCGCGCACCGCATCCTCTGGGGCTCCGACTGCGACTTCTACTCCATGGAGCAGCAGTTCGGACGCCTCCTCGGATGCCGATGCTCCGACGAGCAGAAACTCCAGATCCTCGCCCGAAACGCGCAGGCCATCCTCCAGGCCCGACGCGACGACGGCACCCCGTGACCGCCCGCCCAGCCCTCGGACGATTTCGCCCGGGGGCTGGCGGCCCGCGTGCCCCGACTTATTTCATGTAGGCCGCGGCAACCTTGTTGAACGCCTCCACATACTTGTCGATGTGCGCGAGTTCGTAGTTCGGATGCGTGAAGAAGGAAATGGTGCGCTCGCCCAGCCATTTGGCGGTCGGGCATACGACCTTGGCGTAGTCCATCTTCGCGGCCGCAGGAGTGTTGAACGGCGCATTGTCAGGCCCCGTGCCCCGCTTGTCCCGCAGGACGTCCTCCTTGTACAACTCGGGCCACAGCGGGCCGTACACGGGCACCCCTTCGGCCGCCATCGCCGCGAGGAACTGCTTCATGGTCACCGTCATCTTCTCAATGTCCAGCACAAACGGCGCCCACCAGAAGGAGTTCTGCCGCTCCTCGCTGTCGAACGGGCAGTGCAGCACCAGCGGATGCCCCTTCAGGGCGTCGATCAGGCGCAGGCCGTTTCTCCTGCGCAGCGGCAGGTTCCAGGAATCCATCCGCTCCAGTTCGCAGGAGCCGATCAGGGACTGGATCTCCGTCATCCGATAGTTGCACCCGATGCGGTTGTGGACATAGAGGCGGCGCTGCTCCTCCTGGATCATGTCCAGCCCGTTGCTGGTGTCGAAGCCATAGTCGCGCATCGAGAAGCAGGCCTGGTAGATGCCCTCGTCATTGGTGATGATCGCACCGCCTTCCCCGCCCGTGGTCAGATGCTTCGTGTGGCAGAGGTTGAAACAGCCCACATCCCCCACCGTGCCCGCCTTCTGGCCTTTGTACAGCCCGCCAAAACACTCGGTGCAGTCCTCCAGCACCTTCAGACCGTGCTTCCGCGCGATGGCCATGATCGCACCCATGTCCGACACGATCCCGTACATGTGCCCCGCCACAATCGCCTTCGTCCGATCCGTGATCTTCTCCTCGATGAGCTTCGGATCCAGCGTATGCGAGCAGTCGACGTCCGAAAACACCGGCAACGCCCCAAGCTGCAGAATCGCAAAGACGGGAGGGAAGTAGATGTACGACGGGCAGATCACCTCGTCCCCCGCGCCAACCCCAAGCGCCGACAGCGCCAGATGGAACGCGCCATACTCATTGACCGTCGTCACGCAATGCCGCGCACCATGCCAGGCCGCAAGCTGACGCTCGAACTGCTTCCCGTAAGGACCGCTCCAGTAGTTCAACTTCGCCGTCCTCAACGGCTCCGCCAGCATCTGGTACGTCTTCTCGGAATACACCGGCCACAGCGGAAACGCATCCGTGTTCACCGCCGCCCCGCCATTAATCGCCAACTTGTTCGACATCGAACCACTCATCTGCATCTTTTCTCCTGATTCATTCAGCCTGTTGACACCTAAACCAAAAAACAACCAGTCAACCTTTCTTACTATAAAGGTTGTTTATTACATTGTCAAGGCATGGACGCAAAAATCGGGGAATTGGGACTGCGCGCCTCGTCCAGTTTCTTTCCACCGGCACGCGATTGCATACCGAATCGGTGTAAGAAAGCAACGGCATTTCGGTAGTTATAGTATGACGGCGACAACAAGTCCACGTCATTGCGTCCCGCCCCTGTCTCCAAAAACAATACACACGCATGAAACACAAACGGCAGTTTTTCAATGTCACGCCGAGCCCTTTGCGGTTCTTCCTGGGCGCCCTTCTATGTCTTCTGACGGCTCACGCGGCCGAGCCCTCGATCTGGGAGTATCTAACCCACCCCAACCCGCAGCCCACCGCTGAAGACGCGCCCGCCAAACCGACAGTGGCCCCGAAACCGACACCGCCCGCCAAACCGACACCGCCCGCCAAACCGACACCGCCCGCCAAACCGACACCGCCCGCCAAACCGACACCGCCCGCCAAACCGACAGTGGCCCCGAAACCGACGGTCGCGCCAGAGATTTCGACCGACCGGCACGGAAAGGTGTACAGGTTCCAGATGCCATGCCTGACCGTCAGCGGAGAAAAAGAACAAGGACGAATCTCCTATCTGCCGATTGAAGTCGCACGCAGCGGTAGGAACGACCCCTTGCGCGTAGTCATCGCCGACGACACGCCCAATGGCAGCGGCCAGACCATCCACAGCAGCATCTGGCTGGCTGCGATCACCGCCGCCATGCTCTGCAATGACACCATGGACGGGGTGACCATCACGCTGGACTTCACTGGCAACATCGACGGCCCCAGCGCCGGCGGGGTCCTCTGCCTCACCATCCTCTCCGCCCTCCGCGGACAGCCCCTTCCCGCAGACTTCGCCATGACTGGAACCATCCTCCCAGATGGCACCATCGGTCTCGTCGGCGGAATGGCCGCCAAAATGCGCGCCGCCGCCAAATCCGGCGTCAAACGCATCTTCCTGCCCGCATTCCTCCGAATCGAAAAGGGAGCGGACGGCAAGGAAGTCGACCTCCAGCATCTGGGCGACGAACTCGGGGTCGAACTCCATTTCATCGACAATGTCCTGGAGGCCTACGCCATCCTCCACCAGCAGCCGATGCCCCAGCGCAAATACGTCAATGTGCGCTCCATGACCAGACTCGCCCGACCAACCGAAAAAGTGCTCGCCGACTTCTATCGGCAGAACCTCAAAAAGGTGGAAAAGCGCATGGAGCAGGAAAAACGCCTCCCGCAGCATGAAGGCTTTCTGGACTACCAGCTCTCCCCCGCCGTCGCGCGCCAGCTCTACCAGGAAGGCAAACTGCTCCCCGCCGCATTCGGAATGCTCCACTGCTGGCAGATGTGGCAGGCCTATGACCAAAGCCAGAAGTTCTTCGCGAAAAACGCCGACCAGCGCATCCAGACGATCCAGAGCCTCTCCTACCTCAAGGAATACCACGTGCGCAAACTCTTCGACGACGTCATCGACCAGGCCAATGCCTTCGCCAAAGCCGAGGAAAAACGCTGCCAGACAGAAAAAAGCAAGCGCCTGCCCGCCCCCGTCAACGGGAAAAAGTGGCATGGCTATTTCCCCTATCGCCTCGGCCAGACCTGCTTCGCCGCTCAAATGGAGCCCATCGACATGGAGTGCTGGCTCACTGGCCGCCTGCTGAATCTGGAGGAAATCGTCCCCAACCTCCAACGCGACCAGGCCGATCTGAAGGAATTGTGGAAAACGTGGGGTGAACTCCGCGAATGGGTGACGCTGAAATGCCTGCAATGGCTCGACCGCACCGAAGAGGAACGCTTCTTCGCCGCCTTGGGAGACACCCTCCCGCGCCTGCGGCACAACACCCAGGCCGCCCATGTCGAACGACTCTTCTTCCAGGCAGGGGAGGCCGT
>JAEEXV010000147.1 GCA_016287975.1 Lentisphaeria bacterium | reverse complement strand
GCGGCCCTGTCATGGCTGTCGTTGCCGGGGGCGGAGGCTGCGGTCGGGCTTCCGCCCTCCCTCCGCCCCCGCCCCCGGCAATGGCATCCCTTTCCGGGCGCCAGCCTGTCTTCGGCTCCTTTCCAGGGGTTCCGCTCGCCGCTTCGCGGCTCGCTCCACCCCTGGCTATGCTCCGACACCCCCTTGCGGGGGCTTCACTGTGCAGGAATGCCGCATTCTCCACGGTGGCCGCGCATTGCCAGATTTCACGGAGTCGCCTTGCTTCCCGAAATGGCGGTTTTACCGACCCTCTTGGGGATCATAGCATTCAAGGAATGCCACCAGCTTGCAAAACACAACAAACCGAAAACGCCGGACGCATGCACCTATCCCGCGAGATTTCGCGGAATGCTATATCTATTCGAAAGATGAACGCCGCATGTCTGGCACCACGAGATTTCGCGGAATGCTATAAGAAATTGAAACAGAACTCATCCCAACTGAAGGAGGTAAAAGCATGATTAGTCTGATCGCACTCGCCGTCGCAAAGGTCACCGTGACCGCCGCCAACGTTTACACCGCATACCAGGTCGGCAAAACCATCCGAAAGATCGTCAAGTCCAGCAACAAATAACATAAGGAGATCCCAGCCATGCTCACTCTGTTCACCGCGATTGCCACCATTAGCGTCAAGTCCGTCGCCATCCTCGCCGCCGCCGGCGCCGCCGGCTACGCCGCCAGCTCCAAATCCCGCAACAAATAACACAAGGAGGTTCAAAGCATGATTAGTCTGATCGCACTCGCCGTCGCAAAGGTCACCGTCGCCAATGTCATCACCGCATTCACGGTCGGCGCAGCCCTTGGAAAGGCAGCCAAGTCCAGCAACAAATAACATAAGGAGATCCCAGCCATGTTCACCCTGCTCGCCACGATTGCCACCATCAGCGTCAAGTCCGTCGCCATCCTCGCCACTGCCGGCGCCGCCGGCTACGCCGCCAGCTCCAAATCCCGCAACAAATAGCACAAGGAGGTTCAAAGCATGTTTAGTCTGATCGCACTCGCCGTCGCAAAGGTCACCGTCGCCAATGTCATCACCGCATACACGGTCGGCAAAACCATCGGAAAGATCGTCAAGTCCCGCTAAAAAACACAGGAGGTCAAAACATGTTCACTCTGCTCGCCGCTGCCGTCGCCACCATCAGTGTCAAGTCCGTCGCCATCCTCGCCGCCGCCGGCGCCGCCGGCTACGCCGTCGGCTCCAAATCCAACGACAAATAGCATAGGAGATCCCAGTCATGTTCACTTTGCTCGCCTTCATCGTCAAGACCATTGTCACCGCTGTCTTCGCCGTCGCCCTCATCCACGTACTCACCTCCGCCGACGAATACTGAAACCCCAAAAAACGCGGCGTGTGCCGGAAAAACGCCAGAATGGAATCTTAAAGCGGAATAGAACCAGACAACGAGGCCAACAACAACCGCAGAGCAAAGACTTTCCCTGCCGCCCGATGCGCCAGGAATCCCAAAAACCACCCAAAAGAAGGAAAACTACCATGATGAACATTGAAACCCTTGACAACAACGTTGAAACCCTCATCAAAGGCGCCTCGGTCGCGGAACGCGTGCGCAATGAAGTGCGTCGCAAGTGGCGCGAGCTCAAGAACCAGAAGCTGAACGTCATGGTCACGGGCGCGACGGGAAGCGGAAAAAGCTCCACCATCAACTCCCTGTTCAACATGGGTTCCGCCAAAGCCGTGGAGGTGGCGCACGTCGGCACCACTCCGGATCCCGAAACGATGACCATCACTAAATACGAGGTCGGCAACCTGACCCTCTGGGACAGCCCCGGACTCGGCGACGGGAAGGAAGCCGACATCCGCCATGCCCATGACATCATCGACAAACTCAACGAGCGCGACCACGACGGCAACTACCTCATCGACCTCGTCCTTGTCGTCCTGGACGGCAGCACCCGCGACCTCGGAACCTCGTTCGAACTCATCAACCACGTCATCATCCCGAACCTCGGCGACAATCAGGAACAGCGCATCCTCGTCGCCATCAACCAGGCCGATGCGGCCATGGGCGGACGACACTGGAACTACGACGAAAACAAACCGGACGCGATCCTGGCCAAATTCCTGGACGAGAAATGCGAGTCCGTGCGACGCCGCATCTACGAGGGGACTGGCGTGGAGATCACCCCCATCTACTACGCCGCCGGATACAAGGAGGACGGCGGGGTGCAGGAACGCCCCTACAATCTGGCCAAGCTCTTCTGCTTCATCCTCGAGCACATCCCCGAGCGCAAACGCCTGGTCGCCGCCTTGAACGCCAACCAGAACCAGGAGATGTGGCAGTACAACGACCGCGACGAATACCGCAATAACATCCAGGAACTCACCGCGACAAGCGTGGTTTCCTGGATGGCAGCCGGCGCGACCCTGGGCGCGGCCATCGCCTCGATTGTCCCCGGCATCGGCACCGCAGTGGGCGCGGCCGTCGGAACGATCATCGGCGCCGGCGTCGCCTTCTTCAAATCCATCTTCAGCTGGTAGGAGGTTTACAATGCACTACGATTATTCGCAATACCGAATCGACGACATGGAACGCAGGCTCCGCATCGCACGCTTCCGCCCCCTCGACGTCATGGTGACCGGAGTGACCGGCGCCGGAAAGTCCACCACCCTCAACGCCTTCTTCCAGAAATACGTCGCGAAGGTCGGTGACGGCGTGGATCCCGAAACCATGGATCTCGCGGCGTACCGCCTCAACGACGTCTTCCGCCTCTGGGACACCCCGGGCCTCGGCGACGGCGTCGAAAACGACCGCGAACACGAACGGAAAATCATCCACCTCCTCCACCGGAAGTATGTCCTGGGACATCGCGCCTATGGCTTCATCGACCTGGCCCTCGTCGTCCTCGACGCCTCCAGCAGAGACCTCGGAACGACCTACCACCTGCTCAACGACGTCATCGTGCCGAACATCCAGCGCGACCGCATCCTGGTCGTCATCAACCAGGCCGACGCCGCCATGAAGGGACGACACTGGATGGATGCCCAACGCCTCCCCGACCCGACGCTCATGGAATATCTCGAAGAACAGGCCACCTCCGTGCAGCGCCGCGTCAAGGACGCCACCGGCATCGCCATCCGCCGCCCTGTCTTCTATTCGGCCGAAACCGGCTTCGGAGTCCGCAACCTCTTCGACCGCATCGTGGAGCAGATGCCCCTCGAACGACGCTCCGTCGCATGACTCAAAACGTCGTTTTTCGCGGAATGCTATTGTAAATCGTAAGTTCCCCAAAATCCACCCGAAAAAAGGAGATTCCCCATGAATGCTTGTCTCGTTCACTCTGCCAAGTCGATTCCCATCAACGCACTGCTCGTCGCCGCCTGCACCGGTATTCTGATCGCCGCAATCGCCAAACTCTTCGGGGAGGAGAATCCAGGCGACAACCGCTAAACCGCTTTCATCCCAGCATCCACAATCAAAAAAAGGAGAATACCATGAAAATCATTCTGTCACTCTTGAAAACCATGAAGGATCCGAAGACCATCGTCATTTCAACCGTCGCAGTCACCGCCTACATCATCGGCACCAAGATCAACCTCACGAAGCTACTCCAGGCACTCGATGACACCTGTATCTACTAACCCCAAGGAGACCACACCATGAGCAACCTCATTAAAATCATCATCAAAATCATCTGGGAATAAACCAAGCAAAAGAAAGAAGACAAACATGTTTACCATACTTTCGCGGAGTCCGCCGCCATCACAGTCGCCGTCGGCCGCCAAGCCCAACAACAAATCGTCATAGGAGGCAAAATACATGATCACTCTGCTCGTCGCCATCATCGCCGCCATCAACTCCAGGTCCAACGACAAATAGCATGGGAGTCCCAATCTTGTTCTCTCCCCTCGCCTTCATCGCCAGGCACGCCATCCGCCACCCCGTCGTCTATTCGGCGTCCGCGACCTCCACAACCGCACCCTGGAGCAAATGCCGATCGAACAACGTCCTATGACCCGAAAACTATCGATTCAAACCGATGCAAGGCTTGGCGATGAATCGTATCTCCCTACTTATTCGCGGAATGCTATTGCTAAACAAAACGAGAAACCCGCATGTCCAGCCCGTCGCCGACCGTCTTTTCCATGGCATGGGAATGCCCCTATGGAAAAAACGCGAACCGGACCGGAAAACTGTCAACACGGGGACTTAATGAGAATGAACACACGGGGCCGTGGAAGGTTCCCCCGGGGATGAAAGCCGAAGTGAACATCTCCGGGCGCGGGTTCGACACCCGCCGGCTCCACCAATTTGCATGTTTCGCATCACCAGCCATTCAGGAGGAAAAACCATGAAGCACACCAGCGCCTTTGTCCAGCCCGGTTTCAACTTCCACTTCAACCAGGAGAGCATCATGAAGCATTCCATCCCCCAGGCCATCGCCCTCTGCCTTCTCGCCCTCGTCGTGTTCCTCCTCTGCGGCTGCGCCAGCATGACCCGCCAGGAGACCGCGGCCGCCTCCCGGGACCACCTCGCCCCGGCGGTCACCGCCGCTCCCGCCGAATCCCCCGAAACCGCCTGGCGCAAGGCGCGACTCCGGGAACTCGTCGCATTCCCCGACGCCTCCTTCTCCTCCGCGGAGGAAATCCTGCACTACACCGCAACCAAGGCCGCGGAGTGCGACCGGGCACTGCAGGAGCCGATTCCGTGGACCAATGCGGAACGGGAGCAGATCCGGCAGGCTTGGCGGACTGCCCGCAAGCTCCAGATGCAGGCGGAGGTGATGGTCTGCCTCAAGGGCTGCCAGGAGGCCTGGGAAGCAGACACCGGCGCCGCGCGCCTCCTGGAGCAATTCCGGAAACTGGATGGCGTCATCGCCCGCATCGCCGCCGACCGCCTGCTCTGGGATTATGCGGAACTGGATCAAATCATCCGCTGCCAGCGGAATCTGCAGAACTGCACCGCCGAACTGAACCACCTCCGCCAGACCACCCTCGCCGAACTGCAGGAGGCACTCCACACCGCGCGCAATCGCTTCGAGAACGCCGGCGGTGCGGAGTATCTGGAAGGAGCCCGCGCCCTCTATCGCCGTCAGGATTCCAAGTGGTTCAACTGGGGCAATTGGCGCGACGACGTCGGTGCCCTCTACGCCGCCAGCGACCTCTGCCAGCGCATCCGGGAGGGCGCCTGCATCGAGGCCCCGCTCGCCAACCAGGCCGCCGAACTCCAGGACAAGATCTACCGCCGCTTCTCCAGGCGGGAGCGCAACTTCTACGACCGGGAGCGCAGGAATGCCGTCCCCGCCCTGGCCGATCTCCCCGGCTATCCGCAGGACAACACCGCCGAGGAAAGCGACCTGCGCGCCCTGCGGGAGTTCCGCAAGCGCCGCAAGTTCGAGGGCGGCCTCGACCTCTCCCCTCTGACCGCCCGGAATTAGCGGATGCCCCGCCATCCAACCATCACCATCAACCAGGAGGAACGCACCATGACCGCAGCCGAATCCACGACCCGACTCAACCTCGCCCAGGACCACGCCACCCCCCGCAACCAGGAGACCGCCATGAACGCCATCCGACACATCCCGACCTTCCTCCTCGCCGTCTTCGCCGCGCTGTTTCTCGCCAGCCCTCTCGCCGCCATGTCCGGCCGTGCCCATCTCGCTGGCGCGCAAGACCTCATCGGCATCCCCGTCGAACACGGCGGCGTCGGAAACATGACCTCCGAACAGATCGAGCGGATCATGGACTTCATGGACCATCCCACCCGCGACATCGGAAAATATCGCCTCGCCAACGGAAACATCCTGACGCCGACCAACCACGCGAACCTCTACCACAATCCTGAGAATGTCGCCCGCGTCTGGCACACCTCCCCGGAGGCCGTCAAAAACGTCGTCCGCCTCCACAAGATCCAGGATGTCGCCGCCAACTCCGTCGGCAGGACCCAGGTCGACGGCTGGGTCATCACGGAAACCATGCAGAAACAGGCAAATGACATCCTCAAGCGGGTGGCACGCCACAAAGGCCTCCCCAAGCACCTGCCCCGCTGGGTGGATCAGCAGGGCCCGAACGTCCCCAAGGCCGCCGCCAAGTTCAACGGCTTCCCCTTCCCCAAGATCCCCTCCCGCATGACCCGCCAGACCATCGGCCGCGCCATGAAGGGCGCGGCCTGGACCACCGCCATCTTCGCCGTCTTCGACGTCGGCGCCATGATGTTTCAGATCAACCGCCTCGAAGATCTCTACGATGAGGGCGCCATCCCCCGCCACGACTATCTCCAGGAATACGGAAAAGCCGTCGGCGCCACCGTCGGGCGCGTCACCGGATCCTTCCTCGCCACCACCGTCAGCATCCTCCTCGTCCCGCTCGGCCCTTGGGGCATCGCGGGCGCTATCGTCGCCGGACCCATCCTCATCTGGGGCGGCGAAAAGGTCGGACAATTCGCCGGCAAGCAAATCGGACGCCTCGTCGCCGCCTGGGAGGCATACCAGTACCGCCTCGACTTCGCCGCCTACAGCAAGGCCATGAAATACATGCTGAACCCCAATCTGCCCCCGGATCTCTTCGACCGCATCGAACCCTCTGCCGCCTGCCGCGACGCCTACCGCAAGTGCTGGGAGGAAAACCCGCCCGTCCGCGTCAGCCGCATCCCCCGCCTGCCTGCCCCACGACCCATCTCCGAACTCGAAGCCCGCCTGGCCTTCCTGCTGCCCTGAAAAATGACGGACGAATTTCTGCGGACAACCCCGCCGGCGATCCCGAAAGTCGAATCGTCCGGCGTCCTCGTCAACAAATTCGCGGACCGGCCCGGAAAACTGTCAACATGGGGACTTAATGAGAATGAACACACGGGGCCGTGGAAGGTTCCCCCGGGGATGAAAGCCGAAGTGAACATCTCCGGGCGCGGGTTCGACACCCGCCGGCTCCACCATGGTAAAAATACGTGCGGCGGGGTAAGAAAGCCCCCCGCCGGACGTAATAGACTTTGCCGAGTTCTTTGACAACCTGACGCAGAAACCGGCGGCGAATGGCCGCGCCGCCCACGACAGCCGACCCAGGACCAGGTAATGACCGTCAACCCAAAACCAGGAGGTGCCCATGAAGAAATAGCAGCCCGAACTACACCGGCAAATCGTTGCGCGTCTGTCGAAAGTCAACCTATCCAACCTAACCCGAAACCAGCCGTCCGCCACCAGAGCGGCGGGCGGAATAACCTAATGAAAGCCCCTGAAAACTCAATGCACGGAGAAATCAACATGAAAAACGCGGACCTGAACACGACGACCCACACCCAGAAAATGGAGAACACCAACATGAAGAATGAAGCCCCCGCCAACGACAACGCCGCCGACCGCCGCAAGGCCCTGATCGATTTCGCACGCACCCTCGCCGCCATCGCCGACAAGCGCCCCGACAAGGCCGCCAAGCCCGACGCCAAGACCCTCGACACCCAGCTCAACGCCGTCGTCCGCATCGACATGGTCGTCACCGACCCCAACTACAGCCTCCCCTGGCAGAGCTCCTCGCCCATCCAGGCCTCCGGCAGCGGCGTCGTCATCGCAGGGAAGCGCATCCTCACCAACGCCCACAACGTCGCCAACACCACCTACATCACCGTCCGCCGCCAGGACCTCGACACTCCCTTCGACGCCGAGGTCTTCGCCGTCAACCACACCTGCGACCTCGCGCTGCTGAAGGTCAAGGACGAGGCGGCCTTCTTCAAGGGCATCACCCCCCTCGAGCTCGGTGACACCCCCCCCGTCCAGAGCGAGGTGCAGGTGGCCGGCTACCCCGTCGGCGGCTCCGGACTCTCCATCACCCAGGGCATCATCTCCCGCATCGAGGAGGTCTCCTACGCCCACTCCGGGGAAATCCTCCTGGGCGCGCAGCTGGACGCCGCCATCAACCCCGGCAACAGCGGCGGCCCCGTCCTGCGCGGCGGCAAGATCGTCGGCATCGCCTTCCAGGGGCTGAACCGCCGTCAGAACATCGGCTACATGATCCCCCCCGTCATCATCCGCCACTTCCTCAAGGACCTGGAGAACGGCCGCATCGAGGGCTTCGGCAACCTGCCCTTCGACCTCCTCGAACTCAACAACCCGGACACGCGCCGCTTCCTGAAGATGAAGCCGGACCAGACGGGGCTCCTGGTCTTCAAGCTCGACAATCCCGCCCTGAAGGACTGCTTCCGCCTGAACGACGTGCTGCTCTCCGTGGACGGCCTCGCCCTCTCCAACCTCGGCACCATCCGCCAGCCGGGCCGCAAGCCCCGCAGCCTCCTCGCCTACTACCGCGAAAAGCAGATCGGCGAAATCGTCGAGTTCGGCGTGCTCCGCGACGGCCGCGAAATCAAGGTGCAGATGCCCGTGCAGAAGACCGAACGCATGGTCCCCGGACGCATCTTCGACGCCGTCCCCGAATACTACATCCTCGGCAGCCTCGTCTTCACCCCACTCACCGGCAACCTCCTGGACCGCGAACCCACCAACCCCTTCGTGGACTTCGATCCGTACTTCCCCAACCGCGGCCTCCTCGAAGGATACGTGGAAAAGCCCGCCGAAAAGCCCGGCGACCAGGTCGTCCTCCTCCAGAAGATCCTCGGCGACCCCGTCACCGTCGGCTACGACAACGACATCGCCATGCTGCCCGTCGTCAAGGTCGACGGACGCCGCGTCCGCAACCTGCGCCAGCTGGTGAAGCTCGTCGAGGCCTCCAAAGGCCCCGCCATCACCTTCACCCTCCAGAACGGAACCCCGCTCACCCTCGACCTCCAGCACCTCCGCGAGGCCACCCCGCGCGTCCTCCGCCGCTACCGCATCCCCGCCGACCGCAGCCCCGGCCTCGAAAGCAAGTAGCCGCTCCTCACGGCGCCTCCCACGGGGGGCGCCCCCCTCCTCTCACCGATCCGTTCCCCATACGGGTCGGCAATCGCTGCCATTTTCGGAATCTTCAATCAGGCAATCGCCTACTCTCTTGGGAAACTGAGCGAATCCGGAAAATCCGGAAGACCCGGAAGACCCGGAAAAGCCGGACGCGATGTTCCCATACGGGTCGGCAATCGCCACCATTTCCATGTCCGAAGTTGTTGCCACGGCGGCCCTGCCGTGGCAATCTTTATCGGGGCGTCACTCAGGCAATACCCCCCCTGGAGAACAGTACTTGCCGAAAATGCGCAGAACCTCGCGTCAATCTCTCCGCATGAAACGCTCTGTTCCCCAAGAGGGTCGGTAACAACCCCTCATAATGCAGACACGCGAGAAGCCTGTGGGTCGGGTGCGCTTGACGAAGCGGGCGTAGCCACGGCGTCCCGCCGTGGCAGGCGGGTGAGCCACACAGGGTTTGCAATGGGGCGGCGGAATTGTTCGCTGCGTCGCTCGTCCTGGCGACCACGGCGACGCCGTGGCTACCATTTTCGGGGCTTTGACTGGGCAATCGCCTACCCTCTTGGGGAACAGCGCCGCATGAAAAAACGTCTTTGCAACCATCATATTCCAAAATCGGGGATATATTTGGAACAACTGAAAAAGACGGTTTCTCCACGGCTTTTCGACGAACCAAGCTCCTTTTCAGGCCAGTGCCCGGCGGTCGGGACGCCTCCCGTACGCAGTCCACTGACCTTGCTGGGCACCAAGAAATTGGCAGCATCCCAGAGATTCCATTCGCCGCTTCGCGGCTCACTCCACACCAGGCTCTAATCCTGTCCCCCTCCAAGGGTCTTTCCGCACCAGGAAGGCGGCGCAAATTCCCGATGCCTGAGCCCGCTCTCCGACAGAATCAACCGCCCGCCGGCCGCAAAGACACCCACGATGCCGCCCCATCACTCCGCTCTGACGACTCCCTCGGCTTATACTAACTGCCTCAAGTATAGACTCTTCGTGACAAGTCCTTTTCTACCAGTCTAAAAGACAACACATCCCGGAAACAATCTTCACTTTCACCTCGTATGAATCCATTCAACACCTCTAAAATCGACTACAAGGAGTACCCCGCCACCAAAGAACTTCGTATCGAATTCCGCAGCCAGAACAACCAGAATAATCTGCGCCTCAACGAAGAAGACTATCGGCAGTTGCTCGCCCTCCTCCGTCAATCGTACCAGGGCTGGTCTGCCGTCATCACCGGCAGAGGCAATGGCATCGCGTATGCCGGAACCGCCTTTTATCTCGTCCACGCCGGCATCCAAACCATCCGCTACCAGAAAGTGAAGGAAAACCCCATCCTCATCTTTGACCGCGGAGCCGCGCCCGAACCAAAACCATGGTGCAAAACTACCGCCGACAGGGTCGAACTCCTGCCCGCGCCAACTCCCGACCAGAAATGGGACGAGGAAACCAAGAAGCAGCTTTGCCGCATGCCCGCCCTCCCTCCACCAACCGACAAGTCCCCGCTCCTCCTCACCGGGAAAGGCCCCGTCTTCTTCTACGCCACCCTCGGCGCTTCCGCCGCCTTCCATCAGTGGCCGTGTATCCAAGTCTCCCTCCCCGACAATCCAGATATTATCTTCAGTCTCAAAGATATCCAGCTGTGCGAAGCGCGCTTCATTCCAGGAAAAGGCGTCGTCCTCGGCATCCTCGGCGACCCCAATAGCGGAAAATCCCTCTTCTCCAACATCCTCCAGAACTGCCTGATCACCAGCCTGCCCCGCCGCAAGATTTGGCGCTACGACTGCGACCAGGCCTCCCCTTCCCCGGAATGGGTCGCCGAACTCGAATCCTCCAACGACACCGCCAGCCAAAACTATGCCCGAGCCGCACGCGATGCCAGCAAAGTTCAATGGACCCCTGACCGCGAAGAGACAGTCCGCCATTTCCTGGAACATGACCGCAGCCGCTTCGACCTGCTCGTCGCCGATATGCCCGGCGGAAAACATTGCGAAGAAAAAAACATCCACGAACGCATCCCCGCCCCGTCCCGCGCCGACATGATGGCGCCCTGCGATGCATTCATCGTCCTTTGCCGCAAGGACAAACCTGGCGTCTTCGAGGGCTGGCGAAAAGCACTCGGAAAATACAGCCTTGCCGACCGCATCATCGCCAAAATCTTCACCGACGCGCCGGATGCCTCCCTCACCGTCTCGCCCATGCGGCGCGACGAATCCGGCCTCTTCACCTGTACCATCCAGGGCCTCAACCGCAGAAAAACCACCGCCCAGATGACGCTGGCCATGACCGATGCCTTGTCGGATTTCTGCCACTTCCTCGCCGATCTCCCCAGGCATCATGATGCCCAACCACTTCCCACCCCCTGACAGCCCCCCCTTCCACAAGGAGTTCACCGTTATGAGAGAAATCGACTGGTCCCGCTGCCTCAAGGCCATGCTGGGCGACAACGACCCCGCCCTGGAGCAGGTCGAACAGATCGCCCGCGGCGCCGAAGGCTCCCTCTTCACCGCCTCGGACGCGCCCGCCTCCCGCGTCTTCCGCCATCCCCTCAGCTCCGCTCCGCAAGACAAAGCATTCTCCACCAAGCCCCCCGCCGAACTCGCCCAGGCCCTCCGCGCGAAACTGCCCGCCGACCTCACCGACCAGCAGCTCGTCTTCCTCCTCTGGCGCTGCGGCGCCGACCTCCTCCCGGAAGACGCCCTCACCCCCGCCGACCCCATTCTCCCCGACTTCACCGCCTGGAACCACCTCGCCGCCCGCGCCGCCCTCGCCAACTGCTTCCGCGACGGCGAAGTGCGCCCCGCCTTCCTGCTCTTCCAGATGGGCCCCGTCCAGGAATTCATCGCCCAGGCACGCTCCACCCGAGACCTCTGGAGCGGCTCCTATCTCCTCTCCTGGCTCATCGCGCACGCACTCAAGGCCATCACCGACTGCGTCGGCCCCGCCGCCATTGTCTTCCCGAATCTCCGCGGCAACGGCATCTTCGACGCCCTCCACCAGGGCTTCTACGAACGCACCGGACTCTGGGATGCCATCACCGCCCCCCATCGCGACGATGTCGCCGCCTGGAAGCTCACCCCGACCCTCCCCAACCGCTTCCTCGCCCTCGTCCCCGACGACTGCGCCGAGGACCTCGCTAAATGCGCGGAAGAAGCCATCCACAAGGCCCTGAAGGCCCTCTCCACCCCCGTCTGGAACTGGCTCGCCGCCAAGGCCGAGGAAGCCGGCGCCGACGCCGGCCTCGCCGACTGGCAGAAGCGCTGGGACACGCAGATCCAGGCCTTCCCCCAGATCACCTGGGCCATCCAGCCCTGGACCGGCCTGGATTTCAACACCCTCGAACAATACAAATCCCTCCCTATCAATCAGCGCGAAGCCACGGGCGACCGCAAGACGCCGGTCCAGGATCTCCGCACTCTCCTCGACTTCGCCCGCGGCAAGAACAAGGACAATCCCGGCCTCGCCTGGGCCGCCTTCTACGGCCTCGCCGACGCGAAACTCGCCGCCCGCCGAAACACCCGCGAATTCCCAGCCTGGGACAGCGTCAACCTGGACGCCGCCGTCAAGGACTCCCTCTCCGGAAAGGAGGAGGTCATCGGAAACGAGGCCCTCTGGAAACTCCTCACCTCAAAACAATACGAAAAGCTCTTCACCGCCCCCGGCCACCGCTACGGCGCCATGAACCTCGTCAAGCGACTCTGGTGCCGACCACACCTCCTGGGCGATCATCCACTGGCCCTCCACCAAACCCTCAAACTGAAGAAAGACGACTTCGACCGCACCCTCCGTTTCGACTCCGTCCACGATGTCGCCAAGGACGGCTATGTCGCCGTCCTCGCCATGGACGGCGATGAAATGGGCAAGTGGATCTCCGGCGAAAAGACCCCGCTTCTGAAGGACCAGATCGTCGGCGACTGCGACCCTGGCCTCCAGGACGTCCACCGCCTCCTCACCCCCGCCTACCACCTCCAGTTCTCCGAGGCCCTCGCCAACTTCTCCATCTGGAAGGCGGAGGAAATCGTCAACGCCTATGACGGCCAGCTCATCTATGCCGGCGGCGACGATGTCCTCGCCATGCTCCCCGCCGACCGCGCCATCGACTGCGCCCGCGACCTTCGCAACGCATTCCGCAAGGACTACGACGGCGACCATCCGCCGCGCCTGATGCCTGGCTGCAAAGGCGACGTCTCCGTCGGCATCGCCATCGGCCACGAAAAGGCCCCGCTGCAGATGCTCGTCCAAGAGGCGCAGAAGGCCGAGCACCGCGCCAAACACGACTACCACCGCGCCGCACTCGCCATCTCCCTCTACAAACGCTCCGGCGAAATCCTTCAATGGGGCTGCAACTGGGAGGCCAAGGAGAACATTCATCCCGCTCTCGCGCTGCTTCAGCGCCTCGAATCCCTCCGCAAGGACCAGCGCGGCGAAGGCACCCCCGCCCTCTCCGCCCGCTTCCCATACGCCCTCGCCCGCGCCCTCGCCCCCTATCGCCTGGGCGACAAGGAAAACAAGGAACAGACGCTTCCCACCGACAAGGTAAAGGAAATCATCATGGCGGAAGTCAAGGTCGTCATCCGCCAGCAGGCCTCCGAACTTGACGAGGCCTCCCAGCGCGAGCTGCGCGATCTCTGCCAGGCCTGGTGCACCCAGTGCGAAAAACTCGAAGACTTCATCCAGCCCTTCCTCACCGAGGCCTTCATCAACCGCGACCGCGCGGAAAAAGGAGAAGACGAACAATGAGCACCCATGCCCTCACCCTGACCCCCCGCGACCTCCTCTTCATGCACGACGCGCGCCCCATGGAGGCCTCCGACGCCGGCCTCGGCGCCAACTGGCCGCGCCCCGATCACCTCTACCGCGCCATCCTCTCCGCCTTCTGGCGACAGTGGCCCCAGCGCGACCCCGCCCGCGAAGGGGAAAAACACACCGTCACCAACCACGACCGGCATAAGGACAACGAGTTCCGCTTCGGCGCCCTCCGCACCGCCGGGCCGTTCCCGTGCAAAGACGGAACGCTCTTCTTCCCCTGCCCCCTCGACCTCGCCATCGACGACGGACACCACCTCCGTCCCATGGCGCTCTGCCACGCCGATGGAACCAACATCCCCAAACCCCTCCAATACTCCTTCATCTCCCCCGTCCTCGGAAAGGACACCCCGCCCCAGTGGATCTCCGCCGACAACTACCGCAAATACTTGAACGGTCAACCCATCGACCTGGATGACGAAGCGCTCTCCCCCAAACTCTTCGCCTCCGACCGCAACATCGGCGTCGCCATCGACCCCGAATCCGGACGCGCCGACGACCACAAACTCTACCAGGCCGAATACCTCCGCCTCGAAAACGGCGTCACCATGGCCGCCCTCGCCTCCTGCGACCAGCACGCCAAGGGCCTCGAAAAATCCTTCGACCTCCTCGCCGACCTCCTCGCCCAAAACCGCGAAATCATCCTCGGCGGACAGCAGGGCGTCGTCTACGTGAAGGACGAACCTACCGACCGCTTCCAGCTGCCCGCACTCCAACAATGCCCCGCCAGCGCCGACGCCCCCGTCTACCTGCGCTGGACCCTCCTCGCCCCCGCCGTCTTCCCCGCCATCGGAAACGCCCCCGGCGGCTGGCTCCCCACCTGGGTCGATCCCCACGACGCCCGCGTCCTCCTCCGCACGCCCCCAAAGAACCTCCCCCGCAACCCAGGCGAATCCCGCGACCAGTGGCGGCAGCGCCGCCAGGGCGACCCCATCACTGGCGCCACCCTCGTCGCCGCACGCATCGGAAAACCACTCTTCTTCTCCGGATGGAAGGTCGCCACCTCCCTCGATAAAACCCAGGCCCCCAAGCCAACCCTCGCCGCCGTCCCCGCCGGCTCCGTCTATCTCTTCCGCTGCGATAACGCCAGCGCCGCAAACGCCCTCTGGCAGGCCCTCAACGCCACCGACGCCAAGGGTAACATCGTCAACCGACGCTCCGGAAGCCTCGGCGAAACCGGCTTCGGCCTCGGACTCTGCTCCATTCTCCCCAAACATCTTGTTCCCCAACTGTAAACCCCCAACCAAAGGATTCACCCCATGAAATCCCAGCTCCTCTCCCTCTTCTCCCGCACTCCCCTCCACGTCGGCGCAGGCTCCTCCGTCGGCATCGTCGACCTCCCCATCATCCGCGAACGACACACCGGATACCCCGTCATCCCAGGCTCCTCCCTCAAGGGCGTCCTCGCAGATCTCTGGAATGAAGATCTCGACAAAGCCAACAAAAACACCCGCAAGGCCAAGAGCGAGGCAGAATTCCTCTTCGGAGCCAACGCCGACCCCCAGAAACTCGAAGCCGGTAACCTCCTCGTCGGCGAAGCCCGCATCCTCGCATTCCCCGTCCGCTCCGCAAAGGCCGGATTCGCATGGGTCACCTGCCCTCTCGCGCTCGGACGCTTCCTCCGCGACACCGGTAAGGACATCAAACTGCCCAAACTCGAAGACATGAACTGCCTCGCCCCCGGCGAGCTCCTCTTCAACTCCGCCAACGAACGCTCCATCATTCTCGAAGAATACGTCCTCAATGTCAAGGGACGCGACGACGACCAGACCATCGCCAGCATCGCCGCCCTCCTCGCCAAACTCTCCAATGACTCCCTCTGGAACGGCGAACTCAAAAACCACCTCGTCCTCCTCTCCGACGAAATGTTCAAATACTTCGTCGAAAATACCTGCGAAGTCGCCCAGCACGTCAAAATCGACGACGATACCGGCACCGCCGCCAAGGGCGCCCTCTTCAACCAGGAAAACGTCCCCGCCGAAACCATGTTCTACACCCTCCTCCACGAAAAGAAGGCTACCGCCCTCGACAAACTCGCCAAAAAACTCACCAGCGGCGATGTCGGTTCCCTTCTCCAGATCGGCGCCGACGCCACCACCGGACTCGGATGGTGCTCCGCTTCCCTCGTCGATGTCTCCACTCTCTAAGCCACACCGGAGGATCCCATCATGCAAAACCTCGACCAAATCCGCGCCCAGAACGCACTCAATGCAAGCCTGACGGCAGGGGAAGCCACAGGGGTGAATGACGGCGATGTCATCAAGAAAGTCCCCTCCATGGTCCAGCAGAACGGCCTCCTCGGAGCCATCGCTTTCGCCCTCGACGGAAAGGAAGGCCACGAAAAGGTGCTCCAGGGCGCCGTCAAGCACTATAAAACGCTCTTCGACGACGCCCCAGATTCCGATCTCGAAACCTTCGCCGCCTGGCTCTGCAAGCAGGATTCCGCACGCCTCCGCGCCGTCACCGCCGAAATCCTCGCCTACCTCAACTACTACCGCCACTTCGCCAGCGCCAAGAAGAAGGAGGAAAAGCAGAATGCAGACCGCAAATAGCCAGATTGTCGACCTCCTCGGCAATTCTTTCGAAAAGTGCGAATCCCCCTCGCTCCGCCTCGAAAAGTTCGTCAACAAGACCAAAGGCAACCAAACCGAGCGCGCCACCGAACTCCAGTTCGTCATCAACTGCTACAAGGCCCACCACAAGACCGCATCCCTCTCCCCTTGGAAACACCCGAAGGAATGCGTCTTCTACGCACTGCTCCAGGGCAATCTGATCATCAACCAGTCCGGCGGAATCCTCGAAAACGCAGGACTCTGCCTGAACCGGCTCCACGGCTACCCGTGCATCCCCGGCAGCGCCGTCAAGGGCGTCGCCAGCATGGCCGCATTCCGCGAATGGATGGAACAGCAAACGGAAGATCTCGCCCTCCGCATCGTCGACGTCTTCGGATTCCCCACCGGACACCTCAAGCTCGATGACGCCCTCCGCAAATGGAAGGGCTGGACCAAGGAAATCGCCTTCGCTGGAAAGGTCTCCTTCCTCGCCGCCGTCCCCTCCAAGGACTGCAATCTCACCCTCGACATCGCCACCCCCCACCACCCCGAATACTATCAGGGAAAACGAAACGTCGCCACCGACGACGAGGCCCCCATCCCACTCGCCTTCCCCGCCGTCAAGGCCGCGTCCCCAAATGAATTCACATTCCGCATCATCCCACTCCGCAACGCCGACAACACCATCCTCAACGACGCCCGCAAATGGCTCGAAACCGCCATCACCCTCTACGGCATCGGCGCCAAAACCGCCGCCGGTTACGGGTGGTTCGAACTCGGACGAGATCCCGAACTCCAGCGCCTTCAGGATTTGCATGATGCCAATGAGGCCAAGAAAAAGGAAAAGGAAGAGAAACAGATAGAAGAAGAACAGCAACGCCAAGAACGGGCAGCAAAGCACGCGGCCGCAGTCGCTGGGGCAAAAGCCGCAGAGGACGCCAAGAAAGAGGAGCTGAGGAAGAAACCGTTTGCCCAATGCGACAGCAAAAACTGGCGGAAATTCAGCGCTGACGTCAGCGCGATCTACAAGGCCTTTGAAGAGACATTCAGCGACGAACGCCGTCAGGAACTCTATGAGGTCATCCGGAACAACCCGAACCTCAAGCCCAAAGATCTGAAAGGACCCGTGAAAACCCTCATCCATTGGCTAGGGGAGGATTTGCAGCAGAAACTTTTCAAGGAGAAAGGTATTTCATGAAACCGTTAACTGCACATCTCGAAATCCTCACGCCGTGCTTCTGCGCCGGCGGCGAACAGGAACACGCGGAACTGCGCGCACCCTCCGTGCGCGGGCAACTCCGCTGGTGGTTCCGCCTCCTCGGCGGCACCCCCGAAACCGAAAAACGCCTCTTCGGAGGCGTCCACAAGCTCTCCGGCGAAACCAACGACCAGGCCACCGCCGCCAGCAAGGTCACCATCCGCATCCGCAACCAGAAACTCGCAGAAAACCGCCCCTCTCTTCCGTCCCGGGCTGCCGAGAGATTGTTCTACCTGCTTTACTTCGCCAAGGCAAGCAGTGATGGAAGACGCTACTTCTCCAAAGACGGCTTCCTTTCCCCTGAATCCACTTTTGATCTGGAGGCCGTCCCACGCCTCACGCTCACCTCGGACGAGGAATCCGCCTTCCTGCGCGCCTGGAACGCCTTCCTCCTCCTCGGCTCCCTCGGACTCCGCCAGACCCGCGGCTGCGGTGCCTTCCAATGCACACCCCCGCCGACCTTGGCCGAAGTCCAGACGGAACTCCGCACCCTCGCCAACTTCGGAATCCGCTCCTGGGTGCTTACCAATCGGCACGACTTGATCCTCACTACAAACAGCTGGAAAGAGTCCCTTGGCTGGCTGGAAGCCGCCCTGGGTCATCTCCGCCAAAATGGCCTCTCGGCGGGACAATACGGCAACAACCCGACCCCGTTGGGAACCTCCTCCAAACCGCGCCAGGCCAGCGCACTCCATCTCCGCCCCCTTCTGACTTCCGACAAAGGCTTGCTTTCCATCCTCTTCTACACCCCCGCCATCCTCGGCTCCCAAAGCCAACGCGGCGGCAACAAATTGCTGGACATCCTGGACCACCACCCGCCCATCAAATTCCCATACCGGCAAAAGATGCCCAGTTCCACTGAAGTCGACACCCGCGACGAAATCTCTGCACGCCCCCTCTTATGACCCCGCCCTACCATCATCTTTGCCTGGTTTCCGCTCAACCCGTGCCCAATTACCTGCCGGTGTTCCATCCGGCGCTTCGCGCCGCCAAGGTCACCCTCGCCGTCACCGATTCCATGAAAGGCAAGGCAGAGGCTCTCCGGCAGAATCTGGAGGGCCACGGCATCCAGGTCGAATCCCTGCCGCTCGGTTCGCATGAAGCCGACTTCCCGGAACTCCAGCAAATCTTCCTGGAGTGGTACACGGAACATGAAACGGAAAACCTGATGCTCAACATCACGGGCGGCACCAAGCCCATGGCCATCGCCGCCCAGGAGGTCTTCCGCATCGACCACAAGCCTGTCTTCTATGTAGATATCAACCAAGACCGCATCTGGCTTTACGACACCGTGCCAGACTCCAAGGAAAATACTTGGCAACTCCTCGATCCCCCGCCATACGACAAGCTTAAACTCCCCGAATACGTGGCGCTCTACGGAGGCAAATTGTGCTCCTACTACTTGCCTACCTCATCCGACCCGAAACGGAGCGCCATGGCAAAATGCTTCGCCAAAAACGCACAGGCATGGCAGAATGCAATGGCGTCCCTGAACAGCGTCGCCACAAACGCCGAAATAACCGATCTTGATTCCGTCCCCAAGGCTCCCGACTTGGACAGCCATGATTGGAATAGACTCGTCGAAACCCTTCGGCAAAGCAAATTGGTCGTCCGGGACAAAGACACCAAAATACTGCGCTTCGCCTCCGAGGACGCCCTCAACTTCGCCAAAGGCGGCTGGCTTGAAATCTACCTCGCCGAAAGCATCCGGAGCTTCTACCCGAACAAAGACATGACCGGACTCAATGTTGTGCTCTCAGACGCCACTGGAAGCATCAGCAACGAATTCGACGTGCTCGTCGTTTACAAGGGATCGCTGTTTGCCTTCGAATGCAAAAACCGCAATTTCTTCGGAAAGGCCGGCGCCACCGAGGCCATCTACAAGCTCGATTCGCTCAAGAAAAACATCGGCGGACTGCGCGCCACCGGCATCATCGTCTCTGTCCGCCCCCTGAGCGACAGCGACAGGAACCGTGCGAAAATCAATCACCTGGCCCTCATCGGCCCCGAGGATCTCCATCCCGACAAAATCCGGAATACACTCAAGAGCATCCTTGAACCAAAACCCTAGGCGCACTCCTGCCTTCGTCTTTCCTTACTCCCGTTCCCCGTTCTTTGACAATCCGCATTTCCCCTGTCAGAGGGGCGGCCGCTGAAAGTCCCGGCCGCCCCCCTGGCGTTTTTCCCCACCTCCCAGCAGAAAGAGTCCCGTATGCCCACTTTGTATCTGAATGGATGGCAAGTCCAGGCCAAATTGGACGACCGCCGCATTGTCACGACCAGGCTGGATACGGGGGAGACCTCCCAGATCGCCCTCTTCAACCTCGGGCGCGTCGTCTGCATCGGCAAGCCCAATGTCTCCATGCCGCTGCTGCACGCCTTGATGGAGGCCGCCGTCCCCGTCGTATTCCTTTCCTCCCGCGGCCGCTGGCTCAACACGCTCCTCCCGCCCCGCAACGGCAACGCCCTGCGCCGTCTCCGCCAGTACGAAAGCATGCGCCAGCCCGAACTCGCCCTCCGCATCGCCAAAGCCCTCATCGACGCAAAGATCCAGAACATGCGCCGCATGCTCCAGCGCTGGTCCGCCAACCGACATCAGGCCGACTGCCCCGCCCAGACCACCGCCAACCGCTTCCTCCAGGAATGCCGCCTCCGCCTCAAGGCCGCCAATTCCCTCGACCAGGCCCGCGGATTCGAAGGCACCGCCTCCGCCTGCTATTTCAACCGCCTCGCCGACATGCTCCCCGACGACATGCCCTTCGATGGACGCAGCCGCAGACCCCCAAAAGATCCCGTCAACGCCCTCCTCTCCTGGACCTACGCCATCGTCACCGCCGAAATCGATTCCGCCCTCCGCACCGCCGAACTCGATCCCTGTCTCGGCTATCTCCATGAACTCACCACCGGACGCCCCTCCCTCTCCCTGGATCTCCTCGAACCCCTCCGCTCACCCCTCTGCGACGCCCTCGTCCTCCGCCTCGTCAATCATCGCCTGCTCATGCCCCACCATTTCGAGACCGACCGCGAGACCGGCTCCGTCCATCTCACCCGGGACGCCAAGCGGATCTTCTTCCAGGAATACGAGCGCACCCTCGACCGCCCCTTCACCGAAGCCCGCAAAGCCACCTCCACGACCTTCCGCAAGGTCATCCAGGACATGGCGAACGGCATTTGCAAAACCCTTGAACGCCAGCAGAACCCCGTCATATTCCACGTCGCCTGAAATCCACCATGCTCTACGTCATCTCCTACGACATCGCGACCCCAAAACGCCTGCGGAAACTCGCAAAATGCTGTGAACTCTACGGCGGACGCATCGAAAAAAGCGTATTCGAAATGAATCTCGACGAAACGCGCTTCCAGCGCTTCTGGGACGAGGCCAACTCCATCCTCGACCCGACCCAGGACGCCCTCGTCGCCTACAAGGTCTGCGCCGCCTGCGAAAAGGACATCCGCCTCGGCGGCACCGCCACCCGCCCGCCCGCGCCGCCCAATTGCATCTTCGTCGGTTAAACCGAGCGCGCCCAAGCCCATTCTCCGCATCCCCCATGCCACCCCGCCCCCGCTGAGAGCGCAGCGGGGGGGGGGGACGGGGGGCGGAGCGCAGCGAAGCCCCCCGTCGTTTGCACGGCTGGATGAAGGCGCCGGCCGGCATATTTGCCCCGCGCCCGCAAAGCCAACCCGCCTGTGAAGCGCCAAGCCCCGCCCCATGGCCCCGCCGGCTTCTCGCCACCGCCCCCCCGCGGGGAGCGGAGCGGGGGGTGCGGGGCGGCTATCCCCGGGCGCTGGCTCGGGCGGGCCTGGCAGCCCCGCCCCCGCTGAGAGCGGAGCGGGGGGTGCGGGGGGCGGAGCGAAGCGAAGCCCCCCGTCGTTTGCACGGCTGGATGAAGGCACCGGCCGGCATATTTGCCCCGCGCCCGCAAAGCCAACCCGCCCATGAAGCGCCAAACCCCG
>JAEEXV010000146.1 GCA_016287975.1 Lentisphaeria bacterium | reverse complement strand
GGTAGTTGGCGTTGACGAAGCCAGTCTCCCAGGCGATTTCCTTGAAGCTGCGGGTGGTCGTCCGAATCAGGGCAAGGACGCGCTGCAGGCGCAAGGCGGTGATGTATTCGCCTGGGGTGAGGCCAGAGGCGGCGTGGATGTTGCGGGTGAGGGTGGTGGGATGGATGCCGAGTGCGGCGGCGAGCGCCGGCAGGTGCAGGTCGGGATCGGCGAGGTTGTCGTCGACCAGGTTCTTGAAGCGCTCGAGGAGGGTGTTTTCGACCTTCTTACCGGCGAAGGCCAGGCAGAGGATACGGTAGCCATCCGCGCTGGCGAGGTATTCGCCGCTGGTGGAATAGTCGTGGAGGTTCAGGTCCAGCGACTGGAACAATTCGGTGGGGCAGGGGCCGGCGGGAAGCATGTCGCGCGTGATGTTGAAACTGCGGACGAGGGGGGCGACGGTGTCGCCGTCGAAGGTGAGGAAGCAGTATTCGAGCGGCGCTCGTTTCAGGGAGATGCGGTGCAGATCCCCCGGCAGGTAGAAGCAGACCGTCTCGGGCTCCAGCAGCATCTCGCCGTCCTCGCGTCCCACGACTGCCGTTCCGCGGATGCCCCAGAACAACTGCAGGAAGTTCTTGCGCTGGACGCCGTCGCGCCACGGCCCCTGCGGGATGCAGTAGTGCCCGCAGGAACGGACGTGCACCAGCGCGGGCACCACTGGCATGGCGGGGTAGCGGAAGGTCGGGTTGATGATGACGGAATCGTGGGCGGTCATGGCGGGGGACAGGTTGCAGGGAACAGGCTGCAGGGAACAGGCTGCGAAAGAATGCCAGATGCATTTTTATTACCCACATTGCTTGATTTTTACTCTTGCGAAATGGGGCTGGCATTGGTAAAATATAGCACATGACGATTTGGATGACCATTTGACCATGGACAGTTTTGCGATCAAAGGATTCAACCCGTGCGAGAGCCTGCTGCGGCACACTCCGGAGCAGTTGTGCCGTTTCATCCGTCGCATGAAGGAACTTCATTTGACGACGCTCGTCGTGCACAGCGACTATGGGTGGCGGCGGTATCGGGAGTTGATTGAGCGGGAGTGCCGGGAGGCGGGCGTGGAAGTGACGCTGATGGCCTTTGGCCCGCGCTCCTTCTTCTCGCTGGTGGACTGGAAGTGTTCCTGGTTCGCGGTGGACGAGCAGGGCCGGGCGTGCACGGAGCGTCCCGAATGCGAGACGCATCCGTGCGCCTCCAACCCGGAGGCGCTTGCGGCCTTCGAGGAGGGCGCGGAGAAGTGGTTCCGCGAGGTGCCGGCGTGGATCAGGCGGGTGCATATTCGCGCGGGGGACGGGCTGATGTTCTGCCGCTGCGAACAATGCCGGCGGCTGCCGGAGCACGAGCACTACCGTCCGTTTGTGGAGGCGTTTCTGCGGGCGGCGAGGCGAGTGCGCCCCGACCTCAAACTGGAGACCGACCTCTATGTCAAGCGCTACCATGTCCCCAGGCTGCATGAGGCCTACGGGGAACTGGACCGCCTGATGTTCGACACCTTCTACCGACATCCGTTCTTCCCCATCGGCTCCAGCCGCGACACCTGCAACCGCTTCGCGATGCAGTATGCCGCCCCTGCGGGCATGGCGGACGCGGAGACGCCCAACGAGTACTATCTGAAGCGCCTGCGGGAGTGGAACGCCCTTTTCCCTGGCAAGGTGTACATCCACGAGAATGTGATGTGCCAGGGCTACTGGGGCATCTCGCAGCACAATGCCGGGGTCTACCTGGAGGACCAGGAGACCTACCGCAGACTGGGGCTGGCGGGCGTCTGCTACGAGGCCTACGAGCCAGGATACGGGGCGTTTGCGGAGACTTTCCGCGCGCTGGCCGCGGGGCGCCGATCGGCCCCGCCGACGGCACTGGAGCGGCTGCTGCCAGAGAGCGGCATGCGCTACTTCTGCACCGACGCGGGCTTCCCCCTGGAACGGCATCTCGATGAAATCCAGTGCCGTCTGGTGCGTTTCCACCAGCGTGCCAGGACGGGGCTCACGGCGGAGGAGTTCCGTGCGCTGGCGGAGTTCGAATGGCGGCATGGGGAGCAGTTGGATCCAATCTTCACGGTGGCCTCGGCCGCCCATGGCGGCGTGGCGATGGGGACGCTCCGTTTCGAGGGGCTTTCGGAGGCGGCGCGGGATTTCATCTCCCGCCGCAAGTTGTGGGATTTCATGGAGGAGATCCCGCTGTCGCAGGATCCGCGCGAGGTCTGCCGAAATTTGACAGTTGAGTTGGAAGCGAAAGTTCAGAATAGTTCATCCATTCCACTAGAAGGAGGTCATTCATGAAAATGCCATCCCAGTCGAATCCCTTCACCCTCATCGAGTTGCTGGTCGTCATCGCGATCATCGCGATTCTGGCGTCGATGCTGCTGCCCGCGCTGTCCAAGGCGCGCGCCAAGGCGAAGGACGCGTCCTGCAAATCGAATCTCAAGCAGCTGGGGCTCGCGATGCTGTTCTACGTGGGGGACAACGAGGATTTCTGCGCGCCGTACCAGATGGTGACGACGCAGAAGCAGTGGCGGTATCGGCTGGATCCGTATCTGGCGACGAACAAGGTCTATTTCTGCCCCGCGCAGACCAAGAACAAGAAGATCCTCGGCTATGGCATGATCTACATTCGCGGCAGCCATAAGCGCCACATCAATGCCAACGACCTCAACTTCAAGGCGGACAAAGTCACCGCCGTCCGCAAGCCCTCCGTGCATTTCTCGATCACGGACGCCAAGGACGAGGACGACAACGGCAAGGGGACCAGCATCAACAACGTGATCTACTGCCGTCTTTGCCAGGGCTACACGACCCGTCTGCAGTCGCGCATCTCGGACCGCCACGGCAGGACCGCCAATGTGGTCTACCTCGACTGGCATGTCGCGCCCATGGAACTGGGGCTGGCGGACCTGGCGCAGAACGCCAACAACGACGTCTACGCCCACCTGCAGGAATAGGGCATGGGCATGAGGATAGTCCCGATCATCTTGCTCGTGCTGGCGTCGGCGGGGCTTTCGGGCGGCGAGATCGACTGGATCCGCCAGGGCGCGATCATCACGGCCAGCGATTCTGCGGAAAAGGCGCCGTATCGGGCGGGGGCGATGCAGGACGGGAAGGGCGAGACGGCGTGGATTTCGGGGGCCGCGCAGAACGACCACGACCTCGACATCCACTGGTTCAAGCGGAATGTCTCCCTGAGCGGAATCCGCCTGGACTTCACGCCGATGGAGTTCCAATATACGCGGGACTACTCCTATCTGAGTCGGTTCGCGGGGAAAGTCCCTGAATCCTACGCAGGGAAAAGCACGCTGCCACGGCAATTGAAGCTCGAGGCGCGGCAGTATGGGCGCTGGCGGGAACTCGGCACCTATCCCGTTCGGAATGCCATCTTTTCCCTGCGTTTCCCGCAGGTGCTTCACGACGTGCAGCGGCTTCGGATCTCTTTCGAGACCGCGGCGGGCGAGCGGGTGGCCATCCGCGAACTGCAGCTGCCTGGGCCGCCCGCGGCCGCGCAGGAGGCGCTTGCCTTTGTGCCACGGCTGAGCAGCGGCGGGGCGGCGTTCATCTGGGCGCCAGACGGCGCGAAGAAAGTCCCGCAACGCGGACCCGTCACGAGTCATTTCCGCACCCCGTTTGCCCTCGTCGGAAGAAAGCCCGAGGAGGCCGTCCTCATCGCCGCCGCCTACAACCAGGCGCAATTCTATCTCAATGGGCGGAAGCTGGCCCGTACGCCGCTGACCGTGCCAGAATCCAAGCCGTCGGCCTTGCGCATCGACGTGCCAGTGGCGCTGCTGGAAGAGCAGAACCTCCTCTCCTGCGCCGCCGACAAGACCGACATCGCCAGCGGGCTTTTCGGGGTGCTCTATCGGCTGGCGATCCGATATGCCGATGGCAGCGTCCAGTACATCGAGAGCAACGGCCAGACGACGACCGCCTCGCTGGATGTGTCGGATGGGTGGGAGTCGCGGAGAGAAGGCTTCGCCGACTGGAAGAAGGCCCACAATCGTTTCCGCGCCAATGGCTATCCTGGAGACTTTTGGACTGTGGACGCCAGCGAGCCGTTTTTCGCGGACGAGGTGGAGTTGCTTTCCTGGAAATTGACGCCCGCGATTCCCAGGGACGGGGAGGCCTACCGCCTGGAACTGGAGTTCGACATCCCCAGGCCCCTGCGCCATTCGTATCGCGTCACGGCGCGCTATGGGGAAATGCCAGTGGAATTGTACGCCGACTACGGCCTGGGCATCGCCATTTCGTCCCCCGACCAGTCGCTTCAGGAAGGCGACCAGGGGCGGAAGCGCTGCGTCATCAGCGGCAGTTGGGTGGAGGAGGTGTCGCCGTGTCTCGCAGTGCGCCTGGCGGTCTCCAACGGGAAGCAGCAGGCATTCCTGAGGAGCCGCGTCGGCGCCATGCTCCCCGCCCCCGTCAATGGGCAGTTGCTGCTGCAGGCGGGAGCGGGACTTCCTGTGCTCCCGCCAGGCTTCCCGAAGGCCGAGGTGAAGGCGGGGCGGTTTCTGGTGGACGGGAAGTGGACGGCGCCGTTCTTCCTGGCGGACAACCGAATGACCGCGGGGCGCGTGGCGGACCAACTGGACCACGGCGCCTTGCAGATGGTGCGCATCCACCAGATGTCCGTCGTCGCCCCGCCCGAATGCCGCCAGGATGTCCTGGCGCAGGCGATGCGCATCTTCGAGCACGCCGCGCGGTATGCGCTCGGCAAGGATCCGCGTGTCAAGTTCATGCTCGTGTTCAACCTGGACCCGCTTGCCGAATGGCTCTTCGCGCATCCCGACGAGCAGATTGAACTGGGGGACGGCAGCCGCCTGATGGGCTTCTACAACAACCGCGGCGTCGGCAACCTCCAGGTGCGGGCCAGCCTGGGCAGCGCGGAATACCGCAGGATTCTCTACGATTCCGTCTATGAACTGGTGGCGCGACTGCGGAAGCATCCGTTCGCGAACAGCGTGGTCGCCGTCGCCTTCGACCTGGGGCTGGCGTATGAGAACAACTGGGGCGTCGACCGCTATGACTTCGCCAAGGGCAGACGCAATCGGGACAGCTGCCTGGCGGGCGACTTCGGCCCCGCCGCGCGCCAGGCGCTGGTCCGCTTCCTCGACCGCCGCTATGCGACGGACGACGACTTCGCGAAGGCGTGGAAACTGCCCGTCGGCGCGAAGAAGCGCGAGCTGCTTTCGCTGGAACTCTGGCCGCACGACCGCATCCAGAAGATCATGCTCTGGCGCGACCGCCCCCGCGACCGCTTCATCTTTCGGGACGGGCGGCGGGACGGGCGCGCGGCGGAGGATCTGAACGAGTTCTGCTCCACGACGCGCGCCGAGGTGCTGTTGACCGCGGCCAGGGCGGTCAAGGAGGCCTCCGACCGTCGGCTGGTGGTCGGTTCCTACGCGGGCTACGTCTTCCCGCAGCTGGTCAACAACCCCGTGGGCAGTTCGGTCTATTCTGGCCATGCGGCCGCCAAACTGCTGCGGGAGAGCCCCGACTTCGACTTCTTCAGTTCACCGCAGTGGTGCCACACGCTGGATCTGCCCGTCTTCTACAGCGTCCTCACCGATTCGCCAGGGCTGTACGGCAAGGCCTATTTTGCGGAGGGCGACCTGCGGACGCACGCAGTTTCGATCGGCCTCAACTTCAGCCGCCGCGAGGTGGCGATGCACCTGCGCAAGATCGCGGGCACGATGCTGGCCAAGAACTTCGGCGCGTGGTTCCTCGGCTGGAGCTATGGCTCCGCGGGGCCGAAGGGCGTGCGCTTCTTCTCCGACCCTGCGGTCATGGACGAACTGAAATGCCTGCGCCAGGCCGCGGAGCGGCCGCCCGTCCAGGCCCCCGCCGTCGGCAACCGCATCGCGCTGCTGGTCAGCGAGCAAAGCGCCTGGTTCCTGGATTTGATGTCACCCGCCAACACCGTCCACGCGCGGCTGCTCTACCAGAATCTGCACAAGTTCCTGCGCACAGGCGCGGGCTGCGACATCATGGCGCTGGAGGACCTGCCGCAACTCGTCAAGAGCGGCCGCCTGCGCGAATACCGTTTCGTGGCATTCTACAATGCCTTCCATCTCAACGCGGAGTTGCGGCGCCTCATCAACACCCGAGTGAAGGCCGACGGGCGCACCGTCCTCTTCTTCTACGCGCCTGGCTTCCACGACGACGACTTCAACCGACAGGACACCTCCGTCTCGACGGCTGGCATCGCCGATCTGCTGGGGGTCGAAAAGGTCTCCATGCTCCGCGAGGAGCATATCCTCGGCGCCCAATGGAACGTCGGGGAGGCGGTGGACTGCACCATCTGGTGGGACAAGGGCCAGAAGGAGACCTTCTCCGACAAGATCGGGCCTGTCTTCTATTTGACGCCGCGACCTGGCGTGGAGGCGCTCGCGGCGCTGCGGCTGGACGGCACGGAGCATCCCGACAAGATCGCCGCGGCCCGAATCCAGGGGAAGAAGCATACGGTCGTCTATGTCGCGGTGCCAGACATCCCGCAGGCGACGCTGTCGCGGCTGGTGCGCGAATCGGGGACGCTGATCGCCGCGGACGGGGATGTCATCGTGAACGCGGGCAACGGCTTCCTCGCGGTCAGCAACCAGGAGCAGGCGCGCAGGATCGTCGTGCGGAGCGCCTATCCTGCGGACTGGTTTGAACTGCCAGGCGACAAGCGGGTCGCCGCTGGCGCCACCGAGGTGGAACTCCCCTTCGCGCACTACGAGACACGGCTCTTCCGTCTGGTGCCGCGGGGAGGTGGTCATGCCGTCATGGGCAAGCAGGGAGAACGCGTCAATGGAACAGGTTTTTGACGGAATCGCGGGGCGGCTGCACATCAGCGAGCCCGAGTTGTTCATCGACAACCGCGCGCGGGGACGCAGTGGGCACATGACGCACGCCATGGTGGAAGTCGCCCCTGGACGCGTCCTGGCCTTCAACTCCAACTGCTCGGGCGTCCGCTGCTGCGGGCACTCCGCCTTCGGATGGGTCGAATACCACTATTCGGACGACTACGGCGCGACCTGGGGCGAGACATTCGACCTGCCGTATTCGCGCCAGGCGCTGCTGGACGGCGTCTTCTCGATTTCCATTGAAAAGGCGGTGTGCTGCAACGGCGTCATCACCCTCTTCGCGCTGCGCAACTCCCAGTCCTCGCCGCTTTGCTGCACCCCGTGGGCCACCGTCATGACTCTCCAGAGTTTCGACCAGGGGAAGACGTGGACCGAACCCATCGAGATGGCGCCCTACGCGGGGCGGCTCTATGCGGCGGTCGTCCACGACGGCGTCATCTACGCCTTGCTCTTCTGCAACGAGGAGCATGTCGGCGTCAAGCCCGAGCACCTCTACCGCCTCTACCGCAGCCATGACGGCGGCAAGTCGTTCCACCTCGCCAGCGTCGTCGACATCGACAACCTCGGCCATGCCTACGGCGCCTTGCAGTTCAGGACGGACGGCACGCTGGTCGCCTACGCCAACAACATCTGGAATGGCTATCTGCTGGCGGAGAGCGTCAGCCGCGACGGCGGGCTCACCTGGGAGCGCCAGCCAGAGTGCCGCCTTTCACTGGGCATCCGCAACATCCAGATCTCGCGCCTGGGCGGCGGCTATGTCATGCACGGCCGCGCCTACCAGGACGCCACGTGGGGCAAGGGATTCATCGTCTACACCTCGCGCGACGGCCTGCACTGGGACGACGGCTTCCTGATGGAACCCGAGAAGAGTTCGTGCTACTACTCCAACAACCTCCTGCTGAAGAAGCCAGACGGCACGGAGACCCTGCTTGTCCAGTATTCCGACCGCTACGGCGATACCCCCGCCAACGCGACCTGCGTCAACGTGATGCATCGGTTCATGCACTTCGAGAAGTGATGCCCCTTGGACGGCACGCTTCCCGTATTAAAGCCCTGAAAAGCGTTCCGCAGATCGGAAATCGTCGCGAACCGTGTAAGATTCCGCGTATTTTGGATTATACGTGTTATATCATTGCTGTCCGATAAAAACACGGAATGACTGAAAAAGTTCAAGGATGGTTCTAAATTAAGGATGCGCTGTTCCCCAAGAGGCTCGGTAACAGCCCTTCATAATGCAGACACGCCAGAAGCGTGTGGGAGAGGAGCGATCCCCGAAACGATGCGCGGCATGCCTGTGTAAGGAAGCCCCGCAGGGCGTTGGATCATAGCCAGGGGTGGAGGGCGCGCAGCGCCCGGAACCCCTGGGGGCGGGTGCCCGTTCTCCAGAGCCCTGCAAGGGCGGAAGGCGCGTGGCCCGGGGTGGAGGAAGCTTCGAAGGCGCGGACGCAACCCCTGCTGGGTGCGAATCTATTTTCGGCACTATGTTCCCCAAGAGGGTCGGT
>JAEEXV010000145.1 GCA_016287975.1 Lentisphaeria bacterium | reverse complement strand
TACTTCCTCTACACCATCTGCGAGCGCAGGGGCGCAGCCGAGGACGCCCGCCATTACAACGAACTGATGACCAGCTGGCACGCCATCGTCGGCGCCAGCATGGACGCCTTGAAGTCCAAGCCGGAGCAGATGGAACTGTTCTGACCTGCCGCATCCGCTTGAAGAGCCAATGAAGACTACGGGAGACCGCCGACCATGAAACCCTGGAGACAAATCGCGCGTCCGCACACGGACGTCCTGGAGGGCACGCTTAAGCAGTCCGACTTCGCGGCCGACCTGTTCCATGTGCTGCAGGGGGACGCATCCCCGGAATACCTCGACGCGGAGAGGTTCTTCTCCCGTACCTATATCACGGAGGGGATGCGGCTGCTGCTGATCTCCGTCGCCCAGCGCCTGACCGGCAAGGACGGCGACCCGGTAATCCAGCTGCAGACCAACTTCGGCGGCGGCAAGACCCACACGCTCCTGGCGGTCTACCATCTGGCCACGCGCAAGGTGCCCACCGACAGGCTCGCGGGCGTCCCCGCGCTGCTCGACGAGGCGGGGATCACCTCCCTGCCGAGGGCGACCGTGGCGGTCATCGACGGCAACGACATGTCCCCCAACCAGCCGGTGAAGCGCGGCGCGCTGACCATCCGCACCATCTGGGGGCAACTCGCCTACCAGCTGCTCGGCGTCGAGGGCTACGAGATGGTCGCGGACAGCGACAAGGCCGGCACCGCCCCCGGCAAGGAAATCGTCACGAAACTGCTGAAGAAGGCCGCCCCCTGCGTCATCCTGCTGGACGAACTGGTGGCGTTCTTCCGCCAGCTGGACGACTCCAAGGAACTCACCGCCGGGAAGTTCGGCAGCAACATCTCGTTCATCCAGATCCTGACGGAAAGCGTGAAGGCGGTCCCCCGGTCCATCCTCCTGGCCTCCCTCCCGGAATCCGACACGGAGGCTGCCGGCACCTTCGGGCGGACGGCCCTCGTCACGCTGGAGAAGTACTTTGGCCGGGTGGAGAGCGTCTGGAAGCCGGTGGCCTCCGACGAGGCCTTCGAGATCGTGCGACGCCGCCTCTTCGAGTCCATCGGCGACAATGTGGACATGGAGGAGACCTGCCGCGCCTTCATCGACTACTACCGGAAGAACAAGGACAAACTGCCGCCGGAGGTCCAGGAGGGCGGATACTTCAAGCGGATGAAGAAGTCCTACCCGATCCACCCGGAGGTATTCGACCGCCTCTACGAAGACTGGTCCACGCTGGACAAGTTCCAGAAGACGCGCGGCGTACTCCAGTACATGGCCATCATCATCCACCGCCTGTGGAACTCCAACGACCAGGATCCGCTGATCATGCCCGGCTCCATCCCGCTGGAGGACACCGGCGTCCGCATCAAGAGCACCCACTACCTGCCCCAGGGATGGGACCCCATCATCGAGAAGGAGATCGACGGCCCCGGCTCGGCGCCCGCCCGCCTCGACGGCAACGACACCCGCTTCGGCAGCGTCTTCGCCGCCACCCGCGCCACGCGCACCATCTTCCTCGGCAGCGCGCCCTCCACCTCGTCGCAGGGGGTGCGCGGCATCTCCGTCGAGCGCATCCTCCTCGGATGCGCGCTGCCAGGCCAGTCCTTCTCCATCTACGAGGACGTCCTGAAGCACCTGCGCGACAAACTCCACTACCTCTTCGTGGACGGCGACCGCTTCTGGTTCGACAACCGCCCGAACCTGCGCCGCGAGATGGAATCGCGCAAGGGGAAGGTCGATGCGTCGCTGCTCGGCAAGACGATGCGTGACATGGTAGTGCAGCTGTGCGGGCATGGCAGCATCTTCGCGGGAATCCACGTCTTTACGCCGTCCGCGGACATTCCCGATGACATCGGGTGGGGCCTTCGCTTGGTGGTGCTTCTGGACGATTATGCCAATGCATACTCCAAGGCTGCTCCCAACTGGGCGTTCGACGTAGCCAGAGATCTGCTTGAAAGGCGGGGCGAGCAGCCGCGAATCCACCGTAACCGTCTGGTCTTCCTGGCCCCGGACCTGAACATCATCACCCGGATACATGACCAGTGCCGAGCCTATCTCGCCTGGTGCGAGATCGTGGCCGACATCGAGAACGGCCGCATGAACCTGGACACATTCCAGGCGAAACAGGCTAAGAAGGAGAAGGAGATTGCCTGGCAGGTCCTGCGCCAGGAATTGCTGGAGTGCTACCGCTATCTGCTGGTGCCCCGGCAGAACGGACCGCGCGAAGTCACTTTCGAGGTCTGTCGGCTCGCCGCGGGCGGCGGGAGCATCGCCTCCACGGCCGAAAAGCAAATGGTCGAGGACCAGAGCCTGATCCTGCAGTGGTCGCCAATCCACCTGAAGAACCTGTTAGAGAAGACCTACTTCATCAACGACCAGAAGGAGGTCACGCTGCAGAAGGTCTGGGAAGACTGCTGCAACTACTGCCAGATGCCGCGCCTGCTGAACGAGGACGTATTCCTCAAAGCCGTCTGCGACGGTGTCTCCAAGGGCGGTTTCTTCGGCTTCGCGCTGGGCAGGGAGGGTGACAAGTTCCTCGGCTTCGAGTATGCAAACACAATGATGACCCTCGGCATGGACTCCAGCGCACTTCTGATCGCCAAGGAGACCGCGGAGGAATACAAGGCGGCCCATGCGCCGAAGCCCGATCCCTCCACGCCGCCGGTTCCGTGCACGGTCAGGCAGCCTTCATCTGGAGGCGCCACCGCCACGGCGCAAACATCCGTCCCGGGCGCACCCGCCGTCCCGAGGCACCGCCACTTCTACGGCACGGTGGAACTGGATTCCCTGCAAGGCGCCGTGCAGTTGTCCCAGATCATGGACGAGGTCGTCAGCAACTTCACCTCCAAGCCGGGCGTCAAGGTCACGCTGAAACTG
>JAEEXV010000144.1 GCA_016287975.1 Lentisphaeria bacterium | reverse complement strand
GCGGCCCTGTCATGGCTGTCGTTGCCGGGGGCGGAGGCTGCGGTCGGGCTTCCGCCCTCCCTCCGCCCCCGCCCCCGGCAATGGCATCCCTTTCCGGGCGCCAGCCTGTCTTCGGCACCCTTCCAGGGGTTCCGCTCGCCGCCTCGCGGCTCGCTCCACCCCTGGCTATGCTCCGACGCCCCCTTGCGGGGGCTTTCCTGGGCAGGAATGCCGCGTTTCTCCACGGTGGCCGCGCATTGCCAGACTGCACGAAGTCGCCTTGCTTCCCGAAATGGCGGTTTTACCGACCATCTTGGGAAACATAGCATTTCTGTTTTGCCATTGTGATTTTCCCTATTTTGTTAAGGTTATTTGCTTGCTTCCTTCGGTGGTGGTATTACCAACTGCGCGGAGTTGAATCTGGCGATAGCGTCGCGGAGTTCTCCGACATTCTCGCATTTCTGGAATGCTTCTGCCCATTCATCCTTTGCAAAGCCGTCTTGGTTAAGGACACGGCTTATCAGCGTGCTGGCATCGGATTTGCTCAATTGCGCCATTCTCATTTCGTCAAAGCCGAATCTCACAAGCAAGGCAAGTTGTTTGGGCGTAATCGAACCGTCGCTCCCATCTGGAATGCCAATCAAAGGAAGGTACTTATCATGTTGCAATCTTCCGATGATTTCAGCAAATTCATTCACAAAGCAATAATTCATCGTTTCCCGTTCCAGTATTTCGGAGAAAACATCGTTGCAATTTCCAGCCATTATGCAATGCAAAATCTTTGTTTTGTCATCGGGCGAAAGTGCGCCCTTTAGCATTCCTTTTTCAAGCATCTTATACACTGATTTATATAGAAAATCCTCTGCATCAATTTTTGTCCGTCCGCACCCCTTTGCGCCTCTATACTCATCCTTTGCTTCTGCTAATTTGTCCCTTAAATAATCAATTTCATCTTTCATCATTTTCAAATCGGTCTTTCTGTCATCAATATCATCTTCGACTTCATACTCGTCTGCCCCATTCTGCCTTGCCATTTCCTTTGCAATTTTGAGGTTTTCTTTTTCGGCATTGTATTCTTCCGTTTCTTTTTTGAGTTCTTCCTGCAACTCTATAACACTGCGGTATTCTTCAAGTGCTGTCACGGTGTCCCTTAACAAGAACCGCTTTCCGCACGTACATTCCAATTCCTCTTCCCCATAGTCGATGATGTCTTTATCGGTCAAATCGTACGATTGATTGCAGTATGGGCACTTGATTTTCATTGTTGTTCTCCTTTGTAGATGACTGAAAATGATAGCCTAATATAATGCCGAATTGGCATTTGCAAGCCCTCATGGATTTTTACAGTGTTTCCCTTCAAGTGACGGTCGTCATCGCGATCATCGCGATTCTGGCTGGCCGTCCGTGAGGGAACGCGGGGTTCCCATTGCTCAGCAATCGTGGCGCGGATCACGGTTCGGGCCGCATGAGGATGCGGCAGCGCTTTGCGTGGCAGGCGATGCCATAGACGTGGACCTGGCGGAAGCCGCGCAGGCGCAGAGGGATGTCATAACGTAGATTGACGGCCTGCTCGAGGGCATTTTCGGCCGCCAGTTCAAGGGCCTCGGGGGTGCCGTCGGCGGCCTCCTTGACCTCAATGACGAAGGCGGCGGAGTAGTCCTTCGCCTGGAGGGACAGGTCGGAGCGCCCATCGCCAGATTCGCGGTTGGAGACGCAGATGCGTCCAGGGGCTCCAGCGAGGAGACCAGCGAGGAAGCCGTGGTGGAAGTTTTCCTGGCTGTCATGATAGGAGACGGTCTGCAGCAGGAGGTCGTCGAGCATCGCCTGGGCGTTCTCGGGCCTGCCTGCCTCCAGGGCGCCGACCAGCGGCATCTGCTGCCCGCTGTGGTAGAGTTCCTGATACCATACCTCGACCTTCTCGCGGAGGATGTATTCCACCTCGCGGTTCACCAGTCTCAAGGGCACGCGGTTGTCGTTTCCCAGGAGGGTCGGCGGCTCCACCGGCTTGAGATATCCAGTGAAGAGCAGCAGGTTCCAGAGGGCGTCGGGCTCGGTCTTGAGTGAATCGTAGTTGACGTTCTCGTTTACCTTGCACACGACGGTGTCGCCGTCGAGCAGTTTCTCGACGGCGTTGCGCGTCGCCCTGGCCGCCGTGCTGGTGCGGATCAAATCCACGAGCAGGTTGTTGCCAGAGGTGTTCATCCAGTAGGGCTGGACGGCGCGCACGGGATCCGAAAATGCCTCGTGGAGGAAATGCAACAGACTCCAGGGATTGTAGATCTCCGTATCCCCGAAGCGGTAGCCGTCGTACCAGTCGCGAACGGTCGGCATCAGATGCTCCATGCCGTAGTATTCGAACATCGCCTGCACTTCTTCCTCGGTGAAGCCGAAGCAGTCGCTGGCGCTGGTCGAAAGGAGGGTGTTGATGGTGGGGTTGTTGAAGCCCGTGTAGATGCTCTCGCGCGCGATGCGCAGGCACCCCGTGTGGACGGCCAGGCGCAGGTGCGGATTGTCCTTGCACGAAGAACTCATCAGAGAGCGCATGAGGGCCAGAGCCTCCTGGTAGAAGCCGCCCGTGTAGCCAGCCTCCAGCGGGACGTCGTACTCGTCGAAGAGCAGCACGGCTGGCGTGCCATGGTGGCGGTGCAGGAATTCCGTGAGGGCGAGGATGGAGTTCGCCAGTTGTTCCGTGGCCGTTCGGTCGGATAGAATGTCGTCGACTTGCCGCTGATGCTGCGGCTCCAGTTTCGGGCTGTTCCTGAGATAACTGTGCACATCCCAGGCACTTCGGATGATCGTTCGGAAATTGACTTCCGCCGCCGCGTAGTTCGGCTGCTTCATCTCCTTGAAGGTGAGTTTCACAACGGGGTACTTCCCCATTTCGGCGACATAGTTCTCGCCCGCCCGCATGATCGCGGTCCCCTCGAAAAGGCCCTTGCCACGCCCGTCGATGTTAAAGAAACAGTCGAGCATCGAGAGGTTCAGCGACTTGCCAAATCGCCGCGGACGGGCGTACAGCGTGACCTTGCTGCCGCTGTCCAGCAGGTGTTTCACCAGCAGCGTCTTGTCCACATAGTAGTAGCCGTTCTTGACCAAATCGTCAAAGAGGTCGATATTCAGCGGGATGGTCTTCTTTCGTGAGGTCATGCGGTTCCTTCCAGTTCGGGTCATGGACATACTATAGCGCACAAATCCCCGCGGAGGCGCGTGGGCCTCCCGTTGCCGTTCTTGCGGCGCAGTCCCGTGCCGCCGCATCTGCGGCGCAGTCCCGTGCCGCCGCATTCTTGCGGCGGTCTATCGCACCAGCGCGGCGCTGTATCCCTCGGGGATGCGCACTTCGGCGTAGGTGACGCCGTTTCGTTCGATGGCCTTCACTGGCCATTTCACCTCCAGTCCCTCGCGGTCGAAGACATGGGCGGTGAAGGCGCATCGGTCGCCCCAGGTGAAGAGGCCGCTGCGGTTGGCGAGGATGCGTTCCTTCGCGATGATGTAGCCGTGGCCCAGTTCGACGGGCGTCAGCGGGAACATGTATGCGGTGAGCGTGCGGTGGGTCGGGCGGATGCGGCAGTCGTACCAGTAGTAGACCGCGCCGTAGTTGAGGCCCTTGACCATGCTGCGGTAGCAGTCGAACTCGTTGCGCTCGGAGAGGTGGTCGCCCAGCGCGATCGGCGTGTAGAGCTGCGACAATACCAGGTTGGTAATGGAGCCCGTCTCGACGAAGCGCGGGAAGTGCAGCCGCATGAAGGTGCGGGTCAACGGCGCGCCGTTGCCGATGAGATGCCCGCGCCTGAGGATGCGCTTCGCGGCCTCCAGGCGCCACTCCAGGGTCGCCAGCGTGACGTTGGTGACCTTGCGCGTGATGCGGTGGGTCCTGGGGTCGATCAGCGCCGAGCAGCCGTCCCAGTGCGCGGGGTTGAAGTCGTATTTGTACATCGAGTAGGCCAGTTCGTCCCAGAAGATCCCCGTCACCCCCAGCGCGAAGCGCTCCTCCAGCAGTTCGTCCTGGCGCCTGGCGAAGGCGCTGCCCCTGGTCGGCAGGAAGATCGGGTAGAGCCCGCCGCTGTAGTCGGCCTGGACGCCAGTCGCGGTCAGGATCGCGTCCGCCTTGAACTCCTCCGCGTCATGCGCGCCGTTCGCGATGAAACTGTGGAAGTACATCGAGACCTCGGTCCCTGGCGCAAGCCGCGCGATGCGCCCGACCTGCCGCCGCACCGCCTCGTGGTGCTTCCTGTCGATCTCGCGGAAGCGCGTGCCATGCGTGACCAGCCCGTTCAGCACAGGCACGTTGTCGATCGCATACCCGACGCTCTTCCCGTCCAGGTAGGACTTCAATTGAGCGTCGGTGAGTCCCCCCAGATGGCGCGACGGCACGTTCGCGCCGCCCTTCGGAATCGTGAAGTTCACCTCCCAGTGGCGGCGGATGCGGTTCACCAACAGGAAGTAGTCGCCCTTCTCCAGGGGATAGAACGAATACTCCAGTTCAAGCGTCCGCCCTGGCGCCAGCGCCAGCCGCAGGTTCTCCAGGCCCAGGGCCGCCCCCGCGCGCACGACCTCGCCCTGCGCGCGGCTCCAGTCGTCCTCCGCCACCAGCGCGGCGCTGCGTGCCCCCGCCAGAAGCGCCGCGACTGGATGCTCGCCGCTCTGCAGCCGCGACTTCTCCGCCGTCACCGCATAGCCGCCCAGGCGGATCTCGCCCGACTGCGGCGTCCACCACGTGTGGCAGTACATCAGCGGCAGCAGTTCCCGCGTCAGATTGGTCACCTTGTCCACGATGCGGATGCGCTCCGCGTCGCACTCGATGCGCCGCTCCAAGGCGAACTCCGCCGTGCGGCCCGAAAACGCCGTCTTCGCCCCCCGCGCCTCGCGCCATTCCGCCTTCGCGGGTGCCTTCGCCAGCGCCGCCCAGCCTGGCGTGCGCGTCGAGAAGCGGCTCTCGACCACGTCCTCGCGGCCGTCCCGCCGCACGACCAGCGCCCCGCCCTCCCCCAGTTCCGCCGTGAAGAGCGCCCGCTTCAGCGGCGGCACAGGCGCGACAATCGGCAGTTCCCCCGTCGGCGCGGGCTTCCATGTCTTCAGCGTCGCCAGTTTCGGGCTCGGCATGCCGCAGCCGCAGACGCGCACCGCCAGCGGCGCCTGGGTCGGCAGCCCGTGCGCATGGACGATCTCCAGCACATTGCCGCGGGGCTTCAGCAGGCCCGACACGTCGAAGCGGAACTCGTAGGGATTGACGGTCACGCCGCCAGAGCGGAAGGCCTCGTTCTTCTTCGGATCGAAGTCTGGCGCGTATGGCACATACCACATGCCAGAAGGATTCACAGGCGCCAGGATGTAGTGCCGAAAATACAACTTCTCGTCGCGGTTGCGCACCTGTTCCAGCCCCAGCAGCGTCCCGTTCAGTTTCACCTGCATCACGTAGGTCGCCCCGCCCGTGCGGCGCGACTCGATGCGCCCGAAGACCACCAGTTCCTTCAACTTCGGCAGCGCCGCGTCTGGAATCGCGATCCGCGTGCTCCCGCCGTGCGGCACTGGCTGCGTCGGCGCGACCTCGAAGAGTTCGCCGCTCTTGCGCGTCGCGGGGTCGATGCGCCCGTTCGCGTCCGCCAGCACCGCCGTCATCAGCCGCGCGGGGTCATGCGGACGGCGCAGATGCGTGATGCCGCCCAGCGTCAGCAGCGTGTCCTGCTCGTCGCCGTCCGAATCGCCCGCGAGCAAGTCCAGCCCGAACTCCGTCCCTGGCTCGGGTGCCATCTTCAGCGCCTTCCACGGGATCGCCGCCTCCAGCGTATAGCCGTCCGCCGTCTTCTGCGCCGCGACGCGCACCGACGAGATATCCAGCCCCACGGGGCTCCAGGCGGTCGCCTCTGGCTTGCTCGTTTTGAAGTCGCCTGGCGAGAGGCCGATCCGCACCACCTTCGAGAGGTCGCCGTCCGCCCCGCGCTGGCGCGGATAGTCGATCACCAGCATCAGGTGGTCGCCCTTCCACAGGTCGCGCCCGAAATAGCCCTGGCAGTGCTTGTCGTCATGCACCTTCGCCCCCACGTAGAGGTTGAATTTGTCGTAGCCGACCACCATCTCCGCCGAGAGGTCCGCGCCGCCCGTCCATTCCTTCGCGCCATAGAGCACATGCTTTTCGCCGTCGACCATCCTGAAGGTCGGCAGCCGCGTCAACCGCTCCGCGCTGCCGTCAACCGCGGGCGGCGGATCCGACACCAATGCCACTGGATACTCCGCCGCCAACGCCACGCAGCACAACGCCGCCCAGAACAACCACCATCTGCAAGCCATCCAAGTTCCTCCTGTCATGTATCGGTCGACCCACTTGCGCCGACGTAAAAACACCCCAGCCTGTCCCGTTCCGCCGCATGTGCGGCGGCGGTGCCGCATGGCCAAACAACACGCGGCGCCATCTTTCTGGCACAAGACTCAAAAACCAAGACTCGACGTTTCCACTCCCTGGCTGCCGCCCTGCGGCTCGTGCAGAATCCCGCGCCACGTCGTCGCGGGCATCGGTGCCTCTGGCGACCGCAGGATGTCGATTGCCGCTTCGCCAGCCGCCTCGAAGGGCCACTCCACCCACGGGAACTCCTCGCTGGCGGGATCCTGCTGCATGTTCAGAGAAACGACCTGCACCTCAGACGGCACCGCCACGCGGCAGCGCCGCAACTGCGCAAGCACCGCGCGCGCCTGCGGGATGCCGGTGGAGGCCTCGACGCCGGCCTTGACGGCATTGACCATCTGCAGGTCGAAGTCCATGAAGTCGAAGGTGAGCCAGATGCTCTCGGGGGTGCCGTCGGGGGCGCCGACGAACATGGCGACGGCCTCGACGCGTTCGGGGGCGAAGTCGCGTACGGCGGGGAGGGCGGGGGCGAGGTCGCGCTTGGCGAAACCGATATGGGCGGCGGGGGTGGACATGGCGATCTTGCGGCAGTCTATCTCACCAGCGCGGCGCTGTATCCCTCGGGGATACGCACCTCGGCGTAGGTCACGCCGTCCGCCACGATGGCCTTCACCGGCCATTTCACCTCCAGGCCCTCGCGGTCGAAGACGTGGGCGGTGAAGGAGCAGCGGTCGCCCCAGGTGAAGCGCCCGCTGCGGTTGGTGAGGATGCGCTCCTTGGCGATAATATAGCCGCATCCCAAATCAATGGGGGTCAGCGGGAACATGTACGCCGTCAGCGTGGGGTGGGTCGGTCGGATGCGGCAGTCGTACCAGTAGTAGACTGCGCCGAAGTCGAGGCCCCGCACCATGCTACGGTAGCAGTCGAACTCGTTGCGCTCCGAGAGGGAATCGCCCAGCGCGATCGGCGTGTAGAGCTGCGACAGCACCAGGTTGGTGATGGAGCCGGTCTCGACGAAGCGCGGGAAGTGCAGCCTGGTAAAGGAGCGTGTCATCGGCGAGCCGTTGCCGATGAGATGCCCGCGCGCCAAGATGCGCTTCGCGGCCTCCAGCCGCCACTCCAGCGTCGCCAGCGTGACGTTGGCGACCTTGCGCGTGATGCGGTGGGTCTTGGGGTCGATCAGCGCCGAGCAGCCGTCCCAGTGGGCGGGGTTGAAGTCGTATTTGTACATCGAGTAGGCCAGTTCATCCCAGAAGATCCCGGTAAAGCCAAAGGCGAAGCGCTCGTCGATCAGTTCGTCCTGGCGCCTGGCGAAGGCGCTGCCCTTGGCCGGCAGGAACAGCGGCGCCTTGCCGCCGCCGTAGTCGCCCTGCACCCCGGAGGCGGTCAGGATCGCATCCGCCTTGAACTCCTCGACATCGTGTGCGCCGTTCGCGATGAAACTGTGGAAGTACATCGACACCTCGACCTCCGGCGCCAATTGCGCGATGCGACGCATCTGCCGCCGCGCCGCCTCGTGGTGCAGTTTGTCGATCTCCCGGTAGCGCGTGCCATGCGTGACAATCCCGTTCAGCACCGGCACGTTGTCGATTGCATACCCGACGCTCTTCCCGACGAGGTAGGCTTTCAACTCCGCGTCGGTCAGCCGCCCCAGATGGCGCGACGGCACCATGGCGCCGCCCTTGGGGATCGTGAAGTTCACGTCCCAGTGCCGCCGGATGCGGTTCAGGAACAGGAAGTAGTCCCCCTTCTCCAAGGGGTAGAAGGTATACTCCAATTCGAGTGTGCGCCCGGGCGTCAGCGCCAGCCGGTTGTTCTCCAGGCCCAGCACCTCCCCTTCGCGGCAGAGTTCGCCCTGCGCACGGCTCCAGTCGTCCTCCGCGACCAGCGCGCCGCTGCATTCCGCCGCCAGCAGCGCCGCCACCGGGTGGTCGCCGCTCTGGTGGCGCGACTTCACCGCCGTCACCGCATAGCCGCCCAGGCGGAACTCGCCCGCCCGCGCTGTCCGCCATTCATGGCGGTACATCAACGGCAGCAGTTCCTGCGTCAAATTCGTCACCTTGTCGATGACGCGGATGCGCTCCGCGTCGCACTCAATGCGGCGCTCCAACGCGAACTCCGCCGTGCGCCCCGCGAAGACCGTCTTCGCCCCCTTCGCCGTGCGCCACTCGGCCTTCGAGGGGTCCTTCGCGAGCGCCGCCCAGCCCGGCGTGCGCGTCGAGAAGCAACTCTCGACCACTTCCTCGCGGCCATCCCGCCGCACGACGAGGGCCCCGCCCTCCCCCAGTTCCGCCGTGTAGAGCGCCCGCTTCAGCGGCGGCACCGGCGCGACAACCGGCAGTTCCCCCGTCGGCGCGGGCTTCCACGTCTTCGCCTCGACCAGTTTCGGACTCAACACCCCAGAACCGCAGACGCGCACCGTCAATGGCGCTGGATTCGGCAGCACATGCGCGTGGATGATTTCCAGCACATTGCCGGAGGGCTTCAGCAGTCCCGCCACGTCGAAGCGGAACTCGTATGGATTCACGGTCGCGCCGCCGGAGCGGAAGGGCTCGTTCCTCTTCGGGTCGAAGTCCGGCGCGTAGGGCAAGTACCACAGCCCGTCCCGGCTCATCGGCGCCAGGATGTATTGCCGGAAGTGCAACTTCTCGCCGCGGTTGCGCACTTCCTTATCACCCAGCTTCTTCCCATTCAACTTCAACTTCATCATGTAGGTCGCCCCGCCGCGCCCCGGGTTCTCAATGCGCCCGAAGACCACCAGTTCCTTCAACTTCGGCAGCACGGCATCGGGAATCGCAATCCGGTTGCTTTTCAGATACGGCACCGTCTGCGCCGACGCGATCTCAAAGAGTTCGCCGCTCTTGCGCGTCGCCGGGTCGATGCGCCCGTTCGCATCCGCCAGCACCGCCGTCATCAGCCGCGACGGCGTGTGCGCATGCTTCGAGGTCAAGATGCCCCCCAGGGAGAGCAGCGTGTCCTGTTCCTCGCCGTCCGAATCGCCAGCAAGGAGATCCAGCCCGAACTCCGTCCCCGGCTCCGGCTGGATCTTCAGCACCTCCCACGGAATCGCCGCCTCCAGCGTGTAGCCGTCCGCCGTCCGCTGCGCGGCGACGCGCACCGACGAGACATCCAGCCCCACCGGGCTCCACGAGCACACCTCCGGCTTGCTCGCCTTGAAGTCACCCGGCGAGAGGCCGATCCGCACCACCTTTGAGAGATCCCCCTCCCCGCCGCGCTGCGGCGGATAGTCCACGACCAGCATCACGTGGTCGCCCTTCCACAGGTCGCGCCCGAAGTAGCGCTGGCTGTGCACGTCGTCATGCACCTTCGCCCCCACGTAGAGGTAGCGCTTGTCGTAGCCGACCACCATCTCCGCCGTGAGGTCCGCATCCCCCGTCCAGTTGCCCGGACCGTACAGGACGTGCCTCGCGCCACGCACCATCCGGAAGGTCGGCAGCCGCGTCAGCCGCTCCGCGCTCCCGTCCACCGCCGGCGGCGGATCCGAGACCAATGCCACCGGATACTCCACCGCCGACGCCGCACAGCAGCACACCAAGAGCAACAGCAACCACCATTTTCCGCGCATCGCGACTCCTCCCAGCCCCTCGCTTTCATCACAATTCTGCTTTTCCGGAAACTCCGTTCTCTTCCAAGGCCTCCGCTACCGGTTCCAGCAGTTGTTCGTGCTGCCGGTCCTCCCGAAGACTCCATCCGTGTACGGCGAGTAGTACCATTCCAGCGGCGAAGGAATCTTCACGCTAGTCGCATGGCCATCCGCCCACAATGTACTGCATGCGCCGTCATGACGCCCGGCGGGATGGTATGAACCGGTATCCGTCGTATCCCACATGTCGTAGACGATGTAGCGCCCATACGCCAAATACTGGGTGGCTGCTTTTCCCGTCAGGGTGTCCACAACTAGAAGCGTAGTCGCGGGATGGCGCAGTTCCGAGGCCAGCGCCGGCCGACGGGTCTTCCCATTCCGCCACGACGAGCCGATGTTGTTGTAATTGTAGCCGTAACTCAAGTACTTGCTGCAGGGATTCGGGGAGCGATTCTCGGGACAATACCACAATCGGTTGAACTGCGGCAGGGAACTGTAGCGCCCGGAGCCGTAATTGCTGTTGAGCACCGCGAACCATGACCGCCCCATGGCGGTCTCATTCGGCGAATCCCGCAGATCCGCATTGAAGTCATCATAATGTGGATAAAAGTCACTTGAATCTCCAAGATAGAACATGAAAAACGTCCCGACCTGCTTGATATTCGACACACATGTAATTTCCCGTGCCTTGCGACGCGCCTTGGAAAGCGCTGGCAGTAGCATCGATGCCAAAATGGCAATAATTGCAATCACCACCAGAAGTTCAATCAGGGTGAAAGAAACGCGGGTTATTCCAACATGGTTTTGCCCATCTTGTGATTCACGCCGCACGCTTCGGGAGAGGAGGGATCCACTCATCTTAAAAGGATTACGAACATTTTTCAACATGGTCATGTCCTCCGGTTGGGGTTGGT
>JAEEXV010000009.1 GCA_016287975.1 Lentisphaeria bacterium | reverse complement strand
TTCCAAGAAGCATTGAAATCCTTATATGATACTATCAATGAAAAATCTCGCCAATTAGGTTCTTATGAATGGGATAACTGGTATAATCGAACACAAGCTAAAAATTCAGAATTGAAACATGAATGGAAACGTGACCTTAATCGACTTGTGAAACGTGATGGGAAATATCTTGGTAAAGTTTTGCCACAAGAAATTAAAAAAGCCGAAAAAATGGCAGATGATATTAAAAAGAAAGCACGCGTTTTAGAAAAGCGAACAGATGAAATCCTTGAAAAAGCGGAGCAATTATTGCATGATTAATTGAAACTGGAAACTAAAGTATATAATTCCCCTAAAAAAGCAGTTAGGCCAGCGTCCGTGCCGCGCCCCTGCTCCAAAAGGCCCTCGAAGAGGCGCTGAACGACGGGAAATAAAACCTGTCGGCAGAAGGGGCGAAGGGGGCAGGGCAATGGCGCAAGGAACCTGAATGTGGTCTGGGGATCTTGCCGATTTTTGCGAGAAAGTGGTCACAAATTGTGTCCACATTTTGAAAAAGTCTCAAATGCCACTATATTTAGCGTACGTGCTGTTTCCAAGATGGCTGGTTTGGGAGAGTCGGGAAGGTCTATCCGCCATTTTCCGAACATCATGAGAGGCAGGGCGTGCAACGGAGGCAACGCGGACATGAAGAAGGTTTTCGGGGAGATTCTGGGCGAATTTTACGAAGCGGGGCTGCCAGAGGATTTGCAGCCGCGTCGACTGAGGTATTTGGAGAAACGGCATTCGGCGTCGGTGCTGGTCGGGATGCGACGGACAGGCAAGACGTATGCGGCGTTCCAGCGGATGCTGGAACTTCGCCAGGGGGGAGTGGATCCGCATCGGCTGGTCTACATCAACTTTGAGGATGATCGTCTGAAGCGGGCGACCTTGGAGGATCTGCATTTGATCGGTGAACTGCATGCGGCCATGTTTCCCGAAGCGGCGCGGCAGATGTGCTGGTATTTTCTGGATGAACTCCAGACGATCGACGGATGGGAACTGTATGCCAGGCGGCTCATTGATTCCAATTTGGTTCAACTGTGCCTGACTGGGTCTTCGGCGCGTTTGCTGTCAAGCGAGATTGCGACCCAGATGCGCGGGCGTGCGTTGGAAATGGAGGTGTTTCCCTTGTCTTTCCCTGAAATGCTCACCTTCAATGGAATCTTTTCGCATCTGCCCGTCGCGCCGTTTTCGACGCGCACGGCTGGCATGCTGCGCCATGCGATGGCGCGGTATTTCGAGGAAGGGGGCTTTCCAGACACCCAGGACTGCGATCGGCGTGCCAGGGTGCAGATTCTGCAGGGATATGTGGATGCGGTGGTTTATCGGGACATCATCGAGCGTCATTCGGTTCCCAGTGTCCCTGCCTTGCGCTATACGCTGGATTATCTGCTTTCCAATTACGCCAGGAAGGTCTCGACCCGTGCCATCGCAGGGGCGTTGAAGGCAAATGGATTGTCGGGCGACCGCGAAGTCATCAGCGAGTATCTGCGCTTCTTCCGAGATGCCTATCTTGCCTATTCGGTTCCACTTCGGACGGATTCGCTTACCGTCCGCGCGGTCAATCCCGACAAGTATTATCTTGTTGACACGGGGCTGATCCGCGCCATGACTCCCAAGAATGACGAGGAACGGGGGTGGCTGCTGGAGAATCTCGTGTTTCTGGTTCTGCGCCGTGGTTTCTGCAAAATCGAGTATTACAATGTCAAGGGGGGCGGCGAAGTGGATTTTTACGTGACGGATCGCCTGACTCGGGAAGCGCGGCTGGTGCAGGTCGCCTGGGAGATGTCCCGATCGGGGACGCTGGCGCGGGAACTGTCGGCGCTGCGGCGCGCGATGCAGGAGACTGGCGTCAGGGATGGCGTCGTCGTGACGTGGGATGACGAATGGGAGACGGACGACGGCATTCGGGTCGTGCCGATCTGGAAGTGGGCGCTGGCGGAGAACGGGGGAACGAGGTGAGGCGGAAATGACGGGCGGACGGATCTTTGTGACGGGGGGGACGGGCTTCTTCGGGAAGAGCCTGCTGGATCGGATGCTGCGGGGCTTCGGGGCGGAGTGGCGTCTGCTCGTGCTTTCGCGCGATCCAGGTCGCTTCCTGGCGGAGAATCCGCAGTTCGCGGGACTGGGCGGGCGGCTGGAGTGGATGCGGGGCGATGTGCGGGACTTCGCGTTCCCGCCGAAGATGCCCGCGGTGGATGCCGTCATCCATGCGGGGACGCCCGCGCTGGCGCTGCCGCCTGGCGAGATGCGCGACATCATTCTCAAGGGGACGGAGCGGGTGCTGCGCTTTGCGCGGGAGTGCGGCGCCGCACGGCTGCTCTTCGTGAGTTCTGGTGCGGTCTACGGGCCGCAGGAGCCACAATGCACCCATGTCGGAGAGGAGCATCCGTGCCGCCCCGTGACCGAATACGGCATCGCGAAACTGGAGGCGGAGGGGATGTGCGCGGCCTCGGGCATCCCGTCGGTCATCGCGCGCGGCTTCGCCTTCACGGGGCGATACCTCAATCGCGACATCCACTTCGCGATCGGCAACTTCATTCGGGACGCGCTGGCGGGACGGGAGATCGTCATCCAGGGGGACGGGACGCCGCGGCGCAGCTATCTCCACGCCGACGATCTCGTCGAATGGCTCTTCGCGATGCTGGAGCGCGGGCGCGCGGGGGCCGCATACAACCTCGGTTCCGATGCCGCGGTCAGCATCCGTGAACTGGCGGAGACGGTGCGGGAGACGCTGGGGAGCCCTGCGCCAGTCAGGGTGCTGCGCGAGCCTGTCCCTGGAACGCCGCCGCAATGGTATGTCCCCGACATCACGCGGGCGCGGCGGGAACTGGGGCTGGAGGTGCGGATCCCGCTTCAGGAGGCGATCCGAAGGAGCCTGCGGCCAGGCGAACGGCGCTGAGCTTCAGAGGCGCAGGCCGACCACCGCGCGGAGATACTGCTGGTTTCCGACGACGGGCGCGAACACGTCGGGGATGGCCAGGCGACGGACTTTCGGATAGTCGCGCAGCGCGCCTTGCGCGTAGAGGTCGTTCAACTGCTCGACGACGGCCGCGCCCATGCCGCCAGAGCGCTGATGCTCCTCCAGGGTGATGAGCCCGTCGGGATGGCACCGCGCAATCTGCGCCAGGCGGTCGCGGTTGATGGGCTTGACGAAGGGGACGCTGTAGAGGTCATACGGGAGGCCTTGCTCCTCGATCTGGCGGCTGGCGTCGTGCAGGATGCTGCCGCAGGCGAGCACCGCCGTGCGGGCGCCTTCCGCGCGCCTGACCAGGAGGATGTCCCCGAGGGCCACTTCGGGCAGGGGTTCGGAATGGACGTTTTTTTCGCCTGCCTTGCCCAGGCGGATGTACATCGGGCCGTCGAAGGCGGCGGTGAGGCTGGCGACGGCGGCGGCCTCGGCGGGGTCGCCTGGCGTGCAGACCGCGAGGTTCGGCATGGCGCGCATGGCGGCGATGTCCTCGGTGGCCTGGTGGGTGGCGCCGAGGCTGCCGTAGGCGTAGCCCGCCCCGACGGCGACGATCTTGACATTGCAGCGGTGGTAGGCGACGTCGTTGCGGATCTGCTCCAGGCAGCGCAAAGTCGGGAAGTTGCCGATGGAATAGACGAAGACATTGTATCCCGTGGCGGAGAGTCCCGCGGCGACGCCGAGCATGTTCTGCTCGGCGATGCCCGCGTTCAGGAAGCGCTGCGGAAACCGCTGGGCGAAAGGTTCGACGACATGGTATCCCAGGTCGCCGACGATAAGGAAGACGCGCCCGTCCCGTTCGGCCTCCTGGAGCAGTTGGTTGACGAAGGCGGTCCTCATTTCAGTTCCTCCATGGCCTGGGCGTATTCCGCGTCGTTTGGAGGGCTGTAGTGGAATTTCAACTGATGCTCCATGAAACGGACGCCCTTGCCCTTGACGGTGTTTGCGACGATGGCGGTCGGCCGTCCCTGCTGCTCGCGGAAGGCCTGGAAGGCGTCGGTGATCTGGCCGAAGTCATGGCCGTCGATCTCCGTCGCGTGCCATTGGAAGTCGCGGAGTTTATCCGTGAGCGGGGAGAGGTCGAGGATGTCCTTGTTTTCCCCCAGCGCCTGCATCTGGTTTCGGTCGATGACCAGGCAGAGATTGTCGAGGCGGTGCTGGGCGGCGAAAAGCAGCGCCTCCCAGTTGCTGCCTTCGTCCATTTCACCGTCGCCCACCAGGCAGAAGACGTCGAAGGGCAGGGCGCGGAGCTTTGCGCCCAGGGCGAGGCCGCAGGCGACGGGGAGGCCGTGGCCGAGGCTTCCCGTCGACCATTCCACGCCTGGAAGCAGATGGCTGACATGCTCGAAATAGCGCGAGCCGTTTTCGCAGTAGTGCTCCAGCAGTTCCTGTCGGTCGAGGAAGCCTCGGAGGGCGAGGGCGGCATAGAGGGAGGCGCAGCAGTGTCCCTTGCTCAGGATGAGGCGGTCGCGGTCGGGGCGGCGGGCGGTTTCGGGGGTGTTTCGGAGCACGCCCGAATAGAGTACGGCGAGGAGGTCGGCCTGCGACAGGGCGCCGCCCAGGTGCGAGGTCCTGGTGCGGTAGGTGAGTTCGACGGCGAGGCGCCGTATCGCGGTGGCGAAACCATGCAGTTCGGTCGGGTTCATCTTCCGTTGCGGTCGGCCAGGCATTCTCGGACGGCCTCCGCCATGAAGTCGATTTTGGCGGGGGTCATGCCAGGGAAGACGCCGAGCCAGAAGGCGTTGTTCATGAGGCGGTCGGTGTTGGGGAGCGGAGTGGCGATGCGGTAGTCGCGGCCTGGCCGGAGGGATTCGAAGCAGGGGTGGCGGGTGAGGTTGCCCGCGAAGAGGTTTCGGGTCTGGACGCCGCTCGCCTCCAGGTGCGCGACGATGGCGTTGCGGGAGAAGGGCGCCTGGTCGTCGAGGGTGATGAGGAAGCCGAACCAGGATGGCTCGCTCTCGGGGAGCGCGCGCATGAAGTGCAGGTGGGGGAGGTCCTGGAGTTGGCGGAGGAGCCGGTCGAAGTTGTCGCGGCGTGCGCGGGTGAAGTCGGGGAGGCGGTCAAGCTGGGCGCAGCCGATGGCGGCCTGCATTTCGGTTGCCTTGAGATTGAAGCCGAAGTGGCTGTAGACGTATTTGTGGTCGTAGCCGGGGGGAAGCTGCCCGAACTGCCCGCTGAAGCGGCAACCGCAGGTATTGTCATGGCCGGATTCGCACCAGCAGTCGCGGCCCCAGTCGCGGAGCGAGAGGAGGATCTTGCGGAGGAGGGGATTGTCGGTGTAGACGGCGCCGCCCTCGCCGGTGGTCAGATGGTGGGGCGGGTAGAAACTGGAGGTGCCGATGTCCCCCCACGTGCCGGTCAGGCGCCCCGCGTAACGGGAGCCCAGGGCGTCGCAGTTGTCCTCGATGAGCCAGAGGCGATGCTGCTCGCAGAAGACCTTGACGGCGCGGAGGTCGAAGGGGTTGCCGAGGGTGTGCGCGAGCATCACCGCGCGGGTGCGCTCCGAGAGGGCGGCGTCCAGCAGCGAGACGTCGATGTTCGCGGTGTCGGCCTCGACGTCGACGAAGACGGGGACGGCGCCGTATTGGACGATGGGGGCGACGGTCGTGGGGAAGCCGGCGGCGACGGTGATGACCTCGTCGCCGCGTCGGATGCGCCGGTCGCCTAACAGCGGCGAGGCGAGGGCGTGGAAGGCGAGGAGATTGGCGGAGGAGCCGGAGTTGACGAGGAGCGCGCAACGCACGCCGAGGAGGTCGGCGAGACGCCGCTCGAAGTCGCGGGAGTAGCGTCCGTAGGTGAGCCAGAAGTCAAGCGAGGCGTCGACAAGACTGGTGACCTCGCGCTCGTCGAAGACGCGCCCGCCGTATTGCACGCGGCTTTCGCCGGGGACGAAGGGGGAGGGCGTCCCCCATGTCTGGCGGGCGTATTCTGCGGTGAGGCGGAGGATTTCCTGGCGGATTTCTTCGGGGGTCATTGGCACCACTCCAGGCCGGCGGCCGCCGCGTCGGCGCAGTATTGGTCGAGGTCACGGGGGGAGGCGAGGGCGGCGCCCTCGAAGTCGGCGCGGTACCACGCCACCGTGCGGCGTACGGTCTCGGGGGTGTCCCAGACGGGGTGCCAGCCGAGGCGGTCGCGGGCGCGGGAGCAGTCGAGGGTCAGGCGGGGCGCTTCGGGGCGGGAGGCGTCGACGGCTCCGATCTCATGCTGCACGCGGGGCCAGGCTTCCTGTGCGAGACGGACGACCTCCTCGACGGTGTAGGTCGCGGCCTCCATCGGGCCGAAGTTCCAGGCGTCTGCGTACTCCGCACCGTGCTCTAAAAGTAGTTGCCCGAGCCGGAGATAGCCGGAGAGGGCCTCCAGGACGTGCTGCCAGGGGCGGATGGCGAGGGGGCTGCGGATGAGGGCGGGCTTTCCTGCGCGGGCGGCGCGCATGAGGTCGGGGATGAGGCGGTCGGCGGCCCAGTCGCCGCCGCCGATGACATTGCCGGCGCGTGCGGTCGCCAGCGCGACGCGACCGCCCGGGCGGAAGAAGGAATCCCGATAGGAGGCGGCGACGATCTCGGCGGCGCCCTTGGAGGCGCTGTAGGGGTCGTGGCCGCCGAGCGGATCGCCCTCGCGGAACGGCTGCGCGCCGCCGGAGTTCGCATAGCACTTGTCGGTGGTGACGACGACGACGGCGCGCACGGAGTCGCACTGGCGGCAGGCCTCCAGCAGATTGACGGTGCCCATGACGTTGGTGTCGAAGGTCGCGCGGGGCGAATTGTACGATTCGCGCACCAGCGGCTGCGCCGCCAGATGGAAGACGATTTCAGGCCGTCGCTCGGCGACGAAAGCCGCGATGGTCTGGGAGTCGCGGAGGTCGGCGCGCGCCTCGTCCAGGCTCAGGCCAAGCCGCTCCCAATGGCTGGGAGAGGGCTGGGCAAGGGCGTAGCCCTGGACAAGCGCGCCGAGATTCCGCAGCCAGAGGCAGAGCCAGGAGCCCTTGAAGCCGGTGTGGCCGGTGATGAGCACGCGTCGGTCTCTGTAGATGTCGCCGAACATCAGCGCGCGCCTCCGTTCCAGTAGCGGGTCCAGGGGGCGTCGCCGCGCTTCCACAGGTCATTCAGGAGGGAGTATTCGCGCGGGGTGTCCATGCACTGCCAGAAGCCCTCGTGGCGGTATGCGTTCATCTGGCGGTCGGCGACGCAGTTGAGGATGGGCGCCTGTTCGAGAAATTCGTCCTTGCCGCTGGCGAGATACCGGTTGAGGAAGGCGCGGGTGGCGACCATGAAGCCGCCGTTGACGTAGGCGGAGGTGCGGGGGGCCTTCTCGGCGAAGTCCACGACGGTGTCGCCGTCGAGGACCATTTCGCCGAAGCGCGCGGGGGGATGGACGGCGGAGACGGTGAGCATTTTCCCTGCGGCGCGATGGGCCTGGAGCAGGGCGGCGAGGTCGACGTCGGCGACGCCGTCGCCGTAGGTGAGGAAAAACTCGTCGTCGTCGGGCTGGAGATAGCGCGCGGCGCGGGCGACGCGCAGGCCGGTCATGGTGTCGATTCCGGTCTGTGCGAGGGTGACCTGCCAGTCGGCCTCCTCGACGGCCTGGTGAAAACGGATCTCCGGATCGTGGCCGAGGGTGATGGTCGCGTCGGAGATGCGCAGGTGGAAGTTCATGAAGTAATCAATGAAGGCCTCCTGCTTGTAGCCGAGACAGAGGATGAAGCGCCTCACCCCGAACGCGGCGTACGACTTCATGATGTGCCAAAGGATCGGCTGCTCGCCGATGGGCACCATCGGCTTGGGCAGCACCTCGGTGACGTCGCGCAGGCGCGTGCCGCGCCCGCCGCAGAGAATCATGACGGGGATTTGGGAGAGTGCACTCATTGTCACTGGATTTCGTTCTGCTGGGCGACGAGCCTGTCGGCGCCGTAGATTTTCCGCAGTTTGGGCTTCTCGATCTTGCCGGTGGGGTTGCGCGGGACTTCGGCGAAAATGATCTTGCGCGGACGCTGATAGCGCGGGAGCGCCTGGCAGAATTCGTTGACCTCGGCCTCGGTCAGGGAGAACTCCGGCTTGACCTCGATGATGGCCGCCGCAATTTCGCCGAGGCGTGCGTCCGGCAGACCGATGACCGCCACGTCCTTGATGGCGTCATGGCGCCGCAGGAAGTCCTCGATCTGGACGGGGTAGAGGTTTTCGCCGCCGGTGATGATGACGTCCTTCTTGCGGTCGACCAGATAGATGAAGCCGTCCTCCGACTCCTTCGCCATGTCGCCCGTGAACAGCCATCCGTCCTGCAGGACTTCCCTGGTGGCTTTTTCGTCCTTGTAGTAGCATTTCATCACGCCGTCGCCCTTCAGCGCCAACTCCCCGACCTCGCCTTTGGCGACGGGGCGTTTCTGCTCGTCGACGATCTTCGTCTGCCAGCCGTATCCGGCGACGCCGATGGCGCCCACATGGTCGAGGTTCTCGACGCCGAGGTGCACGGCGCCGGGGCCGATGGATTCGCTGAGGCCGTAGTTGGTGTCGTAGCGGTGGTTCGGGAAGACGGACATCCAGCGCTTGATGAGGCTGGGCGGCACGGGCTGGGCCCCGATGTGCATCAGCCGCCATTGGTCGAGCTTGTATTCGTCGAGCTTGATTTCTCCGCGGTCGATGGCGTCGAGGATGTCCTGCGCCCATGGCACAAGCAGCCAGACGATGGTGCAGTGTTCCTCGGAGACCGTGCGGATGATCCATTCGGGCTTGATGCCCTTGAGCAGCACGGCGCATCCGCCGACCAGGAAGCTGCCGAACCAGTGCATCTTGGCGCCTGTGTGGTAGAGCGGGGGGATGCAGAGGAAAGTGTCCTCGTGCGTCTGCCCGTGGTGGTTCTGCTCGACCTTGCAGGAGTGCATCAGGCTGCGGTGAAGGTGGACGATGGCCTTGGGGAAGCCTGTCGTGCCTGAGGAGAAGTAGATGGCGGCCTCGTCGCTGTCGGCCAGCGGGATTTCAGGCTCCTTGCTGGAGCAGTAGGAGCAGAGGCTGTAGTAGGATTCCGCGAAGGACGGGCAGTCGTCGCCGACGTAGAGCATGGTCTTGACTTTGGGCAGCTTTTCGCAGATGTCCTCCATGCGCCCCACGAACTCGGGGCCGAAGACCAGCACCTCGACATCCGCCAGATCCAGGCAGTATTTGATTTCCGCGGAGGTGTATCGGAAGTTGAGCGGCACCGCCATGGCCCCGCTCTTCAGGATGCCGAAGTAGATGGGGAGCCATTCCAGGCAGTTCATGAGCAGGATCCCGACCTTGGCGCCTTTTCGCACGCGCCTGGTCAGCAGGAGGTTGGCCAGGCGGTTCGACTTTCGGTTGAACTCGCCCCAGGTCAGTTCCGAGCGGAAGGAGTCGATCGGGCTGGATTCGATCAGGGAATACTCGCGCCAGGTCGTGTGGCATTTCTCCAGTTCCTGCGGATTGATTTCCACCAGGGCCACTTCCTCTCCGTACAGTGCGGCGTTCTGCTTCAGAATTTCGGTAATCGGCATCGTCTATCTCGCTTTGGTTTGATTTCAGGGAAAATGACGGCAAAGTCAAGTAATTTCCTAAAGTTAGTGCTTTCCCGCGGGAAATCAAGTCCGAGACAATAAAAATACGACGAAGTTCTGTCGGCGGAGGGGGGAAGGTTCGGCTCCCCTGTCATGGCGCGCCATCTCCCCCGCGCCGGCAACCGATGGCGGGAGTGCCCCCGCCGACTGTGGAAAAACGCCGAAAAATGCGGCGGGGGCGGGTTGCGGAGGGCGGGAAGCGGTAGCACCATGCCTGCTTTGCCGCCTCGCACCATCCACCCCTGCATCCCTCCGCCGCCTATGAAGGACGACAGAAGGGATGAGGGGCATGGGGGGGCGTCACGCTATTCCACCGCATTTCCGCAGTAATAGGGCGTCACGCTGATGCCGTCGATAAGCAGCGTCCTGGGGCCGACGTTGCGGACAGGGTCGGAAATCTCAAGCGTCACGGGCTCTTTCCCTGCAATGAAACGGACGCGAACCGAGTTGTAGCATTTCATCTTGACCCAGTCGCTCATCGGACGGCGCTGGGTATCGACGATTTTGGCGTTGCTCAGTTTGATGTCCAAGTCATACTTCGCGCGTGAATTGTCCTCGAAGCCCGTGAAGAGCAGGAACAGCATGTATTCCTTGCCTGCCTCGAGGTTCTTGAGTTGCTGCGAGACTTTGTTGACCTTGCCTGGGACGTGCGTCATTTTCAGGAAATTGACCGAGGAGCGCGGCCAGTAGCCGTAGGTCACGCCTGTCTTTGCGGTGTCCTGCGAACTGACAAGCAGCAGTGAATCCTTTTCTGCGGGCTGGGCGTTCCAGTCGTCCAAAGTCTCCCACATCGGCGACTTGACGATTTCAGGCTTGAACTTGTAATTGAATTTATCGCTTAGGAGTTCCGTGTTTCCTTCAATGGCATAATGGCGGAGAAGCCGCGCATACCATTTGAGATGCTCTGGCTCGGCATAGTAGCTGGCCCACAGGCCGAGGCCGCCAAGGTCGAGGAAATCTGATTCTTTCGCCAGCTTCTGCATGACTTTGTCCAAAAAGACCTTGAAGTCGACGGAGGCATTGCTGTCGAGCAGCGTGAACAGGCCGAATCCGACATAGACATGGTCAAGGGCATGTGTCCCGAAGGCATTGAACGGAGCGATTCTCTTGTGGATTTTGTCGAATTCATAGTCGCAGTCGCGCGAGCGCATGTATGCCTCGTACATGACGCCGCCGAACTTTGAGCTGGTGATCGCCTGCCACAGCGGCTGATTGTCCTCGCTCTTTGCGTCCCAGTTCATCCCAAGCCACGGGGTGACCGCGAAATCCGTATGCTTGTCCGAAATGCGTTTCAGTTCGCCGAGTGTCTTTGCGTCGAAGCCCAGGCCTGGCTTCGTGTAGTTCATCGCCTTGTCCCGATCGGAAATCCTGCCGCGCGGCGTGACGAATTCATCGATTTGCAGGCCGTCGTATTTGTCCTTCAGCATCCATTCCTCCCAATGGTCGACATTCTGTTCGCCGATGGAGCAGTAGAATTTCCTGCCGACTTTCTGCCATTGTTCCTGCAGTTCCTGCGGAATGCCGCGCGTGTCGTTGTGCGCCATCACGTTGAAACTTGGCAGGACGTTTTTCTTCAGCCAAGGGAAGTTGTATTCAAAGACGCCGATTTTGCCGTTGTCGAAGTAATGCCATGGTTCCTCGGCGGCAGGCTTGCCAAGGAAATAACTGAAAACCAATGTCGGCACGGAATGAATCAGCAAGCGGTCGCCCCAGTCGCCAGAAAGCGTGTATCTGCCTGCGGGCAGGCGGACGAAGCCTTCGCACTCCCACGTCGTGAAAGTCTGCGCCAGATTGCCCTTTTTCGACTTGACCGTGAAGGTGCCTTCCTTCTGGGTCTTGACCCATATAAAGCCGTGCCGTGGATTGACGAATTCCGCCGCGCCATTTTCCTTGTAGCTCTTTTTGACGAGCGCCATCCGCTTGACAAGATTGTTCAGGCGCTCACCGTTTTCGCGGTAGTTTTCCGTTTTTTCCGCGCCGCAGCCGCAAAGAGACAGAATCAAACCGTAGAAAATGAGAATGCGTGTGGCGGAATTCATCCTTGTAGGCCTTTGCTTGTATTGACCGATTCAGAGCCTCTCACTGAAACACGCTGTCGGGGCGGGGGGAAGGCCGAGACTGCCTGGCCCCCCCTTCTGAGCCGTTGCGTTTGCTTATTTGTCTAGATCGAATTTGTCTGGGATGTAATACCACATGTTGCCCAGGGAGTTGATGTCGCCGAGGCTGAGCGCCTTGCTTTCGGCATGGCCGTCCATCATGAGCAGATTCAGGTTGCCTGGATGGTTCGGAGTGTTGCCGCCAATGGCTCCGCCGGGGACGTCGGCCATAATGACGCGGCCTGGATTGTCGCGTCCGACGATGAGGCGCGGGCGATTGTTGATGATGCTCTGCTCCGTCGAGTTGGTGCTGGTGAGGAGTGCGCCAGTCGACCAGTTCTTTGCGCCGTAAAGCCAGAAGATGTAACTGGAGTCCGCATTGTCGACATCTTTCTTGAAGTGCTTGTTGTCGCTTGGGCAGCGGAAGAACTTGAAGACCATCGCAGTGATGTCGGTGCTTGCTTTGTCGACCATTCCGATATAGCCACCGCCCAGCATTTGGTTCGGAATGGATTTCCAGTAGTGCAAACTGTGGTTCCTGTGATACAGGCCAGTGCGGAGGCACCAGCCGCCAGTGGTCATCAGTTCGATTGCGCAGATGCAGTCGTTGTTGTCTCCCGCATACATGTGCTGCGCCAGGCCAATCTGCTTCATGTTGCTGACACACGAAATGGAACGCGCCTTTTCCCTGGCCTTGCTCAACGCGGGCAGCAGCATCGCCGCCAATATGGCGATGATGGCGATGACGACCAGGAGTTCAATGAGGGTGAAGAGACGTTGGCTTTTCATGGATTGCTTCCTTTGGAGTGGAGAGTGGAGGATGGACGAATGAAGAGAAGGGGCTTGGCGCAATGCGGATTCTGCGCAGTCGCATAAATTATACGCAAAATCCCTTTTGTCGCAAGAACAATCTGACAAAAAATAAGCACGATCTGACATTTCTGCGAGGGGGTGTTGCCCGCCATTGTCTCTCCACCGTATTTACCCATGTGGGAAAAAGCATGGAAGCAGGTTGATAATCGGAGGAATGCATTTACAGTATCGGCATGGATGACACGCATCATTCGCCAAAAGGCGCGTCCTCGCGTGTCTTGCGTCTCGTGCCCTTGAACGTTGAAGTCTCGCGATTATAAGTTTCATGTCCCCGCGTGGGAGGGAACATAGCGCATGGAGAAGGTCCTAAACACCTACATTGTCAGGGATGATTTTCGGCTGACGTGCTGGAAGGCGTTGCATTCCACGACGGAAAACACCCCGACATTGCATTCCCACCGTGATTTCTACGAGCTCCTCATCGTGTATGGGGGCGAGGGAGTGCATCGGATGGATGGACGTTCCCAGCGTCTGGTGCCTGGCATTGTGCTGCTGGTCAAGCCTGGCCATCCGCATGAGTTTGTGGAGTACCACAACCTGTGCCTGTACAACCTGCTGTTTTCCGAGGACTACCTCCCGTTGTTCCTTTCGGATTTGACGGGGCTGGTCGGCGGGCAGCTCATCTTCAACTTCACGCCCAAGCCGACGGCGGAGGGGCAGGTCTCCGAGGAGGGGATCCGCATCCCTGAGGACCACTACCAGGAGATCATGGAGGTGCTGGAATCCATGAGCCGCAAGCATGCCAGCAGCAAGCCAGGCGACCGCGCCTTGCAGGTCAGCGAGTTCGTGACGGCCTGCTATCTGCTTGCCAGCCATTGCCGATGGACAGGCCCGTCCCCGCTCGCCCTGCATCTTGAGCAAATCACCCTCGTGCAGCAGCAGTTGCGGGAGCGCATGGCGGAATCCTGGTCCCTGGCGAAGATGGCGGCACTCGCGAAGATGTCCGTCTCGGCGTTCCGCCAGGGCTTTCGGGCGGTCACTGGCCGGCCGCCGCTGGTGTATCTGCTGCGGATGCGCATCGCGAAGGGCGAACGGCTCCTGCTATGCAGGCAGCCCTTGAGCATGGCTGACATCGCCTATCAATGCGGCTTCGCGGACGCCAACTACTTCTCGCGCCAGTTCAAACGCGTCTATGGCGTCTCGCCGTTCAAGTTCCGTCGGCGCATGCTGGAAGGCAGAATGCGTTCGGAGTGAGGGCGGCGCTCCGTCGGGCGCCGCCTGCAAACGCGTGCTTTCGTCGAAAAATGCGGGGTGGCGGGTTGCGGATTGTGGGGAAGCGGTTACATTATGCCCACTTTACCACTCTAAGACGGAGAGTTGCCGGAGTGGTCGATCGGGACGGTCTCGAAAACCGTTAACGAGCTTGCTCGTTCCTGGGTTCGAATCCCAGACTCTCCGCCAAGTTTTACGTAGACGCTATGTTCCCCAAGAGGGTCGGTAACAGCACCTCATAATGCAGACACGCCAGAAGCCTGTGGGTTGGGCGTGATTGACGAAGCGGACGTAGCCACGGCGTCCCGCCGTGGCGGGCGGGTGAGCCACACAGGGGTTGCAATGGGGCGGCGGAATCGTTCACTGCGTCGCTTGTCGGGGGGACCACGGCGGGACGCCGTGGCTACCATTTTCGTGGCTTTGACTGGGCAATCGCCTACCCTCTTGGGGAACAGCGCCTACGTAGAAAATCGCTTCTTTTTTGCCGTTTTTTTGCATTGAGTGGCTTTTTTCTTGGCCCTGCACGCTATATTAGTCTCAACTGGTCTCATTGGCTTCGTTACCGCAGGCGGCGTGGCTGCCTGCGCGGGCGCGAAACTCGGCGCGGCCATCGGAACCGTGCTGCTGCCAGGCGCAGGCACCCTACTGGGTATTCTGGCAGGGTGCGTCGCGGGCGGAGTCACGGGGCGAACCCTCGGAAAGATGTGCGACGAGACCAACGGCGTCTATCGGTGCGAGCACTGCGGACACGAATGGAGGGCGTGACCATGAAGCCGAGATGCCCATGCTGCCACTCCTCAGACGACATCATCGAGTGGGACGACGGATACCTCTGTCGCGAGTACGGCGCCGAGTTCGACGGCCCGTGTTCACCCGACGATGAGGACACCGACGATGACGAGGCGGACGAACCCGACATGGAGGATGCACTCTCTCCATAGAGACTGACACCCCTTGCGACCATAGGGCTGCAAGGCCCGTGCGCCGTAGTTGTCCTTGAGGTCTGAATTGCAGCGCTCCACCGTGCTGCGCTCCCTGTAGCGCACTTTGCTGACCGGATCCATCTCCGGCGCATCCGCCTTCCTGCGCCAGTTGGCGTCGATGACCGGCACGTGGCCGGGCCCCTGCGAGAATGACCGGATGTCGGCCGCGTCGTCCGCGGAATCGGCGAGGTCGCAGAGGCTTTTGACCCGCTGCGCGCACTTCTGCATCATGGGGATCGCGGCCTGGCTGTCATGCAGGGAGGCGGAGGTGAGCAGGGCCGCGACCGGAACGCCGCCGTCGGCGACGGGGAGATGCAGCTTGCAGCCGCGCCAGAAGTTCACCGCGCCCTTGCCGTTGCGCTTCGCCCCCCAGCCGCAGAGCGCGGGCAGCTCCGCCAGGTTCTCCGCCGGCGTCTGGCGGGACTGGCGCCCCGTGCGCGTCTTGGCGGGGGGGGGGCGCGGCCTGCATGGCCGCCTTCTCCGCCTTGCTTTTCCTGCCGCGTTTTCTTTTCTCGCGGCACTTCCCGGGCTTGCGCCCGGAGACCGGGCGCTCGCGGTTCTCTATCTGCGTCGAATCGATGCCCACATGCCCCGCCAGCCTGTCCTTGCAGGCTTTCCTGACCAACGCGCCGTGCATCTCGTCCAGCACGCCGGACTGCGAGAACTCGGAGAACGCCCGCGAGATGGTCGCCTCCGACGGGATGTCCAGGCGAAGTCCCAGCCGCAGAGGCGGCGTAGGGAGGAATCCCCGCGCAGGAGGCCGGGCAGCGACCTGGTCGACGGGAGGTTCTCCACGCTCTTCAGGAACAGCGCGTTCAGGATGCGGGCGCGGTCCCGGGCCGGGCGTCCCGTCCAGGCGCGGACACGTCGCAGGAAGTTTCCCGGGCAAACCAGTTCCAGAAGACGGGCGAATTCCCTCGCCTTTTCGGAAAGTCTGCCCAGATCACATTCCAGGACTGACAGGATCAGCGTTTGGATGCTATAGTACGTTTCGGTCATGGCGGACATGTCAGGCTCCTTGTTTTGGTCAATAAGTCCTAATATGCACGATCTGGCTTTTTTTCACGCTACCGAATTTTGAAATCAGCTCAGGAGATAAAACGATGACAACAACGACGTTGAATGTAAACAAGCAAACTGTTTTGGAACTTCTGAGCAGCGGGCAGGAAACTCCCTTCGTCATTCCAGAGTATCAGCGGCCGTATTCATGGGGTGACGACGAAATATCGACTTTATTTGACGATTTGTGGAATTTTTCCATCGAGCGCACTCAATCTACCGACAGTACCCGTAATTATTTTCTCGGTTGTATTGTTTCGTATAAGGAGAATAACGAACGCCAGATCATCGATGGGCAGCAGCGGCTGACATCACTGTTTCTTTTATTGCGGGCTGTGTTCTCCAGATTGGAAAAAGAAGAAACGAAGTCGGATGAAGTCAATAATTTCATAAACCAGATTATGCCTGCATTGTGGAAAAAAGACGAAATGACTGGCAAGGTGGATAGGAAACAGACATTACTGAGATCGGAGGTTGTATCGGACGCTGGCAATAAACTGCTGCGCGATATTTTGGAAACTGGTCAGGCAGCTCCGAATGCCGATGACAACTATTCCAAAAATTACAATCGTTTTCTTGAGATCTATAGGGAAAAATCGGAAAACAGTCCCAACCATATTTTCAGTTTTATTCTGGCGCTGCTCAAATATACAATTCTTCTCCCGATTGACGCTGATGATCAGGAAACCGCTTTGACTATTTTCAACACGCTCAATAATCGAGGGCTGCCACTATCGGATGCAGATATTTTCAAGTCTCACATATACAAGTATTTGGATGATGTGCAAAAAAAGTCATTTATCAACAAGTGGAAGTGTTTGGAAAAAGAGGTCACCGATTTCAGCGAGAGCATTCAAAACCTCTTCTATTATCACATGTTCTATCTTCGGGCAAAAGAACAAGACCGCCGAACGACGACGCCAGGCGTCCGAAAATTCTTCCTCGAAAAAACGCGGAATCGCTTGACGGCGGATGTAATAGATAAACTGTCCGAGAGTTTCCTTCTTTGGAAGGTCGTCAACGGCCGTCAGGCAGTTGAAGGTGAAGCCTGGTCCAACAATGCCGATATACGCAAGATCCTTGATTGTCTGTCGTCATATAACAATGAATTCTGGAAATATCCCGTGTCCATATTTTATATGGAGCATAAGCACAAGGACAACTTCGAGGAGATCTTTCTGAAGTTTCTACGCAAGTTTTTCGTGATGCTACTCACCCGCTTTCTCGAAAACCCGACGATCAGCGCGGTCAAGGGCGATATATTGAAACTCAACGCCGCCATAATACAAAACTGCCACCCAGTATTCTCCGCTGAATTTACAGTAAAAAATACCGCAACCGACGAGGAAAGGGATGCCGAGCGGAAACGCACCGACGATCTCCTCGCCATGCCGCATAAAAATGCCGTTAGAATGCTCCTGAAACTGCTGGCATACGAGAGCGAAGGACAAAAGGACTTGTTGCCGGGATACTGGGAAATCGAACATATTTTCCCCCAGACGTGGGATTCTAAATATTACAATATCGATGAAGCCGAAGCCAACCAGACATTGGAGCATTTGGGAAACAAACTGCCACTGGAGAAAAAATTGAATATCTCCGCAAGTAATGGTTATTTCGGCAAGAAAAAAGAAAAGTATATGGAATCCAACATTTTTATTAGCAAAAACTTGGGGAATTCAATGGTTGATGAATGGAATATCAACAGTATCAGAAATAGGGATAATATTCTTTGTAAGCAAATCAAATCGCTGTTCAAACAATGGGTGACGGATTACGATGCCATTCAAATCCCGTCAGAGGAAGCGCCGATCCCAACACCCGAAGAACAGGCCATGATAGAGGCGTTGCGGAAAAAGGGGTTCGCGATTTCAGTGTCTCAGAAATGACCGCCGTCAATTACACGCACTACAATCAAATCCGCAACGGCATCAAGATCGCGCTCCGCCGCAACGGCAAAGCCGACTTTGATTTCGTGAAACTGGTGGACTTTGAGCACCCACAGTACAACACCTTTTACCGCCGTTTCGCAGATGTGGGTGCAGGGACGAGTGTCTTGGCGGCGTCCCGACGTGCGCGTTTTCGTCAATGGGCTGCCGATGGTCTTCATCGAACTCAAGAACAGCATCGTCAAGGTCGAAGAAGTGTACAACGACAATCTGACGAATTACAAGCGGGATATCCCGAATCTCTTTGTCTTCAATCAGATCTGCGTGCTCTCCAACGGCTTCGAAACCCGGCTCGGCACCTTCAACGCCAGTTACAACCACTTCTTCGAGTGACTGAAGGTCGATTTCGAAAAAGAACGCCCCGACCGCGAGGTGCTCCTCTCCGTCGCCACCGCAGGCGAAAGTTCGGTTAAATATTACATCGACGGACTGCTTCGGAAAGAACGGCTGCTCGACTACATCGAAAATTTTATCATATTTCGCAGCAAGACAATCAAGATTATCGCCAACCTGAATCCGTGACCTGAATCCGTGAAAAAAAAACTAAAAAAACGTTAAAAAGCAGTTGATAACATGTTGATGTGTAGTATATTATGTTGTGTTCTGTGCAACGTTCACCACATCACCAACGAGGTTATCATGCTTACTATAGCACAGGGAAATGAGACGTTGAGTTCGGTTTCCGGAATTCTTCTGGCCGGAGGGCTTTTGCGGCGCTGCCTTTCGCTTGAGCGTCTGGACACGCTTCGGCTGCGGGAGACCTTGCGCGGGCGTGTCGGCAACCAGACGGTGGTGCGGACGTCGGTGCTGCTGTCCGCGCTGGGCCTGAACGACTATTCGGATGTCGAGGCCTTCCATGCGGATCCGGTTTTCCTGGAGGCGGCGGGGGGCCGGCTTCCGTCCCAGGAGACCTTCCGCCAGCGCATCGACCAGCTCGGCGAGTGCGCGGAGGCGTTCCGGCTCCTTGACGACGCGAATGTGGAGCTGCTCCAGGGGCTTGACTACGGGCGTGTGCAGGCGGGCCGGATTCGGCTGGTGCCTGTGGACATCGACGTCTCGGTGATGGCCGAGCCGTGCTCGTCCCGGAAGGAGGGCGTGGGCTGGACGTACAAGAAGGAGAACGGCTGCGCGCCCATCTTCGCCTATCTTGGCACGCGCGGCTTCGCGCTGGCGTCGGAGCTCCGCCCCGGCGCGCAGCACTCCGCCAAGGGCGCCGTCGAGTTTGCGGAGCGCTGCCTGAGGCTGACCGACCGTCTGGGCCTGAAGCGCGGCGAGCTGCTGTTCCGCCTGGACTCCGGGCACGACGACAGCGCCTTCCTGGCCGCCCTGCGGGACGCCGGAGTGCATTTCCTGGTCAAGCGGAACCTGCGGCGCGAGAGCCGGGAGGAGCTGATCGCCCGCGTCGCTGGATCCGGCAGAATGCCCGGGGTGGCGCACGGACGCCTCTTCCTGCAGACCGCCCTTGAGGTCCCGGAGACCCGGACGCGCCTCGGGCTGGAGGGCGTCCGCCACGTCGCCGAGCATGTCATCCGCTGCATCGGCCGCGACGGGCAGCCGCTTCTCCTCCCTGAAGAGGAACTCAACTGCCGGTGGGCAACCCTCCCGTGCAACGCCAGGACTTGCGTCCGGCTCTACCATGAGCACGCGACGAGCGAGCAGTGCCACGCGGAGCTCAAGGGCGACATGGGCATGGAGCGCATGCCCAGCGGGAAAATGGCCTCCAACGCGCTGGTCCTGCACTGCGCCATGCTCGCGTTCAACTGCCTGCGCAGGATCGGAAGGCTTGCCCTGGAGCATGGCGGGCGCAGCCGGCCGCCGGCGACGCCAGGCGGTGGGCCAGGGGGCGGATGCGCGCCAGAACCGTCATCGACACGTTCCTCCGCGTCGCCGGGCATGTCGTCCGCCACGCGGGAAAGGGGCTGCTGAAACTGGGGCGCACATTCGCCGCCTTCCCCAGTTTCCTATGGCTGCACCGACAGTGCTGCCTGCAATAGGGGCCGGAGCGCAACCACTCGAAAGCGGGGGCTGCGAAGCCACTTCCAAGGTGGACGGGGCCGCTGCGCCTGCTCTCCTTCCCAGGCATGACAGAACATGACATGTTCGCGCCAGGTCGTCTCCAAAACGATGGGAAAAACGCGGAGAAGGACTTGAAATGGCGAAAAAAAACACGGCCTGGAAAGCCTGTGGGTTGGGCGTGATTGACGAAGCGGACGTAGCCACGGCGTCCCGCCGTGGCGGGCGGGTGAGCCACACAGGGTTTGCAATGGGGCGGCGGAATCGTTCACTGCGTCGCTTGTCGGGGGGACCACGGCGGGACGCCGTGGCTACCATTTTCGTGGCTTTGACTGGGCAATCGCCTACCCTCTTGGGGAACAGCGCCTTTCCCTTTGTTCTCCCTGTCAACTTCGCGGATTCAGGTTATAGTAAGGTCATCGACGTCTCGGCTGCAATGAAGCAATGTTGAATCCACGATGAAGATCCAAACCCTGACCCTGGTCAACTACCGCAAGTTCTCCCGCCAGAGTTTTGCCTTCCATGACCGTTTCACCGCCCTGATCGGCGACAACGCCACTGGCAAAACCCAGGTGCTTCAGGCGATTGCGACGCTCCTGAGCCAGTATCAGTCGGAGATGCTGCGCAATAAGAGCGTCGCCACGGACATTCGGCCCGCCGATGTGCGCCACGCGAGCCAGATGTTCGACAATCGGAACGGAAGCCACCAATTACGGATGGAGCATTTCTACCCGGCGGTCGTCGCGTCGGATTTCAACCAGGGCGATTTTGTCTTCTGCCGAAGGGATGACGCCTCGGACGGGAACTCCCGAAACGACTTTCTGGCACGTCAGGCCCAGGAGGCCCTGAATGGCATCAGCGCGCAGAAGGAGATCACGCTGCCGGTCCTGGCGTTCTACGGCACCAGTCGCCTGTGGAACAAGAAAAACCGCAGCCGGCAGGGGATTCCCTCACGGACGGACGGCTATCGCTGGTCGCTGGACGCCTTCATCGACTTCGACGAACTCAACGAGTGGTTCAAGGAGCAGGAGCTGATTCATCTCCAGAAGGGCACCAACGAGGCGGCCCTCAGCGTGATGCGCAAGGCCCTGGCGATGATGATTCCGGATTGCGAGACCGTCTTCTATGACTTCGAGTTCAAGTCGCTGGTCCTGAGATTCAAGGACAGCCCCGCGCATCCGTCCGCAGACCAGAACCTGCTTTTCGCGGACCTGAGCGACGGCTATCGGATGATCCTCACGATGGTGTTCGACATCGTGAAGCAGATGATCACCCTGAATCCTCACTTGGGGACGGAAACGCTGGAGAAGACCGACGGGATTGTCCTGATTGACGAACTCGACCTGTCTCTGCACCCCAACTGGCAGCGCACCGTTGCCGAAAGCCTCAGGAGGACCTTCCCCCTGGTGCAGTTCATCGTGACGACCCATTCGCCTTTCGTCGTCCAGTCGCTGCAGGCGGGGGAGGTCATCGACCTGGAGGCATGCGGGGGAGAAGTCCTGTCAAGCCATTGGAAGCAGTTGCAGGATACCGCGAAAGTGCAGGCCGACGATGCGGACCAGTCCCTGCAACTCGTCGAATACGCGGCTTCTGGACACGCCTGGCCAGGCACAAAGGGCGTTTACGCGAAGAAGAGCCTGGAGGATGTCGCGGAGGATGTGATGGGGGTGGAGAATGCGCAGCGGAGCGCCAGACTCCAGCGAATGTATGACAAGGCCAAGGAATACTACACGAAACTGAAGCAGGTGAAGAATGCCGCGTCGTCTGCCGAGCTGACGAGGCTGAAGCAGGAACTGGACGCCCTGATTGCCCCGTTCAGTGATGAGGTTGCGTATCACGCCTTCCTGGAAATGGAGCGTCTGGCTGCCGAAGCGGAGCGCAAGGAGGCGGCGAAATGAGGCCTGTCGCCAAAGGCGCATGTCCCTATTCCTCCCTGTCCCGATATCAGGACGCGCGCGGCTTTCTGATTGAGCGCTTGGGGGAACTCTGCTCCTACTGCGAAATGCATTTGGACTCGGGGCTGGCGGTCGAACACGTCCAGCCCAAAAGCCGTCAGCCGCAGAAAAGCCGTGAATGGGAGAACCTCCTGCTTGCCTGCGCGAACTGCAACGCCACAAAGGGAAAGACTCCGATCACAGACGCCACGGAGGATGAGTATCTGTGGCCGGACCGCAACAACACTTTCCTGGCGCTGGAATACTCCGAGGGCGGTGTCGTCAGTGCAAACGAACAACTGCCTCCGTCAATCCAGGAAAAGGCCAGGCGACTGATCCATCTGGTCGGACTGGACAAGACGCCGGACAGATCCAGCGACCAGACCGACAGGCGGTGGCAGAACCGAATCGACGCCTGGGGACTTGCGCAGCGGAGCAAAGACCGCTTGGCAAGGGTCAACACCCAGGAGATGCGGGCGCAGATTGTGGACGAGGCGAAGGACTACTTCAGCATCTGGATGACGGTGTTCGCCGAAGACGCGGACATGAAGCGCCGTTTCATCGAGAAATTCAAGGGAACCGCCCCGGATTGCTTTGACGCCTCACAAGGATACGCGCCTGTCCATCGGCCAGACGCGGAAATCTAAAGTGCCGTGCACGCCGCTGAAACGGGATTCTTGCTGGCGGATTCCAGAATATAGGTTACAATATGGTGTTTTCTTCGAGGCGGCTCGCATGGGCTGCATCCCCCAAAAAACGCGGAAGTCCGAGCGGGTGGTCGCGGACGGCCTTCCAGCCGCTGCTGCCGATGGAGGGCCTCGAGGCCGCGGCGTCGGAGGCGTCCGCCTCCCCCGGGGAGCATGCGGAGGCCCACGAGCGCAGGCGGGCCGCCCACCGCAAGGCCGGCTGGAACGAGTTCCCCCCCGAGCAGCCGCGC
>JAEEXV010000143.1 GCA_016287975.1 Lentisphaeria bacterium | reverse complement strand
TGTTTTTTTTAGCGTTCCTCACCTTTGCTCATTGCTAACATAAATATGAGGACCGCGGGTGGAGGGGGGGGTTCTAGGGGGAGTGGTGAGGGGGGGGTTAGGGGGGGTGTGCGGGGGCGGATGGGGCTGTGGCGGGGGCGGCGTGGGTGTGGGTATGGGTGGTGGCGCTCGGGGTTGTGCGGGGGTTTGTCCCTGGGGGTGTTCGCTTCGCCAGATTCGGCTATGACTTTACGGAAAGCCGCCTCTGGATTGCGGAATATTGTGATGGTGAAGCAGTCTCTTTGCTCGAACTGTGGTGGTTGCAATCCCGCCTTGACGCATCGTTCAATCATATCCTCCGTGCCAGTTCCCATGTGCTCAATGTACTTGGTCAAGTAGAATCCTCGGGCAATCAGCTCATTTGGCGGATAGGAACCATGGGGTTTGGAAAGGTCGGGAATCGTCAGCTGCTTTGGAAGCCGTCCAGGATTCCGCACCTCCAGACGATCGGCGAACAGCATCACCTGGACGCTGGCATGCGATGTATAGTCTCGATGAGCCACTGCATTCACAATTGCCTCAAGCACAACCTCTTTTGGAATCTCATAGGCGGTCGGGACCCGGACGTTCAAATGCCGTGTGCCAACGGAGAAATTGATTTTGGAGAGAACGAAATCCACCGCACTGTCCACCACGTCAAACAACGTCCCCTCGTAAACCTGCATGGAGGGGATTGGCTTCTCCACGCGAGTGCCGTGGAAATGGGCGCATTTCACCTCTGATGAAATCAGGAAGCGCTGTGGCTTCTTTCCGAAAAGCAGGATGGCCGCGTAAGTGGGCAGACCGTCCTTGAGCATTTCCAGATGGGTTAGGAACTGCTCAATGGAGACACTGCTTTTAAGCGGAAAATTCCTTGCCTCCTTGGCACGTGCAATAAAGGCGTTGACATTTTGGCGTGAAATGTCCCTCAATGTGGCATCGGGACAGATTTCAGCGTCAAACGGCCCATAGCGGAAGGCCTTCTTCTCGTCCAGGAAATCCGCCAGGCTGGCGGAGACCTTTGTAAGCAGGTCGTCAATGGAAGTGAAACTCTTTCTCACAATCTCTGCCTCGGCTGTCTTGATGAGAGCCGCCATCTTGGGGTTGCGTTCCTTGCCAGGCGTCCTGTGGATGAAGATAAGGCGAGGCAAATTCAATTCGGTGGCTCGGTTATACTCCTTCTGCGTGGGAGATATGCCATTGGCGTCCTCCCATCCGTAGTCATTGCCGAAAATTCCAAGATACACATCGCTTTTCTCCAGCTCATCCAAATAGACCTGTTCCGCGCTTCGTGCCTTGGCAGGCAGTCGCTCGAACAGGAACACGTCAAAGAAGCGCCCGCAGACAGGGTCGTTCTCAATGTGCTCCGCCAGTTTCCTACGCTCCTCGGCGAACTCCTTCTGGACACTGCTGATGAAAATGCGGTATTTCATTGCCTACTCCAGCCAATTAAAGCCCATTTCACGAAGCACGGAATGGACGCGCTCCTTCGCCTCCTGACATTGACGCTCCAACTCAGGCAGAGTCTCACTGTACCGTGCATTCAAGGCAAGAAGGGAAGTCGCTAAGGTCTGCAGCTGGCTTTCGCACAGACTGTCCATTCCCTTGCGAATGGAGGGAAGCCATTTCCGTTCAACCATCAACAGACGAATCTCTTCGTCGCTCAAGGTAGAATAGCGCTCCAATGTCTTGTTGTCCAGTGCCTTCTCCGCTTCTGACGCCGCTTTTCTGGCCGCCGACAACGCCCCGCGCAAGTCCAGATATCTCTTGACCGCAACGGCCTCGTCCTTCCTCCCCGCATCCTTTTGAAGCTCCTTCAGCTTCTTCTTGCAGTCCGCGTCAGAGATGATCTTGTCATCGTCCCTGATTTCCGAGAGTGGATCGTCATCGCCAAGATCCGCGCACTCCTGAATGAACTGCTCAAGCTCATTGTCCGCCGCCTCCGCCGTTGCCGCGAGTTCCTGCGCCTTCGCCAGCTCAGCAGCGTAGAATTCCTGCTTGACCAGCAGTTTTGGAAGAATCATGCCCTCCCAGGACTTCAGCTTGTCCTTCTTGTCATAGTCCTTCTCTGTCTCGCGCCCGACAGCCCAACCGTCCGCGCAGACGGCGAACAGGTCATCCTGCAATGTCGCCAGCGCATAGTCCATGAACACGCCATACGCATCGTACTTGTCAAGGAAAGCGCTGTCGCGATAGGCGTCGCGCAGTTCGGAGGCAAGTGCCTCCACCAGCCTGCGGGCGTTTCCCGTCGGGGCGGCCAGTTTTGCACGCAATTGGGTTTCCCATTGCGCAAGCGTGTCCATCGCGGCCTTCACGACCGCCTTCACGACATCGGCGCTCCGAATGAAATCCGTCACCTGCTCTGCGGGGATTGCCAAGGAGACATAGCCTGGCCGCAGCGTGGTGACGAGTTGCTCCTTCAATCCAGGGAGTGCCTCCCAATTGCCGCAGGAGTCGAGTTCGGGGCAGGAGATTCCTCCATTGAGGTGTCCGTCCAAATCCTGCGTGACCTCGGTGCGGACGGGCTCTATGTAGCGGGGGATGTTCAGATTCCAGCCATTGCTCTCGATTTCATCGTATGGGACAAGACGGGAATAGTGGGGAATCTCCAACTGTGCATTGAACACATCGACGATCTTGCGGATGTCCTGCTCGCGGAGACGGTTCTTGTTGCCGTCCTTGATGAAGCCAGCGCTGGCGTCGATGAAGAATATGCCGTCCTGGCATCGGCGGTTGTCCAGCACGATGATGGCGGCTGGGATGCCTGTGCCGAAGAAGATGTTTGGCGGCAATCCGATGATTCCCTTGATGACTTTGCGGTTCCTCACAAGCTCCTTCCGTATGGTCTCCTCCGCATTGCCGCGGAAGAGCACGCCATGCGGCAGGATGCAGGCTCCGCGCCCCGTTTCCGGGGTCATGCTGGCCGCAAGATGCAGCAGGAAGGCATAGTCGCCGTTCTTCGCAGGTGGCAGGAGCGTCTTGCTCCAGCGGTGGTATGGGTCGCTCTCGCCGTTCTGCGCCAGCCAGTTCTTGGTGGAGAACGGGGGATTCGCCACGCAGTAGTTGAAGGTCTGGAGAAGCCCAGCCGACTTGAACTGCGGGTCATTCAAGGTGTCGCCCTGCCGAATTTCTGCATCTTCAATGCCATGCAGAAGCATATTCAACTTGGCTAGAGCAGCAGTTGAATTGTCCTTTTCCTGCATGTGGAGAGTTGCCCCCCGCTGGGTCTCCGCGTAGGCTCTCAATAAAAGCGAACCTGAACCTCCTGTCGGGTCATAGATGGTATCTTGTCTGCTATTGGATTCATTGAGGTGAAGCACCTGCGCCATCACGCGGCTGACTTCGGCAGGGGTGTAGAACTGCCCCTTGCTCTTGCCGCTTTCCGCCGCAAAATTCTTCATCAGGTACTCGTATGCGTCGCCAAGAAGGTCGTCATCGACCGCGCGGTTGCGTCCGAAGTCCAGCGCATCATTCTCAAAGACACCGATCAACTTGGAGAGGGTCTCCGTCATCTGCTTGGGCGGACCAAACTTGGCTGGATCGTTGAAGTTCGGCAATACAATATTCAAACTTAGCGGGTTGGCCTCCTTGATGGCCTCCAGTTTCTTGTTGATTTCCTCGCCAATATGGCTATTCTGCTTCAAAGCGATGAAATCCTCAAAGAAGCAGCCTTCTGGCAATTCGATAATTTCAGTCTCTCCTTGCTTCACCTTGTCGGAAAGATACTTTACGAAGAGAATCATCAGGACGTAGTCCTTGTACTGACTGGCATCCATGGAACCGCGCAGTGCGTTGCATGATTCCCAGAGCGTACTGTAAAGCTGTGATTTCTTGATAGCCATATTGTTGTTCCGCTGAAAAAACTACCTGTTCTGGACGATGAGCATATAGACGATGCACACCCGTCCGTCGTCTGAAAGACAATGTGCGTGGGCGAGAATTTTGCCGATTTTTCGTTTGACAATGTTTGATCGGGGAGAACTCTGGTTTTCGAAACCAGCAGGGGCATCATACTCAATCATTTCTTCCATTGCCATGATGACCTTTTCGGGAGAATCCGCACCATCCTCGGCAACATACCAGTTTTCGCGGTTGTTCCAAAGCGCCTTGCCGTATTTCCTCTGGATTCCTGTCGGCACATCTTCATTGCCGCGCCGCATCGACTTGATGAGATCAATCAGCCGCCTGATGGTCTCCGCATAGTCCTGCTTTTCCTGCCTGGCTTGTTCCAGAAGTGCCTGGAGACGCTCGGAGAAAATCTGGTACATTGCGGGGTCGCGCTGGCGGTATGAGTTGATGACCGAACGCGCCTTCCCCTCGACGATTTCAGCGGCGGATTTGCCGTTGCCGGCCTTCTTGGCGGCCTCATCCGCCGTCTTGTCGGTATCCGCCCCGTCATCCAGCAGGTCGAGGAAGGAGAAATCCTCCGTTGCGTGAATGAGTACCTCAGCCTCGTCCGCATGGATGAAGCGGTCAAGCAGTGCTCGCATCTCCGGATCCTTCTCCTTTTCGTCGAAGAAATCCCCTGACTTCTGCTCCACCCGAAGGCTGACCTGGTTTGCCTCTGAAACCTGACGATGCCAGCTGTTCGCCTGCTCGGTCGTGTATCCAGCACGTCCAATATGGTCGGCGAAATTGGAGTATGCGTTGGCGAACTGCCGCGCGATGGAGTAAAGGAACTGTCTGCGTTCGGCTGCGGGGTCGTTGTCAAAGTCCGTCACATAGTACTCAAGAAGCGCGTCCATGTCACGGTCGCCCCAGCTGGCCTTGAGGCAGCTGTAGGCGGACAAGGCCGCCAGAAAACGCTCCTTGACCATCTCCACGTGGTCTTTCAGCAGCCCCTCTATGTCCTTCGGGTCGAAGCCGCCAAGACCGCCGTCACGGTCGTTGAAGTCTGCGACCGCCTCCTGAATCTTATGGAAGAGGTTCTTGAAATCGACGATGACGCCGTATTTCTTCTTGGTCATGGCAATTATATGCCCGTCCTGGTCCTTCACGTCCTTGCCGAGGCGGTTCACGCGACAGATGGCCTGGAACAGATTGTGGTCACGCATGTCCTTGTCAATGTAAAGGTAGGTTGCGCATGGGGCATCAAAACCAGTCAGCAGCTTGTCCACGACTATCATCAGTTTCAGCTGCCCAGGCTGGTTGATGAAGCGGTCCTTTGCCCATTCCTCATATTTCTCGGCATTCGGCTGACCTGCGTCCTCGAAGGACTGTTTTGCCATTCGATACTTGAATTTGCTGGCCTTCTCCTGGGCCGGGTTGCTGGTCTTCTTGCGCAGGTCGTCATCGCTTGGCTCGTAGCTGGTCACCACGGCGCATCTGCCCCGAAGCGTGGTGTCGGTGCAACGGTTCTGAAACCAATCGTAGTAGCGGTAGGCGGACTCTATGTTCCCGGCGACAAGCATGGCGTTGCACCATCCCTCGGAAAGGGGCGGCTTGGACATGTCATCCAGAATCGAGTATCCGATTCGCTCGATTCGCTCCTTTGATGAGAAGATCCGCTCCAATGTAGCCCAACGGTCCTCGACCTGCTGGCGTTTTTGGTCATCAAGTCCGCGGGTTATCTCCTCCTTCTTTGCGTCCAGCTGCTCCTTGCTGCTTATTCTCTGCTCGACATCACGGTTTTCGTATTGGAGGTCGTTGATGACTTTGTCCGCCACAGCCTCCTTGTGGAGATACTGGTGTATGTACGGCCCGAATTTCGCCACGGAGGTCTTGCTGTAGGCGCTGTATGTGTTCTCCTTCTCCCTCTTCAGAAGGGGCGTCCCCGTGAAGCCGATGAGCATTACGTCCTGCCCCATGATGTCCCTCATCGCCTCGTGGAGGCGTCCGCTCTGCGTCCGATGGCATTCGTCCACGAACACGAATATGTTGGAGCCGCGCGCCTTGAAGTCATCGCCGTATTTTGAGTGAATCTTCTCGCGGAGTTTTTCTAGGTAGGTATCCAGCGGAATCTTCGGTGCTGATTCCTCCTCGCCGGAATCTGTTCCGCCGCCGAATTTATGGATGAGGGTGCAGATAAGCCACTCCGTCCCCCCCTTCAGCGTCTTGAGGAGGTCGTCGCCGCTGGTGGCGCGGTGAAGGTCCTGGCCAGTCTGCTTGAAGTTGTTGGCAATCTGAATGTCAAGCTCCGTCCTGTCCGTGATGACCAGGACACGCGGATCCTGGAAATTGGCGCGGATGTATGAAGCCAACCAGATCATGGTCAGAGATTTCCCCGAACCCTGCGAGTGCCAGATGATGCCGCTGGCTTTGTTTTCGAGGCGCGGGATGCAGGCGCACAGCGCATGGTACTGGTGTGGACGCATGACTTTCTTGATTCCGCCGTCGGTGATGACACCATATCGGAACATCCGCATGAAATGCTCTTTCTCGAAGAAGGTCTCGAAAGCCTCGTTGTCATTCAATGCGGTTAATTCGCCATCGCGCTTGTACGGACACCAGAAATCCTGCGGCGTGCAGATGGTCCCGTACTGGAAGCCATTGCCGTCGCTTGCGGCGACGGTGAACTGGACGGTTGTGAAGAATGAGGAAATCAGGTCAATCTCATTGGAGAGGTGCTGCTTGATGCCCTCGGTCAGGGACACCAGACTTCTCTTCAGCTCAATCACGGCCAATGCAAAGCCATTGACATAGACGACCAGGTCGGGACGGCTGTTCTTGCCGGTTATGGGGTCGGTGAAACTGACCTCCTCGGCGACGGCGAAGTCATTATTCGTGGGGTCGCCAAAATCAAAAAGAGGTATGTCCTCCTCTGGCTCGTCAGGGCGCGGACGTGCCTTGACGCCGTAGATGAGCATTTCCGTGACTTGCGTGTTCTGGTTCACCAGTGTGCCCTGACGCGAGTCTGGAAGCGAGATGGCGTTTTTAATCTGGTGAACAGCGTCGGCCACCTGTGCGTCCGTGAATTGTCTGCCGCTTTGATTTGCGCGGTCATGCAGGAATATCCGAAAGCGCTCCTCAAGAAAAGGGCTGTTCTTCTGTCCCTCTGCATTTGCGGAGCCGCCTCTGCCATACGTGAAATTGCCCAGATAATGGAAATGAAGCCCGTTCTGGAAAATCCCGAGGACGTGATCCTGATATTCTCTTTCCTTTTGCTCTTGATAGTTCATTTTGCATCCTCCCGGAACATTTCCTCTGAAATCGGGAACTCGTTCAGCTGTCGGCGCAATTCACGCCATGTCGGCAGGTAGGTCTGGAGAATCTGCTGGAAACGGTCGTTGTGGCTCTTTTCCAGAAGATGCGCCAGTTCATGCACAACTATGTACTCCACGCAGGCTATTGGCTTTTTCGCAAGCTCCAGATTGAAGAGCAGTGTCTTTGTCCTTGAATTGCAGGATCCCCATCGGGCGCGCATTTTCAGGATGTCCCATGCCTCGGCCTTCACGTTCAGGCGATCCTCCCATTTTGCGACGCTAGACTCCAAAGTCTCGTTCAGCCGTCCCCGATACCAATCGTACAGAATCTGCATCCTTTTTTCACGTGTTGAATGTGGCGGGGCATACAGTTCCAGATAATCGCCGTTGACCAGTATCTTCGGTACTATGGTGACATCCTCAATCACTTTCAAACGGAATGACTGCCCGCGCCATAGATGCTCTTCTCCCGATACATATTTGCGAACTGGGACAGTCGGGTGCTCCTTCGCCTTGCGTATCTTCTCTGACAGCCACACCCATTTCTTGAGTATGAAGAGCTTTAGCTGCGTCTCCGCCGTGTTTATCGGAGCGGAAACGTGGGCGTGCCCGTCCGGGGGGTAGACGGACAGGTGGATGTGCTTGATGTCCTTGAATTCGACAGCGAATTTCAAACCATTGATTTCGAGATCTGTTGCATGGAATTTTATATTGTTATTGTAGTGAATCATTCTTTGGTGTTTGGCTGTCTATGTGGATTCAAATTTCATGTCATTCGTAATGAGGCGTGATGTCCCAAACGGAAGGCATGGAGGCGAGCGCTATTTCGGGACCCTTGGAAGTGACGGCGGGGATGCCATTGGCACACCCAAAATGAAGCATGTCCATAATATAAGGTCCTTTTCGACCTCATCTTGTCCCGCAGATCAACCGGTTCTATAATAGGATCGGGGCGGGAGTTACGTTGGGTTTGCTTTCAGCAGGTCGTGCCGCCGGCGTTGGTTTGCCTCCACTTCGTCGGCGCGGTCGAGGTTGGAGAAGAGGATGTCGGGCGTTTTGCCTTCGGCCTGGAGTTGGCGGAAGGCCTCCTCGGCCTTTTCGCGGGATTCGGTGATGTAGCTCTGGCATTCGGGTCGGTCGAGTGCGATGACGTCATAGACGCAGTAGAATCCGCATCTGGTCATCAGGGGGAGGACCCATCCGGGGCAGTGGAGGCAGTACTTGGAGCAGGGTGTGGCGTCGGAGTTGAGGACTTTTCCGAGGCTGGGGCATTGGAGCATATGGCTGTATCGCACGCCGTCCTGGGTATGGCCTGCGCCGCGGCAGTTTTCCTCGCGGCTGATGTTTCCCCAGTATTCGGCCATGCCCTGGAGTCCTTTGGCCATGAAGAGGTCGAGGACTCGGAGGGCGACGTTGTCGGAGATGGCCAGGAAGAATCGGTCGAGTTCGCCGGGGCCCTGGGCGTCGACGAATTTGAAGGCCTGGCTGTAGAAGCGGACGTAGAGGTCAGAGAAGATCATGGCGCTTTTCTCCGGGTGAAGATCTGCCGGCAGTGTCCCTCGCCCAGGGATTCGTGGGTGACCTCGAAGGGGCCGCCCTCGCACCAGGCTTCGTTGGTGAGGCGGGTGCAGCGGCAGAGGTTCGGGCTGACGGGGCGTCCGGTGGCGCGCAGGGTGCGGAAGGCGGGGCATTCCAGCACTTCGATGACGATGCGGTCCGGCTCCACGGTGATCCGATACGGGGCCTTTTCGCGGTTGAGGTAGTAGGTCCAGTGCGAGATCAGTTCGGTGGGGTCGCCCTCGTCCAGGCGCTCCTTGATGCTCTTGTGGACCTCCAGGGCGTTGGCCTTGATGACGGCGTCCATGCCGGCGTCGCCGTAGTGTTCGGCGAGATAGTCGAGGACGAAGCGGACGGAATCGTGGAAGGTCAGATGGGTTTGGCCGGTCTCGCGGTAGCGCATGGTCAGAGCAGAGCCTCCCGGTGCGTTTCCAGAGCCTGGTCGATTTCGCGGCGGCGCGCCTCCGTAAGCACCTCCATCTTCTGGGCCTTGGCGAGCGGGTCGTCGATCACGCCGAGGCGCCACAGCGCGTACTTTTCGCCGGTCCAGGCGGTGGTGACGTCGGGTCCGTAGATGGCGTGGAAGAAGCGGATGAGGTCGCGCTGGCGTTTGATGGCCTCGGCGACCTGGCCTTCCGCGGCGGCGTCGGCGATGCCTCGGAGCATGCGTCCGCAGAGCGCGCCGGAGCCGCAGAGCACGCCGTCGCAACCGACGAGGATGGCCTCGTCGACGGCCCACTCATTGCCCTCGAGGAGGGTGAATGGACGGGATTCCTTCAGCAGCAGGAGTTCCTTGCGGACGCGCATGTTGCTGGCGGAGTTCTTGATGCCGACGACGTTCGGGAGGCGGAGGATTTCGGCGAATTCGGCGGTGGTGAAGTTGATGGCGTTGCGGGCCGGGCAATGGTAATAGTAGAGCGGGCGGTCGGCGGCGGCGGCGACTTCCGCCAGATACCGTAGCGGCTCGGGGCATTTGGCCTTTTCGGGGAGGACGAGCACGAAGGCGGCGGCGGGGCAGTCGGCGAGCCGTTTGGCGAAGGCGATGCATTCGGCGGCGGTGGAGGCGTGGATGCCGGTGAGGATGGCGAGTTCCGTGCCCGCCTCTTCCTGGGCGGCGCGGATGAGCTGCTCGCGCTCGTCGAGCGAGTAGGTGAACCATTCCCCCATGCTGCCGGCGACGAAGATACCGTCCAGCCCCTGGCGGATGGCGCGGCGGACGATGCGCCGCATGCTTGGGCAGTCAATGGTGCCGTCGGCGTGGAACGGAGTGACGGAGGCGGAGAGGACTTTCGGTTTCATGGTTGCTCCCAGTTGAGTTCGGCAATGCAGACTTCGGAGAAATTGCGGAGGATGCAGTCGCCCTGCACTTCTGCGTAGAGGGCGCCGACGGAGACGACGCCGCGGCCGCCGGGCAGTTCCGCCGCATGGAAATTCCCCATGCGGTTGTAGAGGCCGTCGCGTTCCCGGTAGGGGAAGACGACGCGTTCGCTGTCGCGGCGCAGGCAGCCGGCGGCGGGGTCGAAGACGGCGACCAGCAGCGGCGAGCGCCAGCGCATGACGTGTTCGTTTTCCGGGCGGCGCCGGGTGTAGACGAGGCACAGCTGGTCGCCGAGACGCAGCCAGTGCTGCTGGGTGGTGGAGGTCTCCAGGGGAGTTCCGTCGTCGAAGCGCCAGACCTGCGGAGGCGACCAGTGCAGTCCGTCGTCGGAGACGCACCAGTGGCCGTGGCCGTCCTCGGCGCGGAGGGTAAGATAATAGCGGTTCCGGAAGCCGACGGCAGAGGGTTCGATGAAGCCTCGGCCGAAGCCGTGGGTGAGCGCCGGTCCCCAGGCGGTGGTCCGGAGGGTATCGCCGTCCCACGTGAGCCGCAGGGTTCGCGCGGCGAAATGGCCGGGGCGCTCCGTGAAGTAGACCGGCAGGATGATGGAGTCGTCCTGCCAGACGATTTGAGTGCAGGCGGCGCGCCAGTGGATTCCCTGGGGGAAGCAGCCCGCGCCCAGAAGCCGCGCGGGACTCCAGCCGGTGTCGCGGTGGAAGAAGGCGTACATCGGCTGTTTCGGGGTCTGGGCGGTGTGCTCGGCGGGCGGGAGGCGCTTGTCGCCGCGATAGTAGGAGGTGACGCCGATGACCAGGGCGGATTTGCGGTCGGGGCTGCTGAAGACGCGGATGTCGGCGACATTGCGGAGGATTCCCGGCGCGGTTTCACGGTATTCCATTCCGGGGATCGGCGCGGGCGCGCTCCAATGGGCGCCGCGGTCGGCGCTGAGGGCGAATTCCGGCGGGCCGTAGATGTCATCGACCGGCGGCTTGCGCTGCATGGTCATGAGCCAGGTGCCGTCGTCGAGTTCGGCGATGGAGGGGTGGAAGAAGTCTGGCTCGTCGAGCCGGCTCCAGGCTTTGGGCAGAGGCGTGACGCGGACCATTTGCTTTCTTTTGAACGTTTTGCCAGGAAAGAAGATGAAAAGCAACGACAGCAGCGTGACGCGGATCATTTGCCTTCTTCCAGCATCCAGAGGCGGTTGAGGAGGGCGGTCAGGCGTTTCCGGAGGGCCTTGAGCTGTTCGGGGTCGCGGCAGGTCTGGGAGATGCCGAGGGAGAATTTGCCTTGGATGTCGGCGAGTTCCCGGGCGGCGTCGGCGCGCGCCTGGTCGTTGGGGAAGCGGCGCTGCCGGATGAGCTCCTCGGCCAGTCGGGCGTAGTTGACGTCCTCGATGCCGTCGCGGATTGCCTCGGCGCGGAGGGACGGGAAGCACTGGAGGTTTGGTCCGGGGTAGAAGATGGCCTTCATGCCGCTGTTTTCGCCGTGGGAGGTGTCCCATCGGCTCCAGTCGTAGTCGTGGCGCCGGTTCAGGTCCCACAGGTTGGTGGCCCAGTGCAGCCATCCGGTGATGTGCGGGTGGGTGATGATCGGGAAGAAGAAGGCGCGGCTTTGGATGAGCGGCTGGTCGACGCGCTCGAAGGTGGCGAACGGGAAGTAGGTGCCGCCGCCGACATAGATCCAGAAGTCGGTGCCGGTGAGGCGGTGCTGCTCGGCGTCCAGCAACGGCATGGAGCTGCCGTTGCCGGGGCAGTGGATGGAGAGGTATCGGTAGATCTCGGGATCCGCGATGCGGGCGATGGTCGTCACGCTGCGCAGCTGCGGGAAGGCCTTGCGCAGGCGTTCGGCGGCGGTGCGGACCTTGGGATGGAGGTGGGCGGGCGATTCGTCGTAGCCGTAGATGTAGTAGGTGACCTTGTCGCCGGCGATGGCGTGGTACTTCTCGTAGGTCTCCTTGAGCTGGCGGGCGGCCTTTTCCACTTGGCGGTTGACCAGGCGGATGGAGGCCGGACGACGGCCGTCGGGGACGGCGATGACGATGGAGGCGTGCGTCTCGACGGGGCTGCGGGTCCTGAGCTGGTCGAAGACAAAAGTCGCGGGGAGCGGGGCTTTGCGGAAGCCTTCGGACTGCTCCGGCTTGCGGTCGTTGTGGAGGAACTGCAGACCTGCGGGGGCGATGGCGGCGTCCTTGGCGTCCAGCAGTTCGATGGAACCGCCCTCGGCGGGATAGAGGCGGATGGCGCCGGATTCGGAGCCATGCCAGTCGCGGGTTTCCGCATAATGGACCTTGTAGAAGGGGAACGACGGCTCGGAGGCGTCGGGGACGACAATCAGGTCGGTGTCGTCGAGGAGACCGTCGCCGCGCTTCGCCAGGCGCGCGGTGGCCTTGACGGGTTGGTAGGCGCGTCCGTCCTGGCTGCCGAAGATGCGCACGAAGCGCGGGACGGCGGGGGCGGGATCCGCGAAGTCGTCGAAGGCGCGCGCGACATTGACTTCGCGCAGGCCGTGCTGGAGCGCAAAGGGCAGGTCTTCGAGGGCGGGCGAGGGGACATAGAGGTCGAGGGGGTTCATCTTGTATTCGAGATAGGTGGCGATGAAGTTGCGCCGGACCTTCGGGAAGCGCGGATCCGTGGCCTGGTTGTCGCAGAACCAGCGCCGGAGGACGCTGCAGCGCAGGCCGGCCATGCAGGCGAGGCGGTTGGCGCCAAGGCGGAACGGCTGGACGGTGACCTTCAGCGGCAGTTCCAGTCGGAGATTGTCCGCGCCGGTCACGACGGCGGTGAGGTCGTAGGTGCCGGGGGCGGCGCCGTCGTCGGCGGTGAAGGTCATCCACAGTGATTGGTTGGTCTCGGGGGCGACATGGAAGCGCTGGCGGGGCGGGATGGTCTTGAGGACGTCGGGGACGAGGCCGCCACGGGTGGACAGCGGCAGCATCGGGACGGACGGGGGCATGGAGCGGATATAGTCGACGAGATGGAATTTGACGCTGAGGCCGGCGGGCAGGGCGGGCTTGAGTTCGACCGAGCAGTTGGCGACGGGGGCCGCCCCGGCGGTCAGCACGAGCTGGATTCCCTCGGATTCTCCACGGGCGAGGGAGAGTTCGCCGTCGGCGGCGAGGTTTTCGGGGCCGCAGGCGCGTTTCGGCACTTGGGTGAGGTTGTCGCACCAAGAGGCGGCGAGGGTGTTGCCGGATGCCTTTCCGAGCTGGAAGGCATGGCGTTGGTCGTAGAAGCAGCGTCGGAAGAGCGCCTCCGCCTGGCGTGCCAGTTCGAGGGCGTCGGCGACTTCGGGTGCCCCTTGCATCTTGCTGAACCAGAGTTTGTGGAAGACGGGGCCGAGGTAGGAGTCGTTGGTTTCGTAGAAGCGGGGTGCGGCGAAGGCCATCAGATAGTGGTAGCGGTCGCGCGCCCTCGGCAGCGCGGCGATGGCCGGGACCAGGCCGCGGCTGGCGGCGGCAATTTGCTCCTGGCTTTGGCGAAGCATTTTCTCCGTGTGGGCGATGCGCATCTGCCACCGGCGGGCGGCATAATAGGTGTTGCGTGCGAGCATCTGGCGGTTGCGCGCCAGGAGGCGCTTGGTGTTCTCCAATGCGACGGCGGCCTCCTCCAAGTAAAGCCAATGGAGTAGGTCCGGCAGCAGTTCCATGCTGAAGACGGGTGGCTCCGGCGCGCCCTCCGCCAGCAGCAGCGTCGCGCCGGTGCCGGGACGAAGGCGTTCGAGCGTGATTTGCCGCTGTCCGACGGCGGCGCGGACGCCGGTTCCGAATTCGGCGAGGCGGAGAGTCTCCCCGTCGAGTTCGCCGGCGGGAACCAGCTTGCCGGGCAGGTCGCCTTCTTCCAGGCGCCATTTCCCGTCTTGGAAACGCGCGAGGACGGTGTGCCCGTCGGGCCACTGGAAGCCCGCCGCGCGATGCCCGGGATTCAGCGTCAGTTCATTGACGCCCAGGGGCGTGTGGTTGATCAGCGTGCGGAATTTGAAGCCTTTGAGTTCATGCGGCCACTGGTAGTGCGGGAGTTTCGGCAGCGCCCGGAAGCCGGCCAGGCCAGCGGAGGGCGCGGGGGTGGCGACGGCCATGGCCGTCGCAGGCTTCGGTTCTTGCTTTTCGGATGTCCATGGTTCCAGTCTGACGCTGGTGATCTCCAAGGCACCGCCCTTCAGCTGCTGCACGACGATGGTGGGGGCGAGCCAGGCGAGATCCGACGCCTCGGGGATGGCGCCCAGGTCGATCCGACATTCGATCTCGCCGCTGGCGCCGGGCGGGATGTTCTTGCGCACCGGAACAGGGTTCTTGGTCACGGCGTTGACCCATTTTCCGCTGCGGTCGCGCGCCTGGAAGTAGAGCACGAGCTTGGCCGGCGCGGTCATCTCCTTCGAACTCCGCCAGGAGGCGGCGAGGCGGTAGCGCCCGTTCTTTGCCGGATGCACGAGGCCATAGAGCGTGACCGCATATCGGGTGTGGTCGCCTTCCACGGGCAGGAAGCGCGCCTTCCCCAGCGGGGCGTCCGCCGTTGTAGGGAGAATCTCCACCTTTCCGATGGCGCCCTTGCGCTGATATACGCTCCACTTGGCAAATGGCGGAAGCGCGAGGGGCGCGTCGGCGGCGGGCAGCAACGTTGACAGAATGATGACAAGAGAGAAGATGCGCTTCATGGTTGTTCTCCTCCGTTATGGGATGGTGACCGCGAAGTTGTCCCAGTCGCCGTAGGTGGCGCTGGCCGCATGGCCGTCCATGAACGCGGCGTTGGTCTTCGACCCGTGGCGGCGCCAGTCCACCCGATAGTAATAGGCGGGATCGGTGCCCATGTATCCAGCGGTGCCCCAGAAGGCGGTGACCGGCGTGGTGAGGTTGAGGGCGACATCCATCAGCAGCGGCGTGTCGGCGGGCCTGCGGCAGCGCGCGGCGACTTGCTTGAAGTAGTGCCCGTTCAGACCGATGTCCGTCCATTGGTTGCGGCTGGAGTTCCAGGTCTGGGACATCGCGGGGCAGCGGTAGACGTTGACGCCGAAACCGATGACTTTGCTGGACAATGACTTCCGTAGCCCAGATGGATAAGGGAGATAGCCGCTGTAGCTGACGATGCCGGTCCACGCCAGTGTGCTTCCGCCCTCGCGGACAATCGCCTCCGCAGGCGGGAAGTAGTCCTTGTTGTCCTCGCGGTAGAACTCCAGGGCCAGCCAGATCTGCTTCTCGTTGGAAAGGCAGGTTGTCGCGCGCGCCTTCTCGCGCGCTTTCGACAGCGCGGGCAGAAGCATGCTCGCCAGAATCGCGATGATCGCGATCACGACCAGCAGTTCGATCAGGGTGAAGCGGAGGCAGGATGGACGGAGTGGATTCGGGGCGGGGCGGAGCTTCATGGTTCCTCCTGGTTTTCGGTGCAGTCTGGATGCATGGACGGCATAGAACTGAAATGGATGTGGCGCCGCAGCATCGCCGCGCCCTCGGCGGCGCTTCGCCGCAGCGCCGCGACGATGTCGGCGTGACGGATCGGATTGTGTTGCGCGCCGGCAATGGCTTTGGTGCGGGGCTCGACGCCGAACAGGGACATCTCCAGCAGATTCAGTTGCTCGAAGATCCGGTTCATCAGCGGCAGCGCCGCGCGGTCGATCAGCAACTGGTGAAACTCCAGGTCGTGCGCCGCCATCATCGCGCCGTCCGACCCCTGGAAACCCTGCTCATACATCCGAGCGTGAAATTCCAGGGCCGCAAAGTCATCCTCGCTCAACTTGTCGGACAGATGCTCGGCCATATACCCCTCCAGCATCCCGCGCAGGTCAATGGCGACCTGGCGCGCGGAATCGTCCCACGGACGAAGACGAATCCCGAACTTCTGCTTCTTCTCGATCCGCCCGAACAGGTCGATCCGAGCCAGAATCTCACGCAACTGCGGACGCCCAAGCCCCAGACGATGCGCCAGCGCATTCTCCGAGATGTACCCGTCCCCCTTCGCGCGCGCCTCCCCCAACTCCCGAAAAACACGCTCCGCTATCTGGTTGGAACTCATTGCTAAATCTTATGTTGTGATTAATTGTCTTACTATTCGGATTTTTCGTAATATAAGCGTTGGAAAAGGTTTGTCAAGGGGGGCGATTTGACGAGATGACGACCGAACCGATATGACGACTTGACGAAATGGTGAAAAAAGCAGGGGCTATCTTGCGGCAAATAACCAACTTTTTGGGGAACAGCGCCTTTGCGAAAGGTCCTATATTAAGCAATCTCACGGAATGAGCTGACAGGATAGGTGCTTGCGGTTTGCGACGGGGCATCAGGTTGTGTGATACAACAAAAACAACCAGTTTTTGACAGCATCGCGACTGGGGGCTGGAGAGGAATGGGTGGAAAGGAAATCGGAATCGGGTTGATTGGCGCTGGGGCGCGGAGCGCCATGGCTGCGTTGGGGCTGGACGAGGTGCAGCGGAACGGTCGGGTCGTGGAATTGGAGCCGACCTGGAAACGGCAGGGCATAGCCAGGAAGGAGAGCGAGGCATGAAACCGAGCATCATGTCCACGACGTATATGCAGCTGCCAGGCGCGACCCTGGAGGGGATGCTGGCGTTTGTGCGGGAAACGAGGCTGTCCGGAATCGACTTCGTGCAGACGCAGGAACTGGCGGCGCCTTTTGAGGAGACGCGGCGGCGGTGCGTCGAGGCGGGGATTTCGGCCGTGGGGGGCATTGTCTTCAACCCGATCGGCGCGGCGGACTTCTCGCGCGGAAAATGGCTGGAGACGGCGCGGCGCGGAATTGAGGCCACGGCGGCGCTGGGGGCCTCACGAGTGATGTTTCCGACGGCGGGGGTGCGGGGGCGCGCGCGGGAAGAGAGCCGGAAACTGTGGATGGAACTACTGTCGGAGGCGGTGGTGCTGGGGGCGTCGTGCGGAGTGTCGGTGAGCATCGAGAGTTTTCTGGTGGACATGGAATGGAGCCCCTTTGTCTCCTCGCGGGATCTGCTGGAGGCAACGGAAGCGGTGCCGGGGCTGAAGGTGACCTTCGACAGCGGCAACCATTTCGTCGTGGAGGATGTGCTGAAAGCGTATCGTCGGCTGTCCTCGCACGTCGTCAATGTCCACTTGAAGGACTGGGAGATTCTGGACGCTCCGGCGGAACGGACGCTGCGGATGACGAACGGACGTTTCTACCGTATGACGCCGATCGGGCAGGGAGTGGTGGACAATGCGGCCTTCGTGGATGCGTTGCTGGCGGAAGGCAGGCAATTCGACTTCGACTTGGAGTGTTCGGGGGGGATGACGCCGGTCGAGGCGGTGCGGCAAAGTTGGGAGTATCTGCAGGGAAGATGCTTTCGGCGCCACGTATGTTAGGGAGAGCGACGGAGATGGAGGCGCACCAAGTCGTCGGCCAGGCTACTCCCTCTGAACAACTATCTCATTCTAATATTTTTTTAGGATTATCTTCCAAAAACAAACTTGAAATCCACATTTCTTGAATTATATTCCAAGAAAATGCAGAAATACGATGTCGGAGGCCATGCAATGAGAATTGAGCGAAAAGAGTACCTGGAGCGTCTGCAGGCCTGGCGGGATCGGCAAATCATCAAGGTCATCACCGGCGTGCGCCGCAGCGGGAAATCCGTTCTGCTGGAGATCTACGCGGAATGGCTCAGGGGACAGGGTGTGCCCGACGAGCGGATTGTCCGCGTCAATCTGGAGGATTTGGACTTCGAGTCCCTCTGCCAGTCCACGGCCCTGCATTCCTACGTGAAGGAACGGCTTGTCAAGGGGAAGATGACCTACGTGTTCATTGACGAGGTCCAGCTCTGCGAGAACTTCCCTCGGGTAGTCGACAGCCTCTATCTTCGCCCCGACATCGACATCTACATCACCGGCTCCAACGCCGGTCTGCTCTCCCACGAGATTTCGACGCTGCTTTCCGGCAGGTATGTGGAAATCGAAGTTCTTCCGCTCTCCTTCCGCGAGTACGCGCTGGCCCGCCCCGACATCGTTGATCGGCAGAGGCTGTACCGCGAATACACCACCGGCAGTTCCTTCCCGTATGCACTGGAACTGTCCGGCGCGGGGCGCGAACTTGACGGCTATCTGGACGGCCTCTACAACACCATACTGGTGAAGGATGTCTTGACAAGACGGCGCGTCCAGGATCCCCTGATTCTGGACAGCGTGGCGAAGTTCGTGTTCTCAAGCATCGGCAGCGAATTGTCCGTCAAGCGCATCGCCGACACCCTGACGTCAAATGGTCGCAAGACGGACAACAAGACGGTCGAGAAATACCTTTCCGCACTGCTGGAGAGTTTTGTCGTCTACCGTGCCGAGCGCTACGACATCCCGGGAAGGCAACTGCTGAAGACCCTGGAGAAATACTACGTGGTGGACATCGGGTTGCGCCGGCACCTTCTGAGTGGCCATCATCAAGACGTCGGCCGTATTCTGGAAAATGTGGTGTTCCTGGAACTGCTGAGGCGCGGTGGCAAGGTGCGCGTAGGCAAAGTCGGCGGCCAGGAGGTGGATTTTGTGGTGGAGACGCCGGACGGAACGGAATATTATCAGGTCGCCGCCACCGTCCGCGATTCCTCGACCCTGGAGCGCGAACTTGCCCCGTTCGGCAAAATCCGGGACCACCACCCCAAATGTCTCCTCACACTGGACGAGGACCCATCAGACAACATCAACGGCATCCGCAAAATGAATGCGCTGGAGTGGCTTCTTCAGTGATGCCGACGAAAATGTGTTTCGGATGTTGCCTTGTTTCCATTTGGGGGCGGGGACGCCGTGGCAACGTTCCCCCCCCCTGGATGTTGCCATGGCGTCTCGCCATGGGCCGTGGGTGAGCCACGCCATTTTGGGCAGATGAGATTTGGATATTGCTCTGTTTCCATTGGAGGGCCACGGCGGGGACGCCATGGCAACGCCCTTATGCGGGGACGCCGTGGCAACGCCCTTATGCGAGGGCGCCGTGGCAACGTAATGCCTCATCGGTTGACATTCGCATTGCCAGAGCGGCACTGATATCATCTAGTCGGAGCTCTATCGCGCCTCGGTCTGCGCCTCCTTTCGATAGCGCGCGGGAGAGGTCCCGTAGATCATCCGGAAATTCTCCAGGAAGCTGTTGACGGAATGATATCCGCACTTCTCCGCGACGGCGGCGATGGTCTCGTTTCCATGCGTCAGAAGCTTGCAGGCGAACTCCAGCCGAAGCCTGCGGATGCAGGAGACGAGACTCTCGTGCGCCTCGCTCTGGAAAAGCTGCGAGACATAGCCGGGGGAAAGCTGGAAATGCCGGGCCAGGCTCTCCCTGGTGACGTCCTCCGCGAAATGCTCCTCCAAATGGGAATAGATCTGCCGCCAGGTCAATTGGCGTTTCGTGGACTCGCCCTCTCCGTCCGTCTCCAGCGCGTTCAGGATCAGTTGCAGAATCACCGACACCATCTGCGGCATGGCCTCCTGGAGCATGTCGTTTCCATTCAGGCAGTCGAGAAGATGGAGCGCGGAGCGCACCTCCGGCGACGGACGCCTTGCCGTATGGCAATAGATGTTGGCTTCCGGCAGTTCCCGTTCGGAGGCGTCCTCATGGCTGACGTATGTCACGCGGATGTAGTTCTGGTAGATGACGATTCCGGACATTTCATGGATTTCGTCCCAGCGCGGGAACTTTCCGGAATAGGGAGGCGCGTAATGGACCTCCCCTGGCTTGAGGTAGACCTCCCGCATCTCGCCGTCCACCAGATAGCGGATGCGCTTGCAGCCGGAAAGGCAGATGTCGAAGCGAGGCAGAACGGTGCTTTGGTGAGAGGATATGGCGGAGGGGCCGCGTGAGGCGAAGACGCGGCGCACGCCCAGTTCCCGCAGGACAAAGCGAAGCATCGCGCAAAAGGCGGCCTTGTCCCCGCTTCTCATCGCTTTGGGAAAGACGATCATCGGTGTTTCGTCCCTTTTTCTTCAAAAGTTGACTTTTTCGTGATTAATATAATAATTCTGTAGTTGTTTTTCTCTGAAATAGGTTATAAAATAGGGAAAAGTCCTGAAAACGTTTTGAGGATCTTTCGAAAACCATGTCGAAATCGCGCAAATTCAAAGTCGCCCTGATTGGGTGTGGCGGCCGCATCCACCCCTATGCGAAATCCCTCTATGACAGCGGCGAGGTCGAGATTGTCGCCTGCGCGGACCCCAGCAAGAAGAATCTGGAAGACACCCTGGCCGCCGCCGGACTCACGAATGCGCCGATCCGCCGCTATGCGGACTGGCGGGAATTGTGCGAAAAGGAAAAGGAGCTAGACGGGGCGGTCATCTCCACGCCAAATCATCTGCACCGTGCGCCTGCCGAGGCCCTGCTGCCGCGGCACATTCCGATAGCGCTGGAGAAGCCAATCGCCAATACCATGGAGGATGCGGAACGCATTCTGGAGGCCGCCCGCATCCACCAGGGCCGCATTCTCCTGGGCTTTGTCCTTCGTTCCACGCCATTCTACAGCAAGATCCATAAATTGCTGGAGGCCGACCGCATCGGCAACATCGTCTCCATCCAGGCGGACGAACTGGTTTCCTGCGGCATCTCCTCCGTGATCGCGCGCGGGCCATGGCGGCGGTACACCGCCACGTCTGGCGGCTCCATGATGGAAAAATGCAGCCACGACATGGATCTCCTCAACTGGTTTGTCGGCGCCCGCCCCGTCGCCGTCAACTCCTTCGGCGGCACATTGCTCTTCCGCCCCAATGCGGCCCTCCCGAAAAAGTGCGCCGACTGCGCCATGCAGGAGCAGTGCATCTACTATGGGAAGCCGCCTTTCCACGAGGCATCCGCCGATGCCATCCTCGAATCTTCCATGGATGACAGCAAATACCTCTGCATCTACAACATCGACAAGGACGTCTTCGACAACCAAGTCGTCTCCCTCCAGTATGCCAATGGGGTCATCGCCAATTTCACGCTCGCCTTCAACACGCGTGGCGAACGCGCGGGGCGCAACATCCACATCATCGGCACGCGCGGCCGCATCTGGGGAAACATTGACGAGAGCGACGTCGGAGTCAATGAGACCTTGACGGGGCGCACCGAGCATTTCCCCATCGCCATCGATCCCACCGCCTGCGGCGGCCATAATGGCGGCGACGTCAACCACGCCTTGGAACTGCTCCGCATGATGAAGGATCCATCGTACACTCCCGTCCAGGGCCCGTATGCGGGGTATCTGAGCAACGCCCTGTGCATCGCCGCCGACCTCTCCGCCACGGAGGGACGGCAGCTGCGGCTGCGCTACAACGCCGAAGGCTACATCTCCTTCGCATAGACTGTCTTTTCTTAAGCACACATTCCAAGGAGCCCTACCATGACACAGTGCCTCGCCAACCACAGAAAACGCCTCCGTTTCACCTTGATTGAACTGCTGGTCGTCATCGCGATCATCGCCATCCTTGCGAGCATGCTGCTGCCCGCGCTGTCGAAGGCGCGCGGGGCGGCGAAGCTGACGAGCTGCGCGAACAACGCGAAGCAGCTGGGGCTGGCGATGGCGTTCTACGCGATGGACTACCAGGAGCAGTATCCGGGGCTGATCATGCCGGGGCGCTTCTCCTCGTCGCAGGCGTGGACGGCGTGGCATTGCTTGCTGGACGGCTACATTTCGACCTCGAACCACCAGAACTCCGCGAAGTTCAAGCGCTGCCCGTGCCTGGACAAGCGCATCAGCATCTACGCATCCTCCTACGGGCTGAACTATGACGGCTGGGCCTCCGGCGGGCAGAACGACGGCAGCGAGGGATTCGGCTACAACATCTTTGCCGCGTATAGCGTCGCGAACTGGCGCGGGGGCTGCGTGACGCAGGGGAAGATCGCCTCGCCGAGCAACTTCATCATGCTGGCGGACTCGACGGACAACGCCAGCGCCAGCAACGACTGCTACACCTTCGGGCGGGTCGGCTCGCCGACGACCAACGGCACTACTCAGAATGCGGCGGCGTTCTGCTTTGATACGCGCCATGGCGGCCACTCGAATGTCTGCTTCTCGGACGGCCATGTCGAGAAGCGGAAGAACACTTGGCTGCTGAGCACGGAATCCAAGCACTGCTGGTGCAGGGACAACCGGACGAACTGACGGCGCGGGGGAAAGCGGGAGGCGACCGATGACGGGATGGCGGGCTGGATGGCTGGCGGCGCTGGCCGCGGCGGGCGCGCTGGCGGCGTCCGAAACGCATATTACGCAGGTGGTGTGCTCGGATGACACGGAGATCAACCAGCACGTCAACTTCAGTTCCCGCCCGCAGGGAGGCGGGCGGGCGATGCGCGTCCGCAAATACGGTCCGGAATACAAGGCGCCGGTGGTGTCGCCGGTGAGCCACGGGCTGCTGCGCTGGGATTTGTCGGCGATTCCGAAGACGGCGAAGGTGCTCTCCGCCGAACTGCGCCTGCAACTGGTCGACGCCAACGCGGGGCGCGTCGAGGCGTATGCGCTGGCGGGCTGGCGGTGGAGCGAGAAGGACGCCACCTGGAAGGCGTACGAGGCGGCGAAGCCGCAGGAGCGGGCGCTGGGGAGTTTTACGGGCGTCCCGATCGGCGTCGGCGCGGATCGGCGTCCGTACAGCAAGGGCCCCACGTGCTTCGGGGGCGCGGAGTTGACGCGGGCGGTGCAGGAGTGGGTCGCGCGCCCGGAGGCGAACTGCGGCGTCGTCCTGAAGTGGGCGGGGCCGGCGGGGCAGGGGGACGACTATCTGACGAAGGAGCATGGCGGCGCATTCCTGAAGCCGACGCTGGCGGTGAGCTGGCGGGAGGCGGAGGACGAAGCGGCGCGGACAGTCGCGCCGGGCGCGCTGCTGCAGGGCTATTCGCGTCCGGTGCACATCGTCATGGATCTGGACTATGACATGATCTGCTTTCCGCTGACGCCCGGGATTCTGGCGGCGAAGATGCGTTTCCTGGCGGAGCAGGGGTTTCGGCGCATCTACATCGTGGCGCCGCCGCCGGGGGGGACGGACTATTCGGTCAGCATCGCCCCGTGGCTGAAGAACAATCATCTGGAGGCCTCCCGGAAGAACCTGGGCGAGCCGCTGAAGGTCGCGGTGCAGGCGGCCAAGGAGGCGGGGATGGAGGTCTTCGTGCAGTTCAAGCCATACGAGGGGGGCGGCACGCATACGGTTCCGCATGGCGTGACGCCGCCCTCCGGGCGCAACTGGCTGGAGTGCGTGGGCGGGCGTGCCGTGGGGCTGGACCCGTTCCTTGTCGCGCATCCGGAGATGCGGGTGCGCCGGAAGTCCGTCCCCGCGCGGGCCGAGGTGCCGCTGGAGCGCCTCGAACTGGTGTTCCTGCTGGGGCGGAAACCCGGGCGCGAGGGGCTGGACAAGCGCCTCCGCATGGAGGTGCGGGCGGATTGGCCGGCGCTCTCCCCTGAGGAGATCGAGGCGCGTCCGGTGCGCTCCGTCACGCTCTTCACCAGCCAGGACAACGCCTCGTATGCGCCCTTGAACGGGGAACTGCGCTTCGAGTGCCGCCTGGAACGGCGGCTGCTGCGGGACGCCAACGGGCAGCCGCTGTTTCCGGCGCCGCAACTGTGCCGGGTGGTCACGGTGCGCGGCTTCTCGACGAAGGCGCCCTATCTGGCGGTGCAACTGGACGCGGACGCCGAGGCGTGTCGGCTGATCCCCTGGTCGGAATCCTTCGTGACGGGCTATGACGCGCAGGGCGCGGCGCTGCCGCTGACGGCGACGGCCACGGTCCGCCCCGGCATCCTCACCCGGAAATACGGCTTCGCGGAGAACGGCTTCGAGTTCAACGAACTGGGCCCCTACTACTGGGACGAGGGGTGGAAGCGCGCGACGCTGCTGGGAATCGCGCGCGGCAAGGATGAATATGTGCGAGGGGACTTCTGCGAGGCCTACCCGGAGGTGCGCGCCTACTGGCTGCGGCGGATCCGGGAGTTCATCGACATGGGGTGCGACGGCGTGGACCTGCGCCTGATGAGCCACTCCAGCGGCGTCCCCGACTTCACCCAATACGGCTTCAACGCCCCCGTCGCCGCCGAATACCGCCGCCGCCACGGGCGCCCGATGGAGGAGGGCTGCGACCCCTTTGAGGTCATGCGCATCCGCGGCGCCTTCTTCACGGAGTTCGTGAAGGAGGCGGCGGAACTGCTGCACGCGAGCGGCCGCCGCCTCTCCGTCCAGTTCCACGACTTCCAGGCGACGCCGACGCTGGACGTCACCTTCCCGTCCCTCGGCTTCTGGGCGAATCCCAAGATTCTTCCGGACTGGAAGGCGCTTTTGGCGCTCTGCGACGAGGCGGTGGTCAAGGACTTCAACTGGGGAGTGTATGCGCCCTGGAACGCCGCCGCCGTCAAGGACGCGGCGGCGGCGGCGGGCAAGCCCGTCTACGTGACCGCGTATCTGGAGCAGGGGCACGACCTCAACCCCGCCTTCCTCGCGGCGGCGGAACGGGATCCGCGCCTGGCCGGCCTCGTCATCTACGAGGCGGTGTACCGCCCGGGACGCACGCAGGACGGGGTGGTGGATCTGCGTGAGGACGGCACGCCGTATCTCGTCCCCGGGTGTCCCTTCGACCGTCTGCGCCGACGTTAGCCGACTTCCATGAACAGCCTTTCCGCCATAGACCTGGGCATCATCTGCCTGTATTTCCTCGGGATGCTCGCGATCGGGGTGTACTTTTCGCGGCGCAGCAAGAGCACAGAGGACTATTTCGTGGGGGGGCGCGCTTATCCAGGGTGGGTGCTGGGGCTGAGCATGATGAGCACCACGATCAGTTCGGTGACCTTCCTGGCCTTCCCCGCCGCGGCCTTCGCGCTCGACTGGCGCATGGCGATCAACTATCTGACGTGGCCGGTCGGGATGGTGGTGGCCGTGCTCTTCTTCATCCCGTTTGTGCGCGGCTCCGGCATGACCACCATCTTCGACTACCTCGACCGGCGCTTCGGGACGCTCGCGTGCATCTACGGCGTCGCGCTGTTCCTGCTGAGCGAGTTCATCCGGCTGGGCATCGTCCTCTACATCGTCGGAGTGGCGATCCATTCCCTGACCGGCTTCTCGCTGGCGTGGGTGATTGTCGTGCTGGGCGGGACCATCGCCGCCTACACGGTCATCGGGGGCTTCGAGGGGGTGGTCTGGACCGATGTGGTACAGGCGGGCGTGCTGTGGCTGGGCGGCTTCTTCTGCATCGGGCTGGTGCTGGTCAAACTCGGCTGGCGGGACGCCTTCCAGACCGCGTGGGACAACGGGAAGTTCTCGGTGGGGCCGATGGGCTTCAACCTGAGCGAGCGCACATTCTGGACGATGATGATCCTGGGGGTGATCGCAAGCGTCGGGAACTTCACCACCAGCCAGCATGTGATCCAGCGCTATCAGGCGGCGCGGAACCTGCGGGAGGCGCGCCGGGGCGCCGTCGTGGGCGCGCTGACCTCCATGCCGACCTGGCTGCTGTTCTTTCTCATCGGAACGCTGCTGTGGTCGTTCTACCATCTGCATCCCGATCCGGCGCTGGCGGGGGTGGCGGCGGAGCAGGTCTTCCCGCATTTCATCCGCACGCAGTTTCCGGTGGGGGTGAAGGGGCTGGTGCTGGCGGGGGTCTTCGCGGCGGCGATGTCCTCGCTGGACTCCTCCATCAATGCGATCTCCACGGTCGCCGTCACCAATCTGTTCCGGCGCTTTCGGCCGGGGCGCCCGGAGGCGCACTATCTGCGGCTCGCGCATCTGGTGGGGGTGGCCTGCGGCGCGTGGATGATCCTCTGCGCACTGGGCTTCACCAGGATGCACTCGCAGGAGAGCGTCATTGACATGCAGACGACCATCTTCTCGGTGGTCGGCGGCGCCTTCTTCGGGATCTTCCTCTGCGGCTTCCTCTCCACGCGGATCCACTACCAGGCGACGGTCGTCGCCATCGTGCTCTGCTTCCTGCTCAATCTATACCTCGGCGCGAACAGCCTGGGATGGCTGCCGAAGGCCGTCGCGATTCCCGTGCACTCCTATTGGACGGGCACGATCGTCAATCTCGCCTTCTGCCTCTTCGCATGGCTCATCAGCTTCCTCTGGCCCAGGCCGCAGAAGCCCCTGGATGGCCTGACCGTCTGGAGCGGAAAGGGGAAATAAGCAGGCTGAGCCGTCGCCAAAACACGTGTTTCAAGTGATGCTGACCAGCATATGTCTGGCCCAGGGCGCATGTCGTTCTCCCAGGTCTATTGCCCGGCGCTCCTCTCCGTGGAGAACAGGATGGCCAGGGTCAGCGGCGGAATGTCATGTCTCCACTCTTCTATGGCGATTCTCCGCCTGATCGCAACGTATCGCCGGGACGCGTCGGGAGTGAAGACCAGTTCCAGCGTGAAGGTGGAGTCGCCGTTGCGCAAAAGAGTGGCGTCCGCCCGCCCGTCCGCGTCATCCGCCGGAAGGAGGCGCAGCGACATGCCGGGGCTTGCAGGCACGAGACGGAACGAGAAATTCCGCGTCTTCCCCGCCTCAAGCCGTCCAAGGTAGACCTCGCGCTTCGGCTCGACCTCCACCGCCGGGACCGCCGTGCCGGAGACCGTCAGCTTCAGGAACTCCTGGCCTGGCGCGTCCGTCTCCAGGAACAGCGTCTTGCGGAACTCGCCCGAGACGGAGTTGGCGGGAACCGTCACCGCCAGCGTCGTCTCCTGCCCGGGGGCAAGCGAACAAGGCCGGAACTCCGCTGACAGGCACCCGCACGACGAGCGCGCCCGCAGCAGACGCGCCGCCCCCGCCCCCGTGTTCCGCACCGTGAAGACGCACTGACGGGCCTCCCACGCCGGGAAGCGCCCCAGGCATGCCTCTGCGGGAGCCACCGAAAGGCTCTGCGCCGAAACCGGCAGCAGCCCCAATGCCGCAGACAGGATGGCAAGGCGAAATAGACTCATGGCAAGAAGAATGCAAAAAGGAATACCGTTTTTATTATCTTTTTTCATAATATAGAGATGGTCGTATTATTCCGTTATAATACCAAACGTGATTATCTATGCATATATTAATAATAACTTTATCAGTATCCCATTTTATATCATCACTAAAAACGAATCCACATTCGATGTCATCTCCGTTCATATCTTTTTTTTCTTTATAAATAACCTTTCCTTGTTTGTCTTTTAGATAGATTGTTGCTGGCCGTCCTTGAGCATACTGATACACTAAAATTGTATACAATTTGAATCTCACTTCAATCTTATAAGGCGATATCGGACTTATGAATTCATTATATAATAATTCAATATTTAACACCCATATAACCATGGCAAAAAAACAAAAAAAAGATAAATATTTAATTTTGTGTCGCAAGATGTGATGGACAAGGCTTATAAGTCCGTTCTTTTGCAAAAGTGTCTCTCCTATCTAAATGAAAAATACCCTCCGGGAACATCGTGGATTTTCAAGTCTGAATAGACCTTAAAATCTTTTCCTTTCCCAGTTTTTGCTTGGTAACTCCTAAACGTACTATTGAAAGTCCACATAGATATGCCGATTCGTGAAACGGTGCCCTCTTTTTTATTCCAATTGCCTAGATACTGAAAATGGTTAAAATCATAGCTATCTTGTATATAAATAGCAAACTGATTTATGCAATAAGTACCAGCATTTTTTAGGTACTTCCCTTTTACTAAAACATAAAAAGAAAATCTTCCGAGCGCAGCAAGTAAGTCGTCAAGAGGATCCAAGAATGAACCCCCAGCCGAACGGTGCTGAATATGTTGATTATGCAGTATTTCAATATTCCCTTCAAAAGTCCCGAAAGATCCAGCTTCTGGATAATAAGTATGGACCATATTTTTAATTGCTTTCTGTGCATTATTGTTTGCATAAAGTTTATTATCTACAATATTATAATATACTTTCTGTGCGCGTTGATATTGTAATATCCAGTCCATTCTGACAGTATACTTTAACCCGCTTCCGGAAAACCAATGTTCCATCAATGCAGCTCCAACAGGCATGTTATTTTGGCGCATAATTGCTGGAATATCAGTGACACGGCCATAACGATCAGAATCCTCTGGAACCAAAAAGTCAGGTTCATCTCCCATATCAAAACTATGGCACCACTCTTTTAACAGTCCCAATTTATCAATGTTGTTTATATTGTCATTCCCATTTATTGTTAAAAGATGACGAGAAACTTTTTCCCCAATCGGGTCCCTGGACAGCCACCGTCCCAGGCTCGGGCTATAGTACCGGTAGTTGTAGTAGACGAGTCCTGTCTCCGCGTCGAAGTATTCGGACGAGAACCTGAACGGGTTGTCGGACGCGCCAGTGTGGGCGCAGTTCCCGAAGGGGTCGTAGAGGTAGGTGTCGGTGACGGCTCCATCCGCCCCGAGCAGCGCGACGATGTTCTTGTTGGCGTCGGAGACATAGAACTCCCCGCCGTTTCGCAGGAGGGGGACCTCGAGGCCGGCGGGCTGCCAGATGTACGTGTTCGCGAGGGCGGTCCCGTCCAGCGCGTCGTACTCGGCGATCTGCCTGAAGCCGTCGTACACGAAGAGCGAGTGCTTCACGAGGACGCTGTTTTCGTACACCTTCTTCTCGAACCTGCGGCCCATGAAGTCGTAGCGGAACTCCAGGCGGAGGCCGCCCCTCGTGGCGGAGGCGAGGCGGTCCCCGCCGTCCCAGGCGTAGGTCCAGCCATCATACGTGAGCAGGTTGCCGTCGGCATCGTAGGTCGGAGCCTCCGCAGCGGCGGCGGGGACGGCGTAGTCGCCGGAGAGGCGGCGCCTCAGGTCGAGGTCGGGGGTCCCGTCGCGCCGCACCGCGTCCACCGCGATGTGCGCGGTGACGGGCCCGGCCGAGTTGTCCACGGGGATGTCGAGGGAGAAGTCCTGCCCGTCGCGGGCGGGGCGGTATGTCGTGGAGACGCCGGCGACGGTCGCGGTGACCGCCACGGAGGCGCCGGCGTCGGCACGCCCGCGGATCGGAATCACGCCAGGCGTGAAGACGGAGGCGTATTGATTCAGGCTGTTTGCACTATAGCGCAGGAGGTTCGCGGACGAGCCTTCCTGCGCGGAAGTCCGGTTGCCGATGCCGTCGTAGGCGTAGCGGAACGAGCCGCCTGGGACGGGCGCGCCGGTGG
>JAEEXV010000142.1 GCA_016287975.1 Lentisphaeria bacterium | reverse complement strand
GGCGGAAGCCGAGCCGCGCCGGCACACGGGCCTCGCGGAGCTGGGCGGCGCATTTGCGCAGGCGGGCAGAGCCCGCCCGCACCTGCCGCGCGGCCCATTTTGCCCGCCCGTGCGGGCTCCCCGCTGTTTTCGCGCCGCCTGCGGCATGCAGCATCCCCCGCGGTGCTGTGCCGCCGCATTCTTGCGGCGGAAGCCGAGCCTCGTTTTCCATCCACATTTGGTTCACAACCATGAAGACAAAGATTTGCATCATCGGGTGCGGCAACTTTGCGCGGAGCGCGCACGGGCCGTCGTACAATCTCATTCGGCAGGCGGATTCGGAGGTCGAGTATGCGGCGTGCGCGGACATGTCGGCGGAGAAGGCGGCCTCGTATGCGGCCGCGTTCGGCATCGCGCGCCATTATTCGGACTGGCGGGAGATGGCGTCGGCGGAGAAGCCTGACGGCATCTGCGTGCTGACGGGCGTCAAGGACACGGCGCGGACGGCCAGCGAGGTGCTGTCGGCGGGGATTCCCGTGATGATGGAGAAGCCGCCAGGCCGCGACCGCGCGGAGATCGAGCAGATTCTCGCGGCCTCGAAGGCGACGGGGACGCCCGCGATGGTGGCCTTCAACCGCCGCTATTCCCCGATCCTCACGCAGATGCTCGCCATCCTCGAAGACGAGTGCCAGGAGCCCGTCGAGCATGTGCGGTGCGACTTCTACCGCTGCGAGCGTCTGGACGCCGACTTTTCGACGACCAGCATCCACGGCATCGACGCCCTGCGGCACATCTCGGGGGGGCGCTATGTCGACGCGCGGCTCGACTACCAGCCGCTGCGGCGCGAGCGGCCCGCGGCGAACATCTTCGTGAACGCGCACTTCGACAACGGCGCCTACGGCGTGGTCTCGTTCGTGCCCTCCAGCGGGGCGACCTTCGAGCGCTACACGCTGAACACGCGCCACTGGACGCTGGTCGCGCACACGGTCCCGCCTGGCGGGGGGAGCGAGCCGCCAGGCAGGATCGAGGTCTTCCACAACAACTTCCATCTGCGGGACGAGGCGCCGCTGCCCTCCGAGTTCAACCAGGCGGCCGTCTATCTCGCCGGATACTACGGCGAGAACGCCGCGTTCATCGACCGCCTCCGCCACGGCTTCCCCGAGGTCAACGACCTGGAGGTCTCGCTGGACGCGGTGGAACTGGCGGACTGCATCCGAAACCGTCGGACCGAATGGCGCCGCCAGGCGAACTGACAAATGAACGGGGAGAGAACAATGGACATCCAGATTTATTCCTCGAAGGGCGTCCTGCTGGCGGAGTCGCCAGTGACGCGGAGCGCGGGCTTTGCGGCGGTGCCAGTGGGGCAGGAACTCCTCGCGGCGGCGGGCGATCGGATCACGCTGAAGTTCGCGCTGCCGATCCTCGACGTGCATGGCTACTGGACTCCTGACCTGCACTATCCCGCGATGCAGTTGCCCTGGGGGCTGGACTTCACCAGCGCCGCGAACCGCTACATGCCGTTCGTGGTGTGGTACAACCTCGCGGGCGTCAACCGCGGCGCCTTCGGGCTGACCTGCCTGAAGGGGGACGCGCGCTTCACCTCGGCGATGAGCCAGGCGGGGCACTGCATGGAGATGACGTGGACTGTCGCCGTCTCCCCTGCGACGGCGCCGTTCCGTTTCCTCGCGTGCTTTGACGAGCGGCCGTTCCCCGAGGTCGTCACCGCCTACCGCGAATGCGTGGTCCCTGCTACGCCTGCCTTTCCCGCGGCGGCGTGGGAACCCGTCTACTGCACCTGGTATGCGGCGCACGCGGCCTACACCATCGACTTCCTGGAGCGGAACGCCGCGCTGGCCAGGGAATACGGCTTCGGGACCTTCATCCTCGACGACGGATGGAGCTACGACACCGTCAAGCGCCTGACGCCCGCGACCTGCCCCGAGTGGTTCTCCGAAATCGGCACGTGGCGCGTCTCCGAGAGGAAACTGCCTGGTTTCGCGGAGCATGTGAAGCGCGTGCAGGCGCTGGGCATGAACTACCTCATCTGGTTCGCGCCCTATCTCATCGGACAGCGCCACGAGAAGTTCCAGGAACTCAAGCGGCGCGGCTCGATCGTCTACGAGTGCGACGACGGCAGCGCCGCCTACGACCCCGCCGACCTGGAGATGCGGGAATACACCCTGTCGCGTTTCCTGGAGACCTTCCGCAAATACGGCTTCGACGGCGTCAAGGTCGACTTCATTGATTTCGTGCGGGCCAATGTCGATGCCCCGCATGGGCTGGCGGCCTACGACTACGTGAAGCAGCTTGTGGCGGGCGTGCGGGACATCCGCCCTGAGGCGCTCATCGAGTTCCGGCAGTTCTACGCCACGCCCGCCATGCTGGAGTTCGCGACGAACTTCCGCGCGAACGACGTCCCGTTTGACTTCATGGCGAACTTCCATCGGTGCGCGCTGGTGCGCGCGATGCTGGGCGACGGTGTGCCTGTGCACGCGGATCCCGTCTGGTTCCATCCAGAGGAGAGCGGCGTCAATGTCGCGCGGCACCTGATGGCGGCGCTGGCGGGGGTGCCGATGATCTCGCTCGACCTGACGTGCCTCGCGCCGCGCCATGCCGCGATCCTCAGGCGGTTCATCGCCTTCTACCGCGAGCATCTGGAAACCTTCCGCAAGGGCCACTGGACCATCCGCTACCGCTGCGGCTTCCTGGCCTCGGTCGTGGTCGAATCCGACGCCGAGCAAATCACCTTCCTGGTGACGGGGGCCCCGCGGCGGGCCGAGGGCAAGCGGAACATCGTCCTGAATCTCGCGCCCGAGGCGGTTCCGTTCCAGGGCAGGGCGTTTGACGCGGACGGCGTGTCCGCGACGGAAAGCATCCCCGAAGGCGGGATGGGTTGGTTGGAATAAGGAGAAGCGAAGATGAAACTGGTGCTTTTGGCGGGACAGTCGAACATGGCGGGACGCGGCATCGCGGGGCCTGACGACCTGACCGAGATTCCCGGGCTGATGATGCTCGGAAAGGATCTGAAGTGGCGGCCCGCCGTCGAGAATGTCCACAAGGACAGGAACTTTGTCGGGACCTTCAAGCGGAATGCGGACGGTTCCATCGGCGAGAAGGTGCTGGGCGCGTCCCCGTACGACATCGTGCTGCCAGGGGAAGGCGAGGTCACGGTCGGCGTCGGGCCGGGGCGCACCTTCGGGCGGCTGCTGCTGGAGGACAATCCTGGATGCGAGGTCGGGCTGGTTCCGACGGCGGTCGGCGGGACGCCGATCTCCGCATGGCAGCCAGGCGGCGTGGATCCCCACGACCCCGCGAACCATCCCTACGACGACGCAATTGCCATGGCGAGGGAGGCGCAGAAGCGCGGCGAGATCGTCGCCGTGCTCTGGCACCAGGGCGAAGGCGACACTGGCGGGCCGACGCCAGACTTCAAGGCGCAGCTCAAGAACACCATCGCCTGCTTCCGCAGGGATCTGGGGCTGGGCGAGGCGGTGCCGTTCATCCTGGGGGAACTGGCGTCGTTCTATACGCTCATCGAGAAGAGCGCCGCCGACCATATCGACCGCCTGATGTACGAAGTGGTGTCCGAAGTGCGGGGCACGGCCATCGTCCCCGCGAAGGACTTGATGCACCGCGGCGATTCCCTGCACTTCGACACCGCCTCCGCCCACGAACTGGGGCGCCGATACTACGCGATGTACAAGCAGATGACCAGCTAGCCGCGCGGAATGAGCAGATGCTCCTGGAGGAGGAGGTCGGGGTGGTAGGAGAGCTTCGCCTGGCGCAGGCCAGGCGAGCCCATGTCCTGCTCGCGGTTGAGCCACGCGGCGCCGCGGCGGTCGCGCAGGAAGCGCGCGCAGTCGCGGTTGACGGCCTGGACATTAGACGGCATCATTGCGTCTTTTGCTTGATCGTCCATTTCCCTTTTCGTCTACTTCCCGAACGCTTGATGGCACCGGACTTCTCCAGTTTCCCCAAATGGTATTTGACTGCACTGGCGGATATCCCCAATTGCTGCGCCATAACCGCTATGGTGATTGTTGGATTGACTGACAAAATCGATTGTATTTTAAATTGTATTGGACTATTTACAAGAATGTTAAGGTGCGTATTGTCAGTGTTATTGTCAGTGTTATTGTCAGTGTTATTGTCCCATTGGAATGGGAGGATAACATTCAGAAAATTCTGCATCAGGTCGAATGCTTGGGTGCCATAATGCTGAACAATGAGCGGGATGCCATGACCAGTTTGTTCAATGAACCCAAGTTGACCAAAGACTTTTTGTAGGCAAGGGTTGACTGGTCGGCTTACTCCACGGAAAAACTCTTCTGGGGTGAAATCAGGAGGAAGTCCTCCAGTAGAGATGATCTCAAGGCGATCAGAGAAGACATAGATGGCCGGAGGCACAAGTTTGTCCCATCGGTTGTGGAGACATGCGTTTAGCCAAGCTTCGCGGAAACATGGGAAGTCAAACCGGCTATATTCCTTTCGCTGCATAGAAGATGTGTCAACCCGGATGTCATTTAGCGCTTCGGCATTGCGCATAGCCTGTTCCAAGGATAGAATCAGACATTGTGAGCCATACTCATTGCGGACGATGAGGTCACTTTTGTCCTTGCCGGCAAAAATAGCGAGTTTGATGGAGATGTCATTATGATCTGCCAGTAGAAAAGCCATCAGGTTATATTGGCCGAAGGCATTGCGCAAACCTAGATTTTGCTCGAAAGTATCTTCTTGCAAAGTCATTCCATTAGATGCATAGATGAGTTTGAGTTGCTGGAACGTAAGGTCTTGGTTTGGCGAGGGGATTTCCGCGAGCCTGTCCACTTGGGCGGTTGAAGTCATGAATTCCTGCAGTTGTGTGGGGGACATTTCGCGGTCCTCGTCTGCAGAGCGGATGTAGCAGCGTCCGTATGCGGAATAGGGACGTTGGATTCCCTGAACGCGGACAACAACGACATTTCGTTCATCGTGCAGTTCCATTGTCACTTCTGGAGTTATCTGAGGGCGAATGGCTTCTGCGATGGTTCGAGAAACATCGCGCAATGTTGCCTCTCCGATGGTCTGTCCAATGACTGTGCCATCATTTTTCACTCCAAAATAAAGTTCTCCTCTTTGGTGCTTATTCAGCATGGAGGCCAAGGAAATCATGGCATCCTTCAATTCCCCTGTGGATTTCTTATATTCCAAGGTTTCAGTTTCACGGTTTTCCAATAGCATGGGTTTCATTTTGAAGGGACAGTCAAGTTTTCCCGCGACTCATTTATGGAGACGCCGCGCGGGATGAGCAGATGCTCCTGGAGGAGGAGGTCGGGGTGATAGGAGAGTTTCGCCTGGCGGAGGCCGGGCGAGCCGAGGTCCTGCTCGCGGTTCAGCCAGGCGGCGCGGTGGCGGTCGCGGAGATGACGCGCGCAGTCGCGGTTGACGGCCTGGGCGGCCCCTTTGTAGGCGAAGTCGGCCTTTTCGAAATGCTCGTCCCAGAGGTCGCCTGCGATGGGGCTGCAGAACTCGAAGGCGACGAGTCGGCCTTGGGCGAAGGCGCCATAACCGACCATGCCGAGGTGGTTCAGTGGGACGGCGGCGAGGCGTTGGAGGGCGCATTCCTCCTGAAGCAGATAGACGGAGGCGGGATTGTCGTGGGCGAGGCGCCAGCGCCGGGCGAGGTCGAGGCATGCGGGGAGGTCGGCGTCGGCGAGGGGGCGGGTGGAGGCGTCTGGATAGAGCGTGAAGAACTGCTTGACGAGGTTGCGCTTCTTGGAGAACTTTTCGCCCTGGAGGTCGGCGAGGGCGTGGATGGCGTGGATGTATTCGGCGAAGGCGTCGGGCATGGCCTCGACGCGGAAATGCCCGGCGAGATCGGGGTGCGCGTCGAGGTATTCCCGGCTGACGTGCTGGAAGACGCCGGAGTTGCCGTGCCGCTGGACGAGGCGGGAGACCTCGCGCAGGCATTCCGGGGAGGGATCGGGGCGGTCGGTTTCGGGGACGAACATGATGGCCTCGGTCTTCTCCTCCTCGTCCATCATTTCGAGATAGAGGTGCCCGGCGGCCTCCTGCCAGCGGATATGGAAGGCGGGTCCCCAGAGGAAGAGGTTGCCGAGGGCGAACTCGCAGCTGCGCGCGCGGGAGGCGTGGAGGCGCGGGCGCAG